>JAITGS010000058.1 GCA_031280435.1 Tannerellaceae bacterium | reverse complement strand
AGCACCCTTCCCGACGAGCGAACTACTATCAGAAAACGTTTTGTCCAAGCCAATGTTAAATATCCCAAACTTGAACAAAAAAAGCTCTCAAAAATTTGCAGGAGACTTAGAATTCGGCCCTTACAGCAGCGGCGAGAAGAGCCTCATGAACGACTCGGCCATACGCTGCTTGAGCGGCCGCTTGAACCACTGCGAGGGGTTGAGCTTCTCGCAGTCGTGGATGTCGTGCTGGAATATTCGCTTCATCTGCAAGGCAAAGTCGGGCTGATACACAAAGGCTGTTATCTCGAAATTGTGCTCGAAGCTGCGGAAGTCGAGGTTGGCCGAGCCTATGCATGTGAGGGCGTCGTCGGTGACGACAAGCTTTGAATGAAGGAATCCGGGCAGATAGAAATACACCTTCACGCCGGCCTTCAGCATATCGTCTATATAGGAATGGGAGGCGATATGGGCCGAGCGGGTGTCGGACTTCCGCGGCAGCATGAGCCTGACGTCGACGCCTCCCAGCGCGGCCGCCTGCAAGGCCTGGTTGAGGCCCTCGGTAGGGAGAAAATAGGGCGTTTGTATGTACACGTATTTCTTTGCATTGAGAACGATACAGGTCAGGGCCTGGAGCAGCAGTCGCCACGGGCCTACCGGTCCGCTGGTGAGTATCTGAAGGATGCCGTCGGTAAGCACCGGCAGCTGCGGATAGTACTCAATTCCGCTGAGGAGCTTCTTGCTCACCACGTACCAGTCGACCAGGAAGGCCGACTGCAGGCCGTAGACTCCCTTGCCCGTGATGCGGAAATGCGTGTCGCGCCATTTTCCCAGAGCGTTTCCGCTGATGTATCTGTCGGCCACGTTCATGCCTCCGATGAAGCCCACCCGGCCGTCTATAACTACCACCTTGCGGTGATTGCGATAGTTCACCTTGCTGGTGAAGATGGGGAAGACCACCTTCAGGAAGGGATAAACCTCTACGCCTGCCTCCTCCATCTCCCGGTAGAAGGCCTTGCCGACGTTCCAGCTGCCTACGTCGTCGTACATGAGCCTCACCTTTACGCCGGCCTTAGCCTTGGCGATGAGGATAGCCTGAACGCGCCGGCCAATCTCGTCGTCGAGCAGTATGTAATATTGGAAGTGGATGTGGCGTTCGGCCTTGCCGAGCTCCTCAAACAGAGCCTTAAACTTGTCGGGGCCGTTGGTATAAACGTCGATCCGGCTCCCGTGCAGCGGCGTCGAGAGGCTGTTATGCCCCAGCAGAAGCGATAGCGGCCTGTACTCCTCCGGTACGCTGCAACTGTCCTGATGGTGCCTGCCCGCGTCGGCCGGATGCCGCAAAATCCGCTTGTAGGCATGCCTGGAGATAATCCTTTGCTTGCGATTATCCTGCCCGAAAAAGAAATAAACGATCAGCCCTATACCCGGAAGCGCTATGAGCACCATCACCCATGCGATAGTTTTCAGAGGATTGCGGTTCTCCATAATAGTCACCAGCACCAATCCCAGCACCGGCACACACCAGGCCAGGAATATCATTGTGCCGAAAAAAGTTTGAAAGGAAATCTGCATAAATAGTATCTGTTAACTGAAAAATTAGTCTTGCAAATATAGCAAAAGTGCGATTCCAACCGAGGCCGCGAGCTATGCCGCAAAGCTCTCCCATAGCCGTCGAAGCCTCCGGCGGCTCAAATGCCGACCGCATCTTGAACTAAAACCGAAAGCAGAAGCTCGGCAGCCAGCAAATATGTTCAACATATCTATTGGCTGAACATGCTGCAAAGCACTTTGGAAGGCATAGTCTATACTTTTTGAGGCAATCGGAGTATATGTAAACAGAAAAGCGAGATTGTACAATCGGTGATATTGAACAATGCTTTACCTTTGCGGCACTAATTATAAAAATATATGAAACAGACACCTGCAACTTCAACGTTTTCCCCGGAAAATACGAACATGATCTTTACGATCGAACTCAAAAGAGTTCAGGCTTCGCAAACTTACATCGTAAATTGCGACAGCGCCCACCAGCTTATCTTCCTCATCAAAGGAAATATGATGCTAAACAGCAGCGAATCACTCGATATAGTGCTCGATGAAGGCAAATTCTGCCTGATGCCTATTTCGTCGGAAACACTGTACACCGTAGTGCAAAATACCACCTACCTTGTGGTATCCTTCAACAATTTCCCTAACCGTTGCGAACAAATCTACATGCGCGAGCTCTGGCAGTTGAACTTTAAGCAAAGCCGCCGCTTCCGCACCCATATCGTCAACGAACCGTTCAGCCGCCTGCTCCAGGAAGTAGTTGCCAACTGCGACGGGATGCTGGGCCGCGAGCCGGAATATGCGGCAATAAAGTTTGAGGAGATGCTCTACGTGCTTCGCACCACCTACTCCAAGACAGAGCTCGCCACCCTGTTCTACTCGATCGCAAGCCGGTCGGGCAACTTCCGCAACCTCATCCTCAGTCGCTTCATGCAGACAGATTCGATAGAAGAGCTTGTGCGGATATGGGGCACGAGCCGGAAATCCTTCGACCAAACCTTCAACGACGAGTTCGGCCTTGCACCCTACCGCTGGATTCGCGCACAGAAAGCCCGCCACGTGTACTACGCACTGTCGGAATCCGAAGACACAATCAAAGAAGTGATGCAGAAATACGGCTTCAACGTCCCGGCCTATTTCACCCGTTTCTGCAGAGACTTTTTTGACTCCACACCGCTCGAACTAAGGAAGCGGCTGCGCATTGCAAGGTATTCTCACCCACTGTATTCGTAACACCGAACAGCTGAACGCCGTACACTGCACAAGCCTCGCCGGAAGGATTATCAACAGGGCCTGTTAATAACTTTTCTGCAAAAAAACAAGGCTGAATAGCAGAAACGGTTTGGTTGAATAAAAATCTCCTTATATTTGCTGAGCAAGTAACAAAATAATAATTCATTTTATGGGGATAAAACTTAATACAGAAGAAGCACCAATGGGCGTACTACATAACGCCCTTGCATTTGGCACGACGGTCAAAGGAGACGTTACAACAGACGGCGATTTTCGCCTTGACGGCAGATTAGAAGGAACCATTAGTTGTGGAGGTAAAATTGTGATTGGGCCGACGGCTCAAGTAGAAGGCGACATTATTTCGGTTAACGCCGAGATTTTAGGTTCTGTTGTCGGCAGCATTACGACGAGCGAAGTTCTTGTCTTGAAGCCCACAGCTGTGATCAAAGGCATTATTACCACCCAGGCATTGGTTGTAGAGCCGAGCGCCAAGTTCTCCGGCACATGTAATATGTTGCTGGATAGCGACGCAGAAGCCCTGCCCGACGTCTCATCCATCCCGATGTCCGACAGCGTACCCATCACAGAGGGGTACACTCTCGGCAGAGTGATAAGCGACGAAGAATAGTCCGGACTGTTCTGAAGCATGTAAGGGGGCGGAGCTTTTCTCACGAAAAGTTTCGCCCCTTTCGCATGTAAAAAATCCTATGGATACGCCGGAAGCACGGCAAACTTTTCTTTGGTTAGTATATACAAGCTGAGGCTGTGCTTTTGGCCCTCTGCTGCTGTGCACCGGCAAGAGTGTGGCTGCACTGTAAATGGCTGATAATATTCCGGCTGCACCTGTAACAACAAGAGAACGGGCTATTCCAACAGCCTTTGCGGGTGTTCCCGCAATGATTTCGGGTGTTCCCGCAGAGATTGCGGGTATCCCCGCGAGCCTTCGGGTGCCCCCGCAATGATTTTGGGAACCCCCGCAATGGTTCCGGGAACCCCCGCAGAGATTCCGGGAACCCCCGCGAGCCTTCGGGTGCCCCCGCAATGATTTTGGGAACCCCCGCAATGGTTCCGGGAACCCCCGCAGAGATTCCGGGAACCCCCGCAATGATTTTGGGAACCCCCGCAATGATTTTGGGGGCCCCCGCAGAGATTTTGGGGGCCCCCGCAGAGATTCCGGGGGCCCCCGCAGAGATTCCGGGGGCCCCCGCAGAGATTCCGGGGGCTCCCGCAGAGATTCCGGGGGCTCCCGCAGAGATTCCGGGGGCTCCCGCAATGGCTTCCGAAATGGCCGGAGGAGCCTCAGGTATTGCCGGCTTTTATTGTGGAGCTCGCTCGGCCCTGATTGGGAGAGGCATTACATCTTGCCCATTGTTTTTTATTCCCTATTTTTGTCAAACTGAAGTCGCATATTAATCTCAAACACTAATATTGTTTTATGAAAACAAATCCGTTATCTCTACTGAAAAATTGGGAAAGCATTATCGTAAGCGTCTTACGCATGGCGATAGGCTGGCATTTCCTTTATGAAGGAGCCGTCAAGGTTTTCTTCGAAAACTGGTCGTCACAATCTTATCTGGCAAACACAACAGGCGCCTTTTCACCATTTTATCACTGGCTGGCAGCTTCGCCGGCCATAGGCGTTATCGACTGGATGAATATCACAGGGCTGATCCTGATAGGGCTGGCCTTATTTCTGGGATGCTTCACGCGGATGGCCTCTATTGCCGGAGCATTGCTGTTACTCCTCTACTATTTCGCTTATCCTCCCTTCGGGCTTTCGCTATTAACGTCGACAGGCGAAGGACATTTGTATGTTGTAAACTACCAGATATTCGAAGCCCTCGCCCTCGCGCTGTTTGCATGCCGGGCAGATACGGGCTTTGGGATAGGCCCGTGGCTGATGCGGCGATTTAAGGCCCAGGCTTCGAGCCCCGCGCCGCCGAGCTCGCGAAGGGAAGCAATCAAGCACCTCGCAAGCATCCCGGCGCTCGGACTGATGAGCTGGGGAGCCTACGCAAATAACAGACGCTATGGCATAGACGTTATGAGCGGCGCTACCATACAGCTTAACCGCCAAGACCTCTCGGAGCTTAAAGGAACTTTGGCCAAAGGCAAGATCGGCAAGCATGAGCTCAGCCGGCTTATTCTCGGAGGCAATCTGATAGGCGGATGGTCGCACGGGCGCGATTTGCTCTACACCGATCAGCTCTTCAAAGCCTACAACACCGAGCGAAAGGTATACGAAACGCTCTCCCTGGCAGAGGCGGCCGGCATCAATGCCATCAACATAGGCTTCCCATCCAACGACCTCCTGCGCAAGTACAAAAAGGCGACCGGCAGCCGAATCAAAGTCATCACACAGATAGCCGCCGACGTCAAAGACGAGTCCACCCTCTTCGACAACCTCTACTCGGCAATAGACTACGGAGTGGATGTCATACAGATACAAGGCAACTGGGTCGACTGGATGACGCGCGACCACCACATCGACCGCATAGGGCGACTGCTCGACAAGATACGCGAAGAGGGCTTCACCGCGGGCCTCGGAGCACATACCATAGACTCGCTCATAGCATGCGCGGAGGCCGGCATAATCCCCGATTACTACATGAAGACCATGCATCACGACCGCTATTGGTCGGCACATCCGCGCGAAAACCGCGTGCCGTTCGAACAAGACGGCCCAACATCTCTCGACCATAACAAATACCACAACAATCTCTTTTGCCCTTACCCCGATCGAACGGCAGAATTTGTTGCCAAATCTCCCGTTCCTGTAATGGGATTTAAGGTACTTGCCGCCGGAGCCATACATCCGAAAGACGGAATATACTGGGCGTTTCAGCATGGAGCCGACTTTGTTTGCGTCGGTATGTTCGATTTCCAAATAGTTGAAGATGTGAACATCTGCATAGATGTACTGGCCAAGCTTGAAGCCGACGGAGCACGCACCAGAGCTTGGTCGTAACAGAAACAGCATGCGCAATAACCGCCGCAAATGTTAGTCGCCAACAACAACCCGGCCGGCAAACCCTCATATCACCAATCTTGTTAACAGACAAAGAAGGCAAAAACAAAGAAGATGTTTGCTGTTCACCAACTTTATTGTAAAATTTTTTTCCGGCTTTTTTTGTAGTATAAAAAAAACACCATACTTTTGAGGCCGTTAAATCAAGATTTTTTCATGTTAAATATAATTTTATAAGGTCAAATTATGAACAAAACTGAATTCACCAATGCAGTTGCCGAAAAGGCGCAAGTAAACAAGGCTGATACCAAGAGAGTGGTCGATGCCTTTATAGAAGTGGTATCATCTGAAATGAAAGACGGCGGAAAAATTGTAATTCCCGGATTCGGCGTATTCTCTGTTTCCGAAAAATCCGAACGCAAGGGAGTCAATCCTCAAACGAAACAAGAAATTGTTATCCCTGCTCATAAGGTTGTAAAATTTAAACCGGGCTCTGACCTTACAAAGATTGTCAGGTAGACTCCTGCGTTTTGACCGTTTTACTCAATAAAGACTTTACCATGTGCCAGTAAACAGACTTTTAGGAGTCAATCATAGAGAAAGGGGCGTATTATCGGAAATGATGAATACGCCCCTTTCTTTTGTCACAGCCTCAAAGGATATGAACCCAGCCGTACGGATCCTCCTCGTCGCCCGTCTGTATGCCCAGCAGCTTGCGGTATAGCTTCTCGCATACGGCGCCCGGCTTGCCGTCGGACGAGTATACGTAGGAGCGATTCTCGTCGAGGTCGTCGATGCGCGAGATGGGGGTAACGACAGCGGCCGTACCACATTCGGCTGCCTCCTCAAAGCTCGCAAGCTCCGACACGGGAACGGGCCGACGCTCCACCTTCAGCCCCATATCGCCCGCCAGCTGTATGAGGCTCTTGTTCGTAATAGACGGAAGGATGGACGACGAGGCCGGCGTCACGTACGTATTATCCTTTATCCCGAAAAAGTTGGCCGGCCCACATTCATCTATATAATTCTTCTCCTTAGGATCGAGATACAGCACAGCAACGTAGCCCGCCTCATGCGCCTTGGAGCCCGCAACTAAGCTCGCTGCATAGTTGCCGCCCACCTTGATGTTACCCGTGCCCAGCGGAGCGGCGCGATCGAAGTCGCGCATGATGCATACGGGCGCCGGACGGAAGCCGCTCTTGAAATAGGGGCCTACGGGAGTGACAAACACTAAGAAGACAAACTCGTCGGCCGGCTTCACGCCTATCAATGCGCCCAGCCCGAG
Source organism: Tannerellaceae bacterium (assembly GCA_031280435.1). Taxonomy (GTDB): domain Bacteria; phylum Bacteroidota; class Bacteroidia; order Bacteroidales; family Tannerellaceae; genus DFXE01. The sequence continues at coordinate 21,799 of JAITGS010000058.1, read as the reverse complement.
CATCAGCGGACGGATGTAGAGCGAGGCTCCGCTGCCGTAGGGCGGGACGAAGCGCTCGTTGAGCCGCACGGCCTTCTCCACCGCCTCCATGAACAGCTCCACAGGCTGCTCGGCCATCATGATGCCGCGCGAGGAGGCCTGCATCCTGCGCGCGTTCTCCTCCGGACGGAAGATGCGGATCCTACCGTCCTGCCCGCGGAAGGCCTTCAGACCCTCGAACGACTCCTGGCCGTAGTGAAGGCAGGTAGACGAGATATGAATATTAATGCTCTCCGACGAGCTCACCTCCAGCTCGCCCCACGAGCCGTTGCGGTAGTAACGCCTGATGTTGTAGTCCGTTTTCATGTAGCCGAACGACAGATCCGACCAGTTGATTGTTTGTTCCATTGCGATTAAAATATAATTTGGTTTAACATACGGGCAAATATAAGCTATATTTGCAATACAAAAATTCAGTATACTTATGCATGTAATCGAACATATCAACTCCAGCACAAAAACGGCTTTCTCTTTCGAGATACTGCCCCCACTCAAAGGCAACAGCATCCGGAAGGTTTATGCCGTAATCGACAAGCTGCTCGAATTCGACCCCAAGTACATCAACATAACCTCCCACCACAGCGAGTACCTCTTCCGCGACCTGCCCGACGGCTCCTTCCGCAAGGTGAACCTGCGCAAGAGGCCGGGGTCGGTGGCCATAGCATCGGCCATTCAGAACAAGTACGGCATCACGGCCGTGCCGCACATCATCTGCAAAGGATTCACCAAGGAGGAGACCGAGTACGCACTCATAGACCTCAACTTCCTGGGCGTGCACGACCTGCTGCTGCTGCGCGGAGACGACAAGGGCCTCGACCCGGCCCGGCAGACATCCGACGAATATCACCGCTATGCCACCGACCTCCAGCAGCAGGTCAACAACTTCAACGTCGGCATATCCGTTGACGGCACAAGCTTTGAAGCCAACGAAACCCCCTTTGCCTACGGCATGGCATGCTATCCCGAAAAGCACGAGGAAGCTCCCAACATGGAATCCGACCTGCGCTTCGCCCTCCGCAAAGTGCGCGACGGAGCCCAATACCTCGTCACGCAGATGTTTTTCGACAACGATAAATACTACGAGTTTATAGCCCGCTGCCGGCAGGAAGGCATCGCCGTGCCCATCATTCCCGGCGTGAAGCCCATAGTATTCAAAGACCAGCTCCACGTACTGCCGCGAGTGTTCCGCTCCGAGCTGCCGGAGCCCCTGGCCGACGAGCTCCGCAAGTGCCGCACCGACGACGACGCCCGCCTCGTGGGCGTGGAATGGGGCATACGTCAGTGCCGCGACCTGATAGCCCACGGCGTGCCCGGCCTCCACTTCTACACCTTCATGGCCTCCGACAGCGTCTACAAAATAGCGCGGGAGATATACTGACTCCCGCCCGGCCCCGTAAAACCTTTTCTGCACAGCAATAACCTCAACCAACCTTGAGGCAAATTTTTTCTGCACAGCAATAAGCCCAATTTGGCCTTAGAAAAAGCGTTTCTGCGTAGCAAAGGTCTCAATTTGCCTCGCGGGAAGCCGTTTCTGTGCAGAAATCGCCTCAATTTGGCCTTCGGGAAGCCGTTTCTGTGCAGAAATCGCCTCATTTGGGCCGTCGAGAAGCTTTTTCTGCATAGAAATCGCCTCATTTTTGGCTTCGAGAAGCTTTTTCTGCGTAGAAATCGCCTCTGATTTGCTCGCGGCAAGCCTTCTCTATGCAGAAACGCCTTTCGCCCGCTCCAATTGAGCTTTTTGCTGCGCAGTATCGCTCTTGCGCGGCCCTGCCTGTTTCCGGCGTAGCCCTACGCAAGCTTACTTTTGGGTGAATTGAGCCCGGCGCAGCCCTACGCAAGCTTACTTTTGGGTGAATTGAGCCCGGCGCAGCCCTACGCAAGCTTACTTTTGGGTGAATTGAGCCCGGCGTAGCCCTACGCAAGCTTACTTTTGGGTGAATTGAGCCCGGCGTAGGTTTACATCGCTTTTGCCCGGCCCGGCCGGGGATTATTGCCGCACGAAAAAGCCCCCGCCGGGCGCTTGACCTGACGGGGGCTGTAACGGATTATTCTCCGACAAAAGCTTTTCTTACAAACTTATTTCCACACGGCGTTCTGCACCAGCAGGCCTTCCATGGTGAGGATCTCCTGGTCGGGTATGGGCATCATCACCCATTTCTGGTCGTAGCGCGCGTTGGTATATTTGCCCAGGTACTTCTTTTCGTAGTCCACAAAGGAGTTGAGCTCGTCGGCGGCTATGCCCCAGCGGGCCAGGTCGTACCAGCGGTGCCCTTCGAGGGCCATCTCGATTTTGCGCTCGAACCTTAGCGCCCGTAGGGCCTTTTCTTTGGAGGAGAACTGCGATTCGGGGTAGAGGCCCAGGCGATAGTTGGCGGCCGCATTGGCTATGTTGTCGCCGCCGGCCTTGTTGTCGAGCAGGTAGGCGGATTCGGCCGGCTCCATGGTGGAGGGGTCGACGGCCATGATGCATCCGTTGGCTGCGCGGGCCCTGACCTGGTTGATGTAGGTGCGGGCTCCGGCAAGGTCGCCTGTTTCTATGAGGGCCTCGGCGTACCACAGGAGGACGTCGGCGAAGCGTATGAGGTGGTAGTTCTTAGCCGTAGAACCTGCCGAGGTCGATACGCTGAGGCTACCCTTGTCGGCCTTCTTGCCTATGTTCTTTTTGTTGAGGTAGGGGCCTCCGTTGCTTGCTTCGCGTATCCATCCGTCGGTTGTGGCGGGCACCATCCAGTCCCAGTACGGAACGTTAAAGCGTCCGGTGCTGACGTCGAGCCGCGGGTCGGTGTATACGGTCAGGGCTGTGGTGGCTTTGTTGCCGGCCAGTGTGGTCAGCGGCTCTGCCTCCTTATAGCTGCCGTCTATTAGCGGGAGGCCGTCGCCGTCCACAATGTGCGAGTTCACCAGGTCGTAGGAAGGCTGGTAGAATCCCCATCCGCTGTTGCCCAGGATTCCGCTCATTGCGATGTGCGGCCCTCCGTTGATGGCGTTGGTATTGGTCTGGGTGCCGGATATGGCCATCTGTACGTCGAAGACGGACTCGCCCGTCCAGTCGCTCTGCCCTGCCACGTAGAGCTCCTCGTAGGTATCGGCGAGCTTGTATTTGGTGCCGTTGTTGTCCTTGCCGCCGGCTATGACCTGCTCGAGCAGGCTTTTCACTTCGGCCCACTTGTTGGCGGTGCTGTTGGCTCCGTTGTAGGGCGAGGAGTGATACATCTTGACCTTGGCGAGGAAGGCTGCGGCGGCCCACTTGTTGGCCTTGCCCCTATCGGTGGCCCAGATGTCGGGCAGGTTCTCGTAGGCGTACTGGAAATCCTCCTCCACCTTGTCCCAGATGTAAATGTAGTTGCCGGAGCCGTCGACGTTTGACACTTGCGGGTTGACGGACGACTGGAACTCCTCGTTGCCCACGTAGGGTATGGCGGCGCCGAAGAGCTTTATGCCCTCGAAGTGCCAGAAGGCCCGGAAGAAGCGCGCCTGTGCAATCAGCTCGGTGTAATAGTCCTTGGTTTCGCCCGGCGCTGCGCTGAGCTCGTCCTTTATCTTGTCGGCCATGCTTATCAGCGTGTTGGCGCGGAACACTCCGTCGTATACGCTTTGCCACTTCACTCTCAGGTAGGAATTATCGAGGGTGATGGCAAATATCTCGAGGTTGGTGAAAGCCGGCTGGTCGGCATAGTTGGAGCCCTTGTTGGCGCTGCCTCCCATCACGTCGCCATAGGCGTAGTTGGTGAGGTTGGCCTCAAAGTAGCTGGTATTATGGAGGCGCGCGTATGTTCCCACGAGCGTCATCTCTATGCCCTCGCGGGTCAGCAGCGTTACTTCCTGCACTGCGCCCACGGGCTTAACGTCCAGAAAATCGGCGCAGGATGCCAGTCCGAGCATCATTGTCAATGCTACATATAATAATATATTTTTCATACTGATTCTTGTTACGTAGTTAAACATCATTGTGCTGTTCAGAAAGAGAGGTTGATACCTACTATAAACTGCCTGGGCATGCCGTAGGAGCCGAAGTCGACTCCCTTGTTGCGGTCGTATGACTGCGCGGAGTTGTCGGGGTTAACCGTCCGCACTTCGGGGTCGAGGCCGGGGTACTTGGTGACGGTAAACACGTTCGTTACCTGTCCGTACAGCCTTATCCTGTCCAGCCCCAGGTGCTTGATAATGTTCTTGGGCAGCGAGTATCCCAGCGTGAGGGTCTGCATGCGCAGGTAGGAGCCGTCGTCGACGTACATGGAGTTCGATTCGGTGGCTGCCTCGCCCTTGTCTTGCGACACGGTTGCCCAGAGGGGATATACGCCGTCGGGGTTGCTCGTCGGATGCCAGGAGTTGTCGCGGCGGTCTTTGGAGTAGTTGCTCTGGAGGGCGCCGTAGTGGGTATAGAACATGTAGTGCTTGTAGAGGTCGTTGCCTACGGAATAATAGAAGTAGGTGGCCAGGTCGAAGTTCTTATATCCCAGGTTGAGGTTTACGCCTCCGGTGAAGTCGGGATGCGGATTGCCTATGATGGTACGGTCGGCTGCGGTGATGCGGCCGTCGCCGTTGACGTCCTCTATCTTATAGCGCCCTACAATGCTCTGGGCGTTCATGCCCTCGAGCGATGACTCTGCATAAGGCAGCACGGTTTGCCCGTTCACCTTATATCCCAGCACATCCTCCGTGCTCTTGTAGATGCCAATCACGTTGTAGCCGTAGAACATACCGACGGGCTGGCCCACGGTGGTGATGCTGACGTTGTTCAATCGTGTGCTGACGAAGAGGTCGGAGGAGCCGAGCTTCAGCACCTCGTTGCGGTAGGTCGACAGGTTGGCGTTGATGCTGTACCTGAAGTCGCCCTTGCGGTCGCGCCATCCGAGGCTGATGTCGACGCCCCTGTTGATAAGGTCGCCTATGTTGATCTGGGGCTTGCTTGCGTTGCCGGCCAGGGCCGACCAGTTGGCGGGGACGAGCATGTCGGTTGTTTTGCGCGTATACCACTCAACGCTGGCCGTAAGCTTGTTGTTGAAGGCCGTGGCGTCGAAGCCTACGTTGAGGCTCTGCACCGTTTCCCACTTGGCATTGGCGTCGCCGAGGTTGGAGATATGATAGCCGGCGTTCACCTGAGTGTCGGCGCCCGACACGGAGTACAGGTAGGCATTGCCGGTGGCATAGCGGAAGGCATAGTTATAGGCTCCGATGTTGGAGTTACCCGTGGTGCCGTAGCCGGCCCTGAACTTGAGGTCGTCGAGCCACTTGCGGGTCGATGCCAGGAAGTTCTCGTCCGAGATGCGCCAGCCGACGGATGCCGACGGGAATGTTCCCCAGCGGTTCTTCTGGCTGAACTTCGAGGAGGCATCGCGGCGCACCGACAGCGTCACAAGGTACTTGCCCGCGTAGGAGTAATCGGCCCGCCCGAACAGTCCGAACATGGTGCTGTGCGAGTTCATGTAGCCGGAGTTGCTGAGGTTGCTCGACGCGCCGTTGTCTATGATGTGCGTGTTGGGGTCGTCCTCAAAGGTGTAGCCTATGCGGTAGGCGGTGATGCGCCTGCCCATGTCGTCGTTCAGGGCTTCGGAGCCCACCACCACGGTGAGGTTATGCACGTCCTGTATCTTGGTGGCGTAGGTTGCCGTGTTGGTCCACTGCCAGTCCAAGTACCACTGCGCCTGCTCCTCGAGGGAGTTGTTGGAGCTGCCCTCCTTGTTGGTCATGATGGTGATGGGGTTGAAGTTGACGTCCCATGAGCCGCTGAGGCGTGCGCTGTACTGCGTTCGCAGCGTCAGGCCCGCGTAGGGCTTGAGCTCGGCAAAGAGGGCCGTCTGCCCGCGGAACATGCGCGTTTTGTCGTACAGCTGATAGTATGCCGCAGCTATGGATGTTATGTCGCGGCCGCTCTCCGGCGCCTGCGAGCCTGCGAAATCGCCTCCGATGTTGTACTTGGGCACCCACGATTGCATGGTATATGTCTTGGCGTACACCGTGCTCTCGCCCTGGAAGCCCCGTTCGCCCTTCATCTCCATCGCCGCCAGGTTGGTGTTCTGTCCGAGGGTGAGGTACTTGGTGGGGCTGAAGGTTGAGTTGATGCGAAGCGAGTAGCGGTCGAACTTGGAATTAACTATGGTGCCCTCTCGCGAGGAGTAGCCCAGCGCCATGGAGTACATGCCCTTGTCGTTGCCGCCGAGTATGGACAGCTGATGCTCCTGGATGGCTCCGGACTGCACCACCTCCTTGTACCAGTCGGTTCCGCGGCGGGCCTCCTCCTCGGAGTATCCCTCTTCGAGCATCTGATAGTATGCCGAGCGCGACCAGGAGTTCGCCCCGTTCGGCTTATACGACTTAATCCAGGCGTCAATGCTCCCGAACTGCGATATCACCTGCTCCCGCGACAGCCCGGCCGGCTTGATGGCGTAGGGCATGGTGAGTGTTCCGTCGGGCTTCAGCGCTCCGAACTGTGCATGCGACAGCCCGCTGCTGACGCCCTTGATGTCGCGCAGGTTGACGAGCCCCTGTGCCTGGAACTCCATCGCCTCCCAGCCGTTGAGCACGTCGAAGCCCTCGTTGGCCATAGTCGAAACGCCTCCGAAGCCGTCGTACTGAATCCTGACGCGGCCGCCCTTCTGGCCCTGCCTCGTTGTGATGATGATAACACCGTTAGCTCCCTTGGCGCCGTAGATAGCCGTTGCCGAAGCATCCTTAAGCACCTGAAGCGATTCTATGTCGTTAGGGTTGACGGCGTCGATAGGCACATTGGATACGCCGTCTACAACTATGAGCGGGTCGGAGCCGTTCACCGAGCCTACTCCGCGTATGCGGATAGTGGTAGGAGCTCCCGGAGCCCCGGAGGATGAAACGTATACGCCCGAAGCACGTCCCTGAAGCGCCTCGGCGAAGGTAGCTACCGGCACCTCCTTGAGGTCGTCGGTAGAAACCACAGCCACAGAGCCGGTGATATCCTTCTTGGCCTGCGTGCCGTAGCCCACAACCACCACCTCCTGTATGGCACGGGCATCGTCCTTCATCTGAACATTGATACTGCGCTGGTTCGCTACAACAATCTCTTGCGTTGCAAAGCCAACATACGAAAATACCAGCACGGAGCGCGACGTGGCCTGAGGTATATTATACTTGCCGTCGACGTCGGTGATGGCACCCGTGGTTGTGCCCTTCACCAGCACGTTCACACCGATGAGAGGGTCGCCCGCCTCATCCGTAACAGTTCCCGTCACCGCTATATTCTGCGCCACAGCGCCGGCGATTAGGGACAGCAGGAAGATGCCCGTAATGAAGCTCTTCCTCAGATTTTGCTTGTTAATAAAAGAATTTTTAATCATACTTTACATTTTAATAATATTAAACTGATAGGAAACATAAATAAGGAGACGGACTTCCGCCCCCTCAATAACTGCTGATAAATACTGATACTGTTCTTTAGTGGTTTGCATAGGCATTACAATTTTAAAGGTTATACATAGCGTTCACTGGTCGCAGGGAGAATAAAACCTCCCTTTAAAGTGACACAAATATAATAATTTTTAGATAAATACAAGGGGAGGCCCGAAAAAAACTCATGTGCATAACTCCCTCTTTAGTATAGGCTTCCATCTGCTTCGGCAGCGCACCCCCGTCCATCCCGACATTGTCACTTTAAACGTCCCTTTAAAGCGACAATGTCCTCAAAACAAAACTTCCGCACCGGTGCATTGCCGGGCGGAAGTTTTTGTTTTAGCGGGGAGTATACCGTTATTAGTCAGGGCTCATAGAATCCTTTTTTCCATACGTATACTTCGGGTTCCTCCTTGAGGATGGGGGTGACTTTGGCCCGCTCGGTGGGGCTGAGGTACAGGGGAGTGGTATAGATGACGGTGAGCCTGTCGTCGCTGGGGCTCAGCGAGTATTGCATCAGGTCCATATCGAGCAGGGCCATGGCGTCTTTAAAGGCATCGCTCTCGCGGTCGGCATCGTCGCGGATGAAGCGGCCGGCGTCGACCGGCGTCAGTATGCCCTCGGAGGGCAGCGGCTTCCAGTCTGTGGTGTAGAATCGGACGCGGCTGTCGGGAGCAGGGCCAGCCAGAGTTGTGATCATACATATTATATATGTGTCGTTCACGAGCGGGAGTAGCTTCATCTCTATGGTGGTGCGTTCGGTGGTTCGCAGCAGCAGGTAGTTGTCGGTGAGGTTGAGCAGATGAGCGTAGCCGTTCATGGTGTGTTGCAGCCGGGCCTCCTTGCCGGCCAGGAAGAGGTCGGCCAGGTCTTTGCGCCAGGCGCTTTCGAGCTGTGGGATATAAAGGTCGGGGATATTGGCGAACAGTGTTTTCATGTCCTGTCCGGCGATGTTGCCGGCAGCGAGGCCGAGGCATACGGCAATAAGTATTTTCTTCATGTTGCTTGATGATTTTTGCGTTCAAAGATATGCAATTCCCCGGCAGCGCGGCAATACCTCCGCATACCGGCCGGGGTAAATCCCGGACGGAAATTGCTTTTGCACCCCCCTGCCTGAGCTCTCCTGCGGCTGTGGCCCGCACAAAGAAAGCCCCCGGCTGCACGGGCAAGGAGCCGGCAGCCGGGGGAGATAAGTGTCGGGAAGACCTGCGTTAGTTCATTCCCGGATTTTGGACGAGCGATGGGTTGCGCTTCATTTCATCTCGCGAGATGGGGGCGAAGTACATCTTGTCGTCCCATTTGCGGCGTTCGCGCTGTGCGCTGGCAGGAATGTCGCCGTTCTTGGGGAAGGCTCCGGAGAGATCTCTCACGTAGTAGTGATATTCCCAGGTGTCCTCGTCGTGGATGTAGGGGCGCGAGGCCGTCTTGCCGGGTTTGAAGCGAGCGAACACGGTCATGCCGGTCAGCGGCTTGTTGCCGGTAACGCCTGCTATCATCCAGCGGCGTACGTCGTAGTAGCGCGAGTCTTCGAAGGCGAGCTCGGAGCGGCGTTCCTGACGGATGAATTCGCGCATGTCGGCCTGTGTGAACGACTGTCCGCGTGCGGCGAGAGCCGTCTTGGTGTCCGGCCGGTCGATGCGTCCGCGTATAGCGTCGATGAAGGTCACGGCCTCGTCCAGCTTGTTAAGCTCTATGGCAGCCTCGGCGGCTATGAGGTACATCTCGGCCAGGCGGATGAAGGGATAGGGTACTATCTGCGGGAAGTTCTGTCCGTCGACGGATGTGTCGACAAGCTTCTTCTCGTAGTACGACGTCCAGGAGCCGTTCCAGTCTTCGATGGGGCCCTGGCGGGTGTCTATGCCGTACACTCCGGTAAACTCCAGCTGCTTGCCCACTTCGGGGAGGTTGACGGTTACGGTTACGCCGTCGCTTATTTCATAGATGCCGCACTGCAGCTCGCCCAGCGGAGTAGGGTCGAGGGGATATGCATCGGACGGGCGCTTGCGTCCCCAGACCGAGCCGTCGACGCCGACGTTGGCATAGAAGCGGGGCTCGCGGCCCAGATAGGGATTGCCTACCTTGAACTCTCCGGGCTTCGACAGCCCTGTGCTTCCGCTCAGCGATCCGTCTTCCATCTCGAAGTGAACAACGAAGTCCTGCGTAGGCGTAGTGCCCGACCAGTTGTGATAGCCGTTGGGCCCGTGCTGGAGCGGGAGGTTGTTCGTCACCTTGCTGGAGGCGAATTGCTTGGTGAATATCAGCTCGGAATTGTTGGAGATGGCTATGGCGTGGTACTTGTCGGCTATCTCATATACGGTGCCTCCCTTGCAGTTGATCAGCTCGTAGCGGTCGCTGTTGATAACGGCCTTGGCTGCGTCGAGGGCTGCCTGATAGAGTGCGTTCCGATCGCCCTTGTACTGGTTCACGTCGAGCTTGTTGATGCTGCGGTCGGCATATAGCTGGCTGGCCACGTGGAGCTGTATGCGCGCCTTGAGGGCTGTGGCAGCTCCGGAGGTAGCGCGTCCGAGGGCAGCGGTCGGCTTGAGCAGCTTCTCGGCTTCGGCCAGATCCTTGAGGATGAAGTCCAGGCATTCGCCTATGTTGTTGCGCGGGATGTTGCTCACGGTTTCCTTGTCGGTCAGGCCGTAGGTATTGTCGATGATGGGCACGCCGCCGAATCCGCGGATGAGGTCGGAATAGAGGTAGGCGCGCAGGAAGTGCGTTTCTCCCTTCATGACGCTCAGGTCGAAATCATTGTCGGGTGGAACCTTGTCTATGTTTTCGAGCACGAGGTTGGCATAGTAGATGGCCTTGTAGGCATGCTCCCACTTGAACGGGCAGTTGTCGTTATTGTACCATTGGAGGTCGCTTTCCGAAACGTTGGCTTCGTTCACGGCGATCTGCCCGTAGTTGTGGGTGAAGTAGGCGTCGTCGGTAAGCCCTGTGGTGACGTGCTCCCTGGAGCCGTCTTTAACGTATGAGTAAACCTGGTAGATGAGTCCCTGGGTTAGTCCTGCGGTGCCGAAGATGTCTTTGTCGGAATACTGGTCGGCCGGCTGGATATCCATAAAGTCGGAACATGAGGATAATGTGGTAGCGACTGCGATTGCTACCGCCATGGCTATGTTTTTATATTTCATTTTCATACAATCATTGTTTTAGAAAGTTATAGAAATACCGCCTTGGAAGTATCGTCTCTGCGGGTATGCTGTAAAGTCCTTATTGTCATTTTCCGGGTCGATAACTTTCACTCCGTCGAAGGTCAGCAGGTTCTGAGCGTTGGCAAAGATGCGCAGGCGGCTCACTCCGGCCTTCTTCAGGAGGTGGGCGGGGACGTTGTATCCTATTTCCAGGTTCTTCAGGCGGACGTAATCCATGTCGTAGAGGAACATCGTGTGCCGGTTGGTGATCCAATACTGGTTCTCGCGCTCGTATGTGCGCGGGCCTGTGGCATTGGGATTCTCCGGCGTCCAGCGGTTATTGTAGTAGTCCTTCATGAAGTTGCCCACGGTGCCCGACCATGTCTGTATGTAGGTTGCAGCTCCTGCCGCTCCCTGGAAGAGCATCATGAGATCCCAGTTCCTGTAATTGAGCTGGACGTTGAATCCGGCTATGAACGGAGGCTCGGCGTTCTTGTTGGAGCGAACACGGTCGTCGGCGTCTATCTTGCCGTCGCCGTTTATGTCCTTAAACTTGACGTCGCCCGGAACAGTTCCTGCCCAGATGGGCCCCCCGTTTTTAATGATCTCATCAATCTCCGCCTGCGTATGGTATATGCCGTCGGCCTGATAGTAGAGCTCGGTGTTGGCGCGCTTGCCGGTCGACTTCTGGTATTCGGGTACGCCCGGAACCTCATCCCAGTCCAGAATCTTGTTCTGGGCGTAGGTCATGTTGAGCGAGAGGTTGTAGGAGAAATCCTTCCCTGCATGGTCGTTCCATCCTATCAGCGATTCGAATCCCTTGTTCTCCATCTCGCCGAGGTTCTCGCGCGGGAGAGTGATACCCGAAATCTGCGGCATGGAAGCGTTGCGCGAGATAAGCATGTGGGTACGCTTGTGATAGAACACGTCCGACTCCCATGTGAGGCGGTTGTTCAGGAACTTGAAGTCGAGTCCGGCATTGTAGGTTGTTCCCACCTCCCATGTGATGGTAGGGTTAGGCGTGCGGCTGGGATAGAAGCGCGGCTCTTCGTTGCCGGCGATGATGTATCCGTTGCCCTCCTTGGCGTAGGTGGTGAGGTACTGTATGCTGCGGTCGTAGTTGCCGTCGGCATCCACCAGTGCGTCGTTACCCGTTTGGGATACCGATGCGCGAAGCTTGAAGTAGTTGATGGTCGAGCCGAGGCTTTCCTTCCAGAAGTCCTCCTCGGATGCCCGCCATGCGGCCATTATGCCGGGGAAGAATCCGTAGCGCGTGTCTTTCGGGAAGCGATACGAGCCGTCGTATCTCCATACGAACTCCAGCAGGTAGCGCTCTTGGAAGTTGTAAGCCAGGCGTCCGAAGTAGTTCAGTCGGGTCTCCTTCCAGGAGTATCCCGCGTTGGTAGCATCCTTGGTGCTGCCGAGGTTGATTTCGGGCAGCGAGGTCGCCAGATAGTAGCGGCGATAGGCGTCGAGGCGGTCCATCTCCTTGCTCTGTCCTTCTATACCGGCGGTGATGCCTATGGTATGGCTGCCGAAGGTCTTGTCGTAGGAGGCAAGGGCGTTCACCATCCAGTCGCTCTGGTCTTCCGTTTCGCGGGTGAGGCGCGGGTCGGAAATCCATCGCTTGGCGGGGCTGAGGCCCTCGCTGCTGCGCGTTATGCCGTCCCATGAGTAGAGGATAACCGGCTGCTCCATCCGCTTGCGGGTCCAGAAGCGCTTGTCGAACGAGCCGTTGCCCACAATCTTAAGCCCTTCCACTCCGGGAATGTTTATAGTAAGCGTAGCGTTGTTCTGGATGTAATAGGTCTTTTGGCGGTCGAAGCCGGCGCCGTCCGATGCCGTCTCGACAGGGTTGTCGCCGTACTCAATGTCGGGTCCCGATTCGCCGGTGGGCCAGATGGCATTGTAGATGGGCTTGCCGCGGCGCAGCGCCGAGAAGATGGAGCTGGCCGACTTGGCCGGATACTGCGTGTACTGCTCCCTCATCGTATTTCCTACCTGGAAGGTGGCATACTTGCCTATCTTCCAATCCAGATTTATGCGGATGCTGTACTGGTCGTAGCGGTTGGCCGAGCGTTTGTAGATTCCGTCCTCGCCGTTGGCCGCAAAGTTGAAGTAGTACTTCATCTTGTCCGAGCCTCCGCTCACGCCTACATCGGCGCGGTACATCGGCGATATGGGTTTGATGACCGCATCGTACCAGTTTGTGTTCGGGTATCCCCAGGGGTCGGAGCCGTCCTGAAACTTGCGCAGCTCCTCGTCCGTGTAGGTGCCCGGAGTAATTTCGTTCAGCATGGTTGCATACTCAAAGGCGTTGGCCATCTCCGGCAGGCGCGTAGGCTGCGAGAAGCCGTACGATCCGTCGAAAGTGATCACCGGAGCGCCGTCCTTGCCGCGCTTGGTAGTTATAAGGATAACGCCGTTGGCAGCACGGGAGCCGTAGATAGCCGCCGCCGCGTCCTTAAGTACGGACATAGACTCTATTTCGTTAGGGTTGATGCGGTTCATGCCGCCCCCACGGTCGGCCACTCCGTCTATAACCACCAGCGGGTCTTTGCTTCCGAGGGTGTTGGTACCGCGGATGCGGATAGTGGTGGAGCCGCCTCCGGGCTCGTCGCCGCGCTGGAAGCCTATGACGCCCGGCATACGGCCTACGATGGCGTTGGATAGGTTGGACGTAGGCGATGCCTTAAGCTCCATGCCGCTAACGCTGGCCACCGAGCCCGTTACGGTCATCTTGCGCTGAGTGCCGTAGCCCACAACCACCACCTCCTCGAGGTTCTGCAAATCCTCCTTAAGAGTTACATTAATAGTGCGCTGCGAGCCCACCGTCACCTCCTGCGTGAGATAACCCACGTAAGAGAAAACAAGTATGGACTGCGCGCCTGATGCCTGGAGGGAGTACTTCCCGTCCACGTCGGTGACGGTACCAATGGTGGTACCTCTCACTTGCACGTTCACTCCGATCAGCGTTTCGCCGTTAGAGTCGGACACTGTTCCCGACACGGCCACGCTCTGGGCGAACGTCATAGCTGTACAAAATAGTAAGGCAATGCCTGCAATACATTTTCGCATAGTACACTTTTTTTTAATTGTTTGATGAATACTGATTTCTAAAGATTAATAAAGAATGAAACTGAATTTGAACGGGACTGATACCGCCCGCCGGTTTTCTTGATGATAGCTGTGTGTGCTTCATAGGCAACTGTGATTTAAGAGTTAAACTTTTATTTCTCACTTGTCGCTGCAGCTTTATTTGTTCGATTAAACTGACACTTTTTCGGCCCTTTACTCCCCCTTCCTCATCACTTCCTTTCCGGCTTAAGCCTCCGGCCTTCAGCCTTTCACGCATGCCTCAGCAGGGATTGTATGCCTCTAATTCTATTGTCAAAAAAAAGGAACGATTAAACTGACAATGACGCCGGCAAATGTATGCAAATATCTGTGAATAGCAAGCATCTTTTTTTATACTTCTAAAGATTTTTTATCTGTGCCTATAATTTATCCCCGCGAAGCTGCTGCCCTCGCCGGTGTGCATTTCTCAAATTCTTTTTCTCCTCGCCAACAACAGTTGTTTTTAGCGTGGAAAAATTTTGAGCTCAAAAACAAAGCGCAGTGAGCTCCCCGAATGTTTTTGAGCTTAAAAACAAAGCGCAGTGAGTTCCCCGAATATTTCTGAGGCCAAAAACAAAGTGCAATGGGCTCCCTGAATGTTTTTGAGCTCAAAAACAAAGTGCAGTGGCTTCCCCGAATATTTCTAAGCCCAAAAACAAAGTGCAATGGGTTCCTTGAATGTTTTTAAGCTCAAAAACAAAGCGCAATGGGTTCCTGAATATTTATGAGCTTAAAAACAAAGCGCAATGGACTTCCTAAATATTTTTGAGCTCAAAAACAAAGTGCAGTGGGCTCTCTAAATGTTTTTAAGCTCAAAAACAAAGTGCAGTGGGTTTCCTGAATGCTTTTAAGCTCAAAAACAAAGCGCAGTGGGCTCCCTGCATGTTTTTTAAGCTTAAAAACAAATGTCGGCAAACTGAAAAACTCTTCTTGGCGCCACTGCGCTTTGTTTTTGGGGAGATTTTTTTTTAGTCTCAAAAACAACTGTTGCCGGCGATGGCAAAAAAGCTGCCCATGTTGATGCCCGGAGGTGCGGGAACCTCCGCCGGCCGGGGTTTTTATCATCGTTAAAAAAGATTGAAGAGTATGAGGGCGAATTGTCGGTTTAATCGTTCCTATTTTCTGATAGCGACGCTTTTTTTATCGGAATATCAAGCATTAATTGTTTCATCCTTAAATCGAGTTGCCTATGATTACCTAATGAGAGCAGTAAAGTCCCGCACGGGGACTGTGGAGGAGAGCCCGCAGGGGGTGCCTCCAATGAGTTACCTTAAACATCATAATAAATAAATAACGAACCAAGATTCCTGCAAGGGAATCTTAATCATCAAATCATCAAAAACAAAATCATTAGTATGCGAAAAAGTATTCTATGTATACTGGCTTTCCTTTTGCTTGTGTGCAACGCTGCGGCTCAAAACATAGCCGTTTCGGGTACTGTTACAGACGCCAGCGGCGAGCCGCTCATAGGCGTGAACGTGCTTGTGAAAGGAACTGTGAACGGGGTGATTACCGACGTCGACGGTAAGTTTGCACTCCAGCAGGTTCCGGCCAATGCTACTCTGGTCTTCTCCTACGTGGGTTATCTCTCGCAGGAAGTTGCCGTCGGCAGCCGAACCACCGTTAATATTACTCTGCGTGATGATACGCAGACCCTCGAAGAGGTTGTTGTTGTGGGCTACGGTACTCAGCGCAAGGTGACAGTCACCGGCGCCGTTGCCAGCGTTAGCGGCGAGGAGCTTAAGGCCTCTCCCACCACCAACCTGTCTAACGCCATGGTAGGCCGCATGCCCGGCGTTATAGGCTTCCAGCGCTCGGACGAGCCCGGCGGCGGCGGCACCACCATCCGCATCCGGGGTACGAACACCCTCGGCAGCAAGGATCCTCTGGTAGTTATAGACGGAGTGGCCGACAGAGGAGGCGGCCTCAACCGTATTAATCCTAACGAGATCGAATCCATGTCGGTGCTCAAGGACGCTGCTGCGGCTATCTACGGAGCCCGTGCAGCCAACGGCGTTATCCTTATCACTACCAAGCGCGGCAAGGACGGTGCTCCTGTCGTTACTTTCGACGGTTCCTACGGCTTTTCGCAGCCTACGCGCCTGCCGGAGATGGCCAACTCCTTTGAGTATGCAACCATGATGAACGAAATAGCGGCCGGCACTTACTCGGACGAGGAGCTGCAGAAGTTCCGGGACGGTTCCGACCCCTGGGGCTATCCGGATTCCGACTGGTTCGGCGCTGTTATCAAGCCGGTGTCGCCCATGTACAGGGCCGATGTAGGCATAAGCGGAGGCTCGGACAAGATGAAGTATTATGTCAACTTCGCTGCCAACGGCGAGGATGGCGTCTACAAGCGCTCGGCCAACCGCTACGACCAGTACAGCGTGCGCCTCAATCTGGATTGGAAGCTGGGCAAGTATGCCGCACTCACCTTCGGTAATACAACCCGACTGGAGTATAAGCAGTATCCGGCCAAAGATGCCGGCTCCATCTTCTCTGCCTTGCGGCGGGGCAAGCCTACGCAGAACGCTATATGGCCGACAGGCGAGCCGGGCCCGGACATTGAGTACGGCGACAACCCTGTGATGACGGCATCGGACGGCGCCGGCTTCGACCAACAGAAAACTTATCACGTGCAGAACAACGTGGGGCTGAACGTAGACATACCCTGGGTGGAAGGGCTCAAGCTCACGGCCAATGCTTCCTACGACAAGCGGTTCTACTCCCGCAAGCTGTTTCAGAAGCCCGTAATCCTCTACTCGTGGGACGGCGTAACGCGCAGCCGCGAGGGCCTCAGCCCCGGCAAGCGATGGATTTCCGACCCGCGCCTCACCCGCGAAACCGAAGACCAGACCGACTGGATGACCAATGCCATACTCTCCTACGACAAGACCTTCGGGCTGCATACCGTGGGCATCACCGCCGGCGTAGAAGCGCAGAACAAGGATATGGACAGGCTCGACGCCTACCGCCGGTACTATCTCTCCGACGCCTCCACCGAAATCAACATGGGCAGCATGCGGGATGCGAACAATGCCGGCTACTCCTGGCGGGAAACCCGTCTGAACTACTTCGGCCGCATGTCATATAATTATATGGAGAAGTACCTGCTGGAGTTCGTATGGCGATACGACGGCTCGTATCGCTTCCCGGCGGATAAGCGCTACGGCTTCTTCCCCGGCATAATGGCCGCCTGGCGAGCATCCGAGGAGGGCTTCTGGAAGGATAACATCAGCGTGATTGACTACTTCAAGCTCCGCGCATCGGTATCGCAAACGGGTAACGACGCCTTAGTTGATGCGGACGGCAACGTCGACCGCAGCATACAGTACCTGACCACCTACGGCAAGGACGGCAACGGCTATATCATCAACGGCATCGAAGAGCCGCGCTTCTATCTGAGCCGCTCTCCCAACGTCAATATCACCTGGGAGGTGGGCACGACCTACAATGCCGGGCTCGACTTCAAGTTCTTCAATAACCGCCTCACATGGGAGTCGGACATATTCTATCACAGGCGAACCCACATGCTTATCTCGCGCAACGCATCCATACCGGAGATACTCGGCATCACGCTGCCGCGCGAGAACCTCGGCAAGATGGAGAACAAGGGCTTCGAATCGCTGATAGGATGGAGCGACAAGGCCGGCGACTTCACGTATAACGTATCGCTCAACATGACCTACGCCCGTAACAAGATCCTCTTCTGGGACGAAACTCCGGGCGTACCCGAGTACCAGCAGTCTACCGGGCACAGGGCCAACACCAACCTCTACTACGTTGACGAAGGCATCTACCACAACCAGGCCGAGATAGACAACTCGCCGCACTGGTCGGGAGCCGTGCCGGGCGACGTTCGCTATAAGGACGTGAACGGCGACGGTAAGATCAATGCCGACGACCGCGTTCGCTCCACAAAGAACGCCGAGCCACCCTTCGTAAGCGGCCTGAACATTCAGCTCAACTGGAAGAACTGGGACTTGATGGTACTGTTCCAGGGAGCTGCCGGAGCCGAGGCCTTCATAAGGACATGGTCGGGCACGGTGGGCAACTTCCTCAAGTCGTACTACGACGCCCGATGGACGCCGGAGAATCCCAACGCCACAGGGCCGCGAACCTACGAACGCGAGAACCAGTACTGGGCCAATCCGAGCAATGCCAGCACCTTCTTCCTCACGCCGGCCGACTACATCCGGCTGAAGAATATGGAGATTGGGTATAACATACCGCCCGGACTGCTCAAAAAGGCCGGTATCAGCAGGCTGAGGATCTTCGCCAACTCGCAGAACGTGTTTATTATCGACAAAATCAAAGTGGCCGACCCCGAAGTCGACAACCGCGACCTGAATAACTATCCGCAGAGAAGATATTTCCAAGGCGGTATTTCCATAACATTCTAAAACTATGCTTTTATGAAATATAAAACCGTATTGATGGCGATTGCCTTCACTGGCGCCGCCTTCCTTTCGTCTTGCTCCGACTTTATGGACCTCAAGCCCGCCGACCAGTATACGGAGGAGGACTTCTTCTCCAGCGCCGGACTGACGCAAGGTATGATCAACATGATCTACTCCTACGTGAAAGACGGCTCCAGGGAGCACGTCACCACCGGACTGACCGACGATGCCTATTTCACGCACAACTACGGACAGATAGCCGTGAACGAGGCTAACGTTTCGGAGAGCGACCTGCAATGGTACAACGACGGCAGCTGCCCATTCCAGTGGCGGGAGTGCTACAAGGGCATCTACTATGCCAATCTTGTACTCGAAAACATAGGCAAGGTGCCGCAGGACAACGATTACGACCTCAACGTCATGAAGGGCGAGACCTACTTCCTGCGCGCATTCCTCTACGCCAACCTTATCCGCGGATTCGGCGGCGTACCGATAGTCGACAAAACCTACGGGCTCGACGAAGCGCAAACCGTGAACAACGTTCCCAGAAGCAACATAGGCGACTGCCTCGATTTCATCCTCAAGGATCTGGGCGAAGCCGAGAAGCTCCTCAAGCCCACCGCCCCTCTCGGACGAGCTACCTCCGGAGCCGCCACCGCCCTCAAGGCTCGCATACAGCTGCACGTGGCCAGCCCGCTATACGCCGACCGCAATGTGAACAAGCTCGACGTGAACCAGTACAAGGGCGACCGCAAGGCTCTCTATCAGGCCGCCCTCGACGCAGCCAAGGT
This sequence comes from Tannerellaceae bacterium, assembly GCA_031280435.1. Taxonomy (GTDB): domain Bacteria; phylum Bacteroidota; class Bacteroidia; order Bacteroidales; family Tannerellaceae; genus DFXE01. Next base: position 2,950 of record JAITGS010000058.1, on the reverse strand, counting down.
AGTTATAGCCGGCGGCGACTACAAGCTGGTGGACTGTCCCGGAGTAGACGTATACGAAGTGGCCAACAAGTACCACGCTATCGCTATCTCGAACAACACCGAGATGATCTTCACCAAGCAATTCGCATCCAGCAAGGTGGTGAACAACCTCCCGCTCCAGCACGGGCCTAACGGCTATCACAACTGGTCGGGCACCACGCCTACGCAGGACTTCGTCGTACACTTCGAGATGGAAGACGCATCGCTGAGCGGAAGCTCCGGGCTCTCGAAGCCGGGAGAGTTCAAGGTGGGCAATCCCTATCTGGGCCGCGAGCCGCGCTTCTATGCTAACGTCGGCTTCGACGGCTCGGTCTGGGGACGCAAGCGCCCGTCGGATGCCTTCCCGCTCGACCCGACAGACCTCGGCCAGCTGCAGTGCGGCATCTATGAGATAAGCGACGGCGTGAACGTGACGGTTAACCTCCCCGAAGTAGGTGAGCAAATACAATTCACCGGCGTATACGGCATAGATACCCGCCAGGGGCCTATTGAGGACTGGAACGGATCCTGGACGTCGTACTACGAGAAGAAGCTTGTTGATACATCGGTCGACGGACAGAACTATCCGCAAATCGTTCCTTATCCGCACATCCGACTGGCCGAGATATACCTCATAGCCGCCGAGGCCGCCATAGAGCTGGACAAGCTCGACGAAGCCGTGACCTTCATAGACGCCATACGCGGCCGCATCTACATCCCCGACACCAAGACGGCTCTCGCCGCACGCGGACAGTCATTCACACAGGCCGACATGCGCGAATTCATCCGTCAGGAACGTCGCTCCGAGCTCGCCTTCGAAGATTCGCGCTACTACGACGTACGACGCTGGATGATAGCAGGCGAAACCGGCAACAAGCCGCTGACGGGCATGACCGTATTCGCTCGCTTCAAACCCGGCAAGACGGCCTCCAGGCCTTATATCCACAACGAAGACACCTGGGAGTATCACTACTACGTGAGAGATCTCTCCGGAGCCTTCCCCAAGAACGGCGACATTCCTGCCAGCGCACAGCGCGAACGCCGCAAGTGGGACAACAAGATGTACTTCGCACCTATCTCGCGCGACGAAAGACGCCGCAACACTGCGCTCGTCCAAAATCCGGGCATGGAGTAATGCTTTAACAAGTCTTGAACTATGATTTAGCAGGATGAACGCCTGTGTAACATCATAGTTCAAGGCTATCCCTGATGCTCGCTTCTTAGCAAATCGCCTACGGTCTTTACCGGGCTGAAGGTTTCGATGGGGACTTCCACGAAGACTGTGTTCCAGTTGCTCATGGCGCCGTTCCAGAGGCCGGGCAGCTCCAGCGCCTTCAGTTCGCGGCCATCTTTACTCTTGACGGAGATAAAGCCGGCGTTGCGGTCAACATAGTCCGGCAGATTGAATCGCCTTCCCCGGTAATCCTTCAGTGCGCATACGAGGTCGACAGGATTAAAATGCGTGCCGCTGTCGAACAGAGCCTTCATGTCGGGCCGCGACAGGTCGATCTGCGAGCTTTCGAGTATCTGCGGCGATACGGTTCCGTCGGCGTTCAGCGCTATGAAAGGCCCTCCGCCCGGCTCGCCCTGGTTCTTCACCATGCCGCACACCCTCAGCGGGCGGTTCAGTTTGCTGCGTATATAAATAATGAGTTCCGCATCCTCCAGGTGTTTGAGGTCGCTGCGGCGGATGTAGAGCTGATTGTGCAGGAAGCGTATCATCTCCTCAACCTTTTTGTGCGTATATTTTCCGCTGTCGATCAGCCTCAGGTACTCAAAAATCCTGCTTTGCACGCTCACCAGCAGGCCGGCCAGAATCTTTTTGTATACAACCGTCGCATGGCGCAGCCCGTCGGGCGTAACATTGTCTATGTTCTTGATGAACACAACGTCGCAATCCAGGTCGTTCAGGTTCTCAATCAGCGCGCCGTGTCCGCCCGGACGGAAAACCGGCAGCCCGTCTTTGTCGCGAAACAGACGGTTGTCGGCATCCGCCGCCACCGTATCCGTCGAAGGCTTTTGGCAGCTGAACGAAACATTATACTTAACCGATAATCTATCGGCAAGCGCCGTAGCCTTCTTCGTCACGCATAGCCGGAAAAGCTCCTCATGTTCGGGCGAAACCGTAAAATGTATGTTCACCTCGCCGGCATTGTTCTTGGCGTACATAGCTCCCTCGGCCAGGTGTTCCTCCAGAGCCGTGCGCGCCTCGCGAGCAGGATAGGCGTGAAATTTCAGCAGGCCCTTGGGCAGTTGTCTGTAGTTCAGCCCTCGCTTGCCGAGCAGTATGTTCACAATAGTTTTAAACTGTTTCCCGCGTATCAAAGCCGCCACGTCGGCCCCCTCCGCATCGAGGCAGGCGCGGTTCAGGTCGGTGAAGAAGGCAAAGCGTCGAATATCGTTAAAGAAAGCCCTTTCGGCAGGCGTTTCAGGCTCCGTGCGATCTGCATCCATAAAGGCATACAAGTCTTTGAACATCCTGCTGGCCGCACCCGAAGCAGGCACGAACTTTACAATAAGCTTGCGGGAAAGCATGTAGTCCTCCCAGGCCTTCATATAAACCGGCTGTTCCTCCTTCGGCACAACCGTAATACCTTTTTCAACAGAAGCTGATGCGATGATTTCCAGGAAAGGGAAGCCCTTGTCGAAACAAGACAGTTGTTCCTCAATCTGCTGTTCCCTGATGCCTTTTGAGGCAAGTAGTTTTAAGTCGTTTTCGTATAGCATAGATTTATTGTTTTATGCAAATATATATATTAAGCCGAGAATAAGGTCTTGCCGGAGAGAGGGCCCGCCCTGCGTAGAGGAATGTATCAAATGCATGGCCTGCAATGCCTGACCCCGTAGAGACGCGATTAATCGCGTCTCTACACACACGGCCCTCGGCCCACAAACAGGTCGTGGGGGGGGTGTGGGTCCCCCACAATGGGGG
>JAITGS010000038.1 GCA_031280435.1 Tannerellaceae bacterium | reverse complement strand
TCCCAGATTGTTGAGAGAGGTTGCGAGATCAGGATTGTATGTCTTTGCATCCTTTGCAGCCAAGCCTCTGCGTAATTGCAGAGCTTCCTTGTGATATCCCTTCGCCTGATCGTAGTCTTCCTGATCGTGATGCAAACATCCAAGATTGTTGAGAGTAATGGCAAGGTCGGGATTATATGTATCAGGGTCTTTTTTTGCCAGCTCTCTTCTTATCTCCAGCGCTTCCTTATAGTAGTTGTCTGCCTGCTCGTATTCACCCTTCTTCGAGTGCAAAGCTCCAAGATTGTTGAGAGTCACGGCAAGGGTTGGCTTATAGGTTTGCGGATCCTCGTCGGCTAAAGTTCTTTTTATTTTCAATGCTTCCGCATAAGCCTTTTCGGCTTCGGGATAATCATTCGATTGCTCGAATATATTCCCCAGATTATTCAGTACGCTTGCTCTGTTCACAGGCAATAACTCCATCTCCAGACAACGCTCATAATATTCTTTTGCGTCATTGACGCGGTTAAGCTCTTGATAGAACTCTGCCGCAGCGAAGGTGTTCTCTGCTGACGGGAATATCTCGACAGCCTTCCGGTAGTGTTCTCCGGCTTCTTTGAATTGGTAGCCGGCGATGTAGAGCTGGGCTTGGAAGATGTATTTTTCGGCGGCTTCTTCGGCGGCTTCTTCGGCGGCTCCGTCCGGATTGACGAGTTCTATTGCTTTAGCGTAGTTGCCTTCATCTACGTATGGCTTTACGGCCTCTTTGTAATCAGGCAGGTCTTTTTCGGCGAGCTGTTGCCGTAGTTCCTCAATGGTTTTATCGCGAAGGGCTATTTCCTCTCCTGCGAGTTCATGCAAATAGTCCTTTGAGAGAACCACCACCGGCTTCTGCTTATCTTTAAAAATAAATGGATACAAAGCGCCAAAGGCAGTAAGCAAGACACCGAGCGTCGCGCCAATGCCACTATATTCTTTTAAGGAAAAATAGATTGCGACCACTCCAACAATACCAACAATAATTCCGATTACTTGTTTCGTCTTCATAATGCTTATACAGTTTTAAAATTTAGGCCCGCAAGGTAGGGAATAAAAATCGCAATGTAAAAGGAGCTGAGGCAAGCTAATGCAAATAATGGAGGTTAGCCTAACATTTTCGCAAGCTTTAGCGATTGTGGAGAAAGCTTGCGAACGCGTTCGCAGACTTTAGCGATTGTGGAGAAAGCTCGCGAACACGTTCGCAGGCTTTAGCGATTGTGGAGAAAGCTTGCGAACGCGTTCGCAGACTTTAGCGATTGTGGAGAAAGCTTGCGAACACGTTCGCAGACTTTAGCGATTGTGGAGAAAGCTCGCGAACGCGTTCGCAGACTTTAGCGATTGTGGAGAAAGCTCGCGAACACGTTCGCACGAAATAGCGATAGCGGAGAAGCCTTCGGATTTTTCCGTGAAAGGTTCAAAAAAGTTTTGTTTGTTTGCGAAGAAAAATCCCGTATATTTGCGGCATTGACAATAAATTTAAATTTTATCCACATGAGAAAGTTAATATCAATATCGGTCAAGACCCTTTTGAAGAAGCTCCATAACGGCGAGCACTTCCGTTTTTATGATGCCGCCGTCATCAAAGCGCTTGCTGCTCTTATGAATGGCCTGCCGCAGGTGAGCGGCATGTACGATGCTCTCAAAACGGTTTTCGACAGGGAAGACGCGCTGTACAAGATTAGCCGGGCCTCGATTCTGACGCACAATATCGGCTATCTGAACGGCAAACGCAGTGCGTATTTCTCATATCTGTGGGCTTCGGTGGCCATTTTCAAGTACGAGGGCAGCCAGGCCGACATGCAGGCTGTGGAAACGCTGGAGTTTCTGCACAATACTTATAAGGATATGATTCGCTCGAACTACTACGAGATGAGCGGAATGATGATCAACTTCTTGCAGGACTGCGAGAAGCCGGAATACAAACCCTCCATACAACAGCTTGGGCTGACGGACATCGTCAACAAGATAAAGGCCTCGGAAGAGGAATTCGACACCATTTATGATCAGCGCGCCTATAATCAGGAACAGATTGCCGACCTCGGCAAGCTGACCGAAGTCCGTCCCGAAGTAGACGAGGCCTTCATAACCCTTATTGATGGCGTCAACTCCGCCTGGACAGCCAACGAGCTGGGCGCCAAAGACCCCGCCGTCCGCACCAAGCTCCTCGAAGTGAAGGAGCACATCACCGCCGCCATACACCAGGCCGAGCTCGTCCTCGCCCACCGCGGACATCACAAGGTGAAAGATGACGACAAAGAGGACGGCGAAACCCAAACGCCGACAACACCTCCGACGCCGCCCCCTCCGGGAACCCAGACGCCGAACACCGACCGCCCCGACGCTTCGCAAACCACCCAGAACCCCACCGACGAGCCCCATCACCTCGACCCCAACGAACATCCCGCCATGGGCGAAAGGAAGGCCGACGAGGAGAAGAAAAAAGAAGACGATAAGAAGGACAAGAAGTAGACGATATATATAGTATATATAATATGTAGGGGTTCAAAATTTTTTGAGCCCCTTTTTTTTTGGTGTGCTGGTGTGTGTAGAGACGCGATTAATCGCGTCTCTACCTTTTGGACACGATCTGTTTGGGCGAGGGGCGGGGGCGGTGTGTGTAGAGACGCGATTAATCGCGTCTCTACGGGGGTGGGACATGGCAGGCGGTTTTATTCGGGCCGAAAATGTTAGCCCCCTCCTGCGGGCCTGTTGTATTTTCTTAGGGGGCGGTGTCCCGAAACATCATAGGATTTGTCCCGAAACGTCGCATGAGGAGAGGCTGCGGGAAGATACTTTTGTGTCATAATCTTTTTAACATTAAGCAGTAATATTTGTATGAGAAAATCAATTGTAGAGTATACGATTCGGCAATGGCGATCAATCTGCCTGCCGGCGTTTTTATGTATGTGTTCTGCCCTTGGATATGCGCAGAATAATGTGAGGGTTTCCGGTACGGTTAGCGATACAAACGGCGAGCCGCTTATCGGAGTAAGTATTGTTGTGAAGGGCGATGCCACCAAGGGTACTATAAGCGATACGGAGGGAAAGTTCAGCCTGACGGCGCCTGCTGCTAATGCCGTGCTGCTGTTCTCGTACATAGGCTTCGTCACGCAGGAGGTGACGGTTGGCGTGAGGCGCGAGTTTGACGTCAGGCTGATTGAGGACTCGCAGTCGCTGGAGGAGGTTGTGGTGGTGGGATACGGCACGCAGAAGCGTTCGGACATCACAGGCTCCGTCACCTCCGTTCCCAAGGAGCGGCTGAGCAATCTTCCGGTAGCCAATTTTGCGCAGGCCATACAGGGCGTGGCGGCCGGCGTTAATGTTACGCAGAGCTCCTCTATTCCGGGCGATACTCCGGGCATGCTTGTGCGCGGCAAAAGCTCCATCAACCTCAGCAACTCGCCTCTGTTAGTTGTCGACGGCATGGCGCTCTCGGCCGATGCGTCGATGAACGACATCAATCCGGCCGACATCGAGTCCATAGAGATACTTAAGGATCCTTCGGCTGTGGCTATCTACGGCGTGCAGGGTTCCAACGGCGTTATCCTTATCACTACCAAGAGGGGAGGCGATGCGCATCCGCGCGTGAGGTACGGCGGCTATCTGGGCTTCTCGGAGATTGCCCACATCCTGGAGCCGGGCTCCACGGCTCAGCTGCTCGAACGCTACGCCGAGTACGCCCGCATACAGAACAAGCCCCTCAATCCGGACTTCGGAGGAGTGCAGTATGCCAACGAGGTGGACAACTTCAAGGCCGGCCGCACCATGGACTGGCTGGACGAGGTTACTCAGACGGGCATCATCCAGGATCATAACGTGAGCGTTACGGGCGGCTCGCGCTATGCCAAGTATTTCTTTTCGGGCGATTTCCTCAACCAGCACGGCGTTGTGAAGGGATATAACTACAAGCGCTACTCGCTGCGCATGAACATGGACGTCAATCCCGTGAAGTGGTTCACCATAGGGGCTAGCGCCTCCATCATTGCACATAATCGCGACGGCGGACGGGCCAACCTCCTCAACGCATCGGCCATGAGCCCCTTCGCCAAGCTGTACGAAGACGACGGCACCACCTATACGCACTATCCTATGTTCTCCGAAACATTATGGCCCAACCCCATGCTGCCGACTACGATCAATCCCGAACGCCGTCAGTTCGACCTCACCGTGAACGGATACGGCGAACTGAACTTCGGCGAGATGACCTCCGCGCTGAAGGGACTGAAGTATCGCCTCAACGCAGGCTACACCTTTATCCCCACCCGCAACAACTACTACGAGGGCGAAACCGTGTACAACGAGCAGGGCTACGGATACATAGACAACCAGGAGTCGCAGTATTATCTGGTGGAGAACATCCTCAGCTATTCGAGGGACATAGCCCGGCATCACTTCGACCTCACCGGCCTCTATTCCGCCTCAAGCAAATACTGGCAGCAGGCAAGGGCCTATTCGCGCACCTTCCCCAACGACAACGTGGGCTGGGGCAACCTCGAATCGGGCTCGACGCAGTCCGTCGATTCGCAGGCCGACATGCGCCGCCTGCAGTCGATAATGGGACGCCTGAACTATAACTACGACAGCCGATACCTGCTCACCGCCACCATACGGCGCGATGCGGCATCGGTCTTCGGCGAGGATTCCAAGTGGGGCAACTTCCCCTCCTTCGCTTTGGGATGGAACGTCACCCGCGAAGAGTTTGCACAGCCGCTGACGCATATACTTAGCTCGCTGAAGCTGCGCGCATCCTGGGGATATTCGGGCAATGCCTCCATCCCCGTATACGATTCCATGTTCAAGCTCACCTCGAGCACGCTGGCCCAGAACGGAGGCACCACGACCTCCATGAAGGTAGGCACGCGCATGGGCAACTCGCAGCTGCACTGGGAGCGCACCCAAGGCCTCAACCTTGCAGCCGACTTCAGCCTGTGGAGCAATCGCCTGAGCGGAACCCTCGAATGGTATAACCGCACAACCGACGGCATCCTCCTCACACAGAAACTCACCACCATCTCAGGCTATGCCGACGTTTGGAACAACATAGGCAGCGTGAACAACAAGGGTATAGAAATCACCCTGAACTCCGTCAACGTAGATACCAAAGACTTCCGATGGAACAGCACGCTGGTGTTCGCAAAGAACACAGGCAAATGGGTGGAAGTATATGGCGACGGCGTGGAAGACCTCGGCAACCGATGGTTCATAGGCAAGCCCGTAGGCGTCATCTACGACTACACCAAGCTGGGCATCTGGCAGGAAGACGAAATAGGCAAGCCTAAGGAGCAGGGAGGCAACATAGGCTGGGACGATGCAGCCATAGCCGGCGACCTCAAGCTGGCCGACATCAGCGGCCCCGACGGAGTGCCCGACGGCAAGGTGGACGACAACGACCGCTCCATACTCGGACAGACGCAGCCCAAATGGACGGGCGGACTGACGAACACCTTCAGCTACCGCAACCTCTCCCTCAGCGTCTTCATACAAACCGTGCAGGGCATCATGACGGACAACCGCGTCATAGGAACGGCCTCCGACGAGCTCGGACGACGCAACGGCCCGGCCGAAGTAGGCTTCTGGACTCCGCAGAACCGCAGCAACGAATGGCGCTCGCTCGGCAATCACTCCAACAGCCACGGATACGGCTTCCCCATGGACGCAAGCTACACCCGCATCAAGGACGTCACCCTGAGCTACAACCTGCCTCAGGCATGGATGAAGCGGGCCGGCCTCAGCGCCGTGCAGGTATACGTCAGCGGACGCAACCTGGCTACCTTCACCGACTGGCTCGGATGGGACCCGGAAGCCCGATACGATTCGCGCGGAACAAGCAACTGGGACATCAACTATCCCGTCACCCGCGACTTAGTCTTCGGCCTTAATCTTACTTTCTGATTATTCATACTATTAAAATTCAATTGCAATGAAATACAATAAGATCATAATCGCATTTATCGCATTGAGTTTGCTCGCATCCTGTGGCGACGACTACCTTACGGAGAAGCCTTACAGCTTCGACAATACGGGTCATACCGATGCGACAACCGTCGACGCCGAGCTCGTCGGCCTGCACCGCATCTTCGCGGAGCTTTGGGGATACAGCGGCAATCAGGGCTTCCTTTCCTGCTGGCAAATAGGTACCGATGTATGCTCGGCCGGAGCTACGCAGGGCGTGGAGAACGGCTTCTACCAGTATGCCGACCTCAACTCGGAGAACTACGGCGTGATGTTTCTCTGGCAAAAGAGCTACGAGTTTATCAACAATGCCAACCTCATCATAGCTGCCGTTGGCGACAATAATAAGGCGGCCAATGCCGAAGCCCGCTTCTTCCGCGCTTATGCATACAACACGCTCGTGACGCTCTGGGGCGATGTGCCTCTGCTCAACGAGCCCGTCACTGTGCCCACGTTCGACTTCAGCCGCAACCCGGTGGCCGAGGTCGACAAGCTAATAGACGAAGACCTGCAATACGGCATAGCCAACCTGCCCGACGTGGGAGCAGCCGCCAAACCTTCGCGCATCAACAAGGATATGGCCCGCCAGCTTGCCGCCGAGGCTTATCTACGCATAGGCATGCGCGACAACAGCTACTTCGCCAAGGCCGAGCAGGCCGCAACGGGCATCATCGACGGCGGAAAGTACAAGCTGATAGACGAACGGTACGGCAAGTTCCTCGGCGAGGGAGGCGACCCCTATCGCGACATGTTCCGCTTCGGCAATCAGCGTCGCTCGCAGGGCAACACCGAGGGCATCTGGGTATTCGAAATGGAATACAACAACCAGGTGACGGGAGGCACCATAGACAATCCGCAGCATCGCCGCGTATGGCAGCCCGCCCTGCATAAGATAGACATAGGATACGTCAACTGCGACTCGCTCGGCGGACGCGGCAACGGACGCCTGCGCCTTAGCAACTTCATGAAGTATACCGTATGGAGCGGACTGGCAGGCGACATCCGCAACAGCAACTTCAACATCCGCCGCACCGTATTCATCAACAATCCTTCCTTCGCAGGAACAACCATAGGCGTCAATGCCAAGGGATACCGCGTGGGCCTCACGGCTGCCGACAAGGTAGAGGAAGTGGAAATGAAGCTTGGCGATGCCGTCATACCCTACGAAGCCGACAGCCTCGAAGTGCTCTACCCCTTCTGCACCAAGTGGGGCGGCTACGATCCTACGGACGACTTCGGCTACGCCATCGTGAAAGACTGGCCCATCATGCGCCTGGGCGAGACCTATCTGCTGCGCGCCGAAGCTCGCCTGCGGCAAAATAACGCCTCCGGTGCGGCCGACGACATCAACGTGCTCCGCAACCGGGCCTTCAAGGCCTCGCGAGCCGCAACAGGCAATGCTACGCTCGGAGCCGTCAGCCCGGCCGACATCAGCATTGACTTCATACTCGACGAGCGCGCCCGCGAGCTCATAGGCGAGGAGAACCGCCGCATGACCCTTGTGCGCACCGGCAAGCTGGCCGATCGCATACCCATGAACGGCGACACATCGCCAACCGGCAAGGTCATCACCGGATTCGATGCCAATAAGCACATCCTCCTGCCTATTCCGCTTTCCGAAATCCAGATGAACAAGGATGCGGAGCTGAAGCAGAATCCCGGATACTGATCTCTGAGTTATATCCTATTATACAAAGAAGGCCGTCGCCTCATCCGGTGAGTGCGACGGCCTTCTTTGCATAGTCTCCCGAATCAGAAGGGATAGCCTACGGCAAGGTGGTAGGCAAAGGAATCGCGGAAGCGGGGGAGGTTGTAGTATCCGCGCCGGCCGGTGTCGTAGGGCAGATGCAGGCCGAGGCCTGCGTCGAGGCGTATCACTAAGAAGTCGAAGTCGTATCGCAGGCCGAGGCCTGTTCCGAGAGCCATATCGCTGAGGAAGTGCTCCGGCGAGAAGGTTCCTCCGGGCCGGTTGGGGTCGTCGCGCAGCAGCCAGAGGCCTCCCCAGTCGAGGAAGGTGGCGCCGTGGAGGTTGCCGAGTATGCGGAAGCGAGACTCCAGGTTGGCCTCCAGCTTGAGGTCGCCCGTTTGGTCTATGTACGAGTAGCGGTTGAGGTGCGGGTCGGCAGGTACGAATCGGCCCGGGCCTATGGAGCGTATGTTGAAAGCCCGGAGGCTGTTTGCTCCGCCTGTGTAGAACTGCTCGCTGAAGGGAGCCACGCGGGCGTTGCCGTAGCTTGCTATGGCGCCGGCCATCAGTCGGAGCACTATGCGGTTGTTTCTGTCGAGGCGATGATTGTAGCGGAACTCGCCGCTTATCTTCACGAACTGGGCGAAGGGATTCCCCAGCAGCTTCTTCCCCTCCCGGCCCCACTTATTGCCCGCCAGGGCGTATATACCCGACAGCAGATTGCCCGCTTCGGCGAGCGATGCCTGCCACCAGACGTGATGCGGCTTGGGGTCTGAGGAGTCGTCGTATGTATAGGTGTAGCTAAGGGCGGGGATGAGCTGGTCGGTCAGGCTGAGGCGCAGCGCCGGATTGACGGCCGATATGCTGTCGAACTCGGCCGTTTGCGACAGCAGGCGGTTATACGTAAGGCGAAAGGGAGTGAACAGGTGGCGATGGTAGAGGCTGGGCTGGAACTCATACGACAGCCCTGCATTGAAGGAGAGCATGCGGAAGAATCGGGCCCGGTTGAGCAGGTCGCCGCTGAGGCGGAAGGTGGTGAAGGAGGGATAGGTGAGGCCTCGGTCGGTGAAGCTCGGCAGCAGCACGAAGGGTAGGCTGAGGCTTGCTCCTGCGCCCCATTCGTAGCTGTTCATGCCGGTGCGTGCCTTGCCTGTTTGCCATTCGTAGGATCCTTTGGCTTCGAGCTTAAGCACTTCGCCTCCGCGGAAGAGGTTGTACCGGGTGAGGCTGAAGATGGCTCCCGGGCCTCGGAGGTTGTTGCTCTTGTCGGTGATGTTAAACTCCAGCTCCCCTCCGAGAGGCAGGTCGTAGAGGGTGTTGATGCTGAGGTCGAGGATGTCGTTGCGCCTTGAGGTATCGCGTGGCTCGAACTGCATCTCGGCGAAGCGGAAGATTTGCAGTCGAGCTATGGCCGTTTGCGTTTGCCGCTCGCGCTCCTCGGAGTAGCGGTCGCCGGGTTTTAGCATCAGATGCTTGTAGAGGACGGATGGTCGCACCCTCAGCTTGTTCTCGTAGAAGATCGTCATGTCGCGATACTCCAGCGAGTCGACGGCCGGCTCTCCGCGATAGCCTGTCATACGGACGGCCACCTTGCCTATGCGGAAGGGCGTCATGGCCGCTTGCGGCAGCCCCGACTTGCGCATCACCCTGAGCACCACCTTGCCTGGGCTGAGCAGCGTATCGGCCTGGTAAACGATGAACTCCGGGCGGTGATAATAGAAGCCCTCGCTGCGAAGCAGAGAAGAGATGCGCTGGCGCTCGGTCTCGAGCGATGCCACGCTGAAGCCCATTCCCGGCTGCAGCAGTTGCTCGGAGGCATGCAGGGCTATGAGGCTGTCGGCAGCCGAGCGGGTGCGCACGTATCGGATGCTGTCGTAGGTATAGAGATGGTTGGGCAGTATGTGGTAGGCAATCTTGGCCTTGCGCGTATTCTTTGCATCGGGGATAACTTCGTAGGAGGCGGCGCCGTCGAAGTATCCGTTCTCGCGGAGGAGGTTGTGCGCAATAGCCGCCCTCACTCCGGGGTTGACGGTGGAGAGGAAGACCGGCCTGGCTGCAAACTTGTCGAATATCCACTTCCCCACTCCCCCTTCGCTGCCGACAAGGGCATTGTATATCCAAAGCCTGAAGGGCAGCGGCGTCCTCACCGACGAGCTTCCGAAGAGGGCATTGTTAGGCGGATAAGCCAGCGCCGCCTCAATCTCGGCCAGCGCATGAGGGGAGAAGGGAACCGAATCGCCTGCCTCAATATCAATCCGCTTGATGCCTGTATACAGCGTTTCGCCCTCCGGGATGTTCCTGGTAGTCGAGCAGGCCGATGCAAAGATGCTCAGCCCGGCTATACATATATATATATGGTATCGCAAGCCCGAAGTGCCTGCCGGCCCCCGCCCTGTGAGAGTGGGCCCAAACCGTTTGCGGTAATTTGTTATCATGCCGCAAGGTAGTAATTAGGAGACAAATAATTCACATCAATGCGATCATCGCATTTTGCCCGGGAAAACGGTTGGGCCCAATGCGATGATCGCAACGAGCCCGGCGAATGTGTCAAAAAGGAATTTCCGCCTGCCCAAATATGTCATTCCCGCGAAGGCGGGAATCTCCGATCGAAAGACGGGACTATTGCATAATCCTTAGACACAAAGGGCTTATACAATCGTCCCAACTATCGATCGGAGATTCCCGCCTTCGCGGGAATGACCCGCTTTTTTAATCTAATCCAATTTGCATGAATTGCCTTTGACACATTCGGCCCCATGACCTGCTTGTTCGAGCGTGAAGGGCTTTTGACCCGAATTACTTTTGACACCCTCATAAATCCCGCGCCCCGGCCTGAATCCCGCGCCAAGGCTTTTGATTGCGCTCAAAATTTATATCTTTGCGAGAAATGACCCTGAGCTATTTTTTCTTTAGTTATTTATCCTTAATAATAGAGTTATGAAAAACGTATACTATTTATTGTTGCTCGTACTCCCGGCGCTTGTGTGCTGCCGGGCTGAGGCGCAATCGGAGAGGCGGCTGCTGTGGGCAGAGGAGTTCAACTACTCCGGAGCGCCCGACCCCTCGAAATGGACCTACGAAGAGGGCTTTATCCGTAACAACGAAGCGCAGTTTTATACCCGGAGGGCCGAGAATGCCACCGTTGCCGACGGCATGCTCGTCATCACCGCCCGCAAGGAGGCCTACGGCGATGCGGCCTACACCTCGGCCAGCCTGCACACACGGGGCCTCTACGAGTTTCAGGGCGGACGGATTGAGGTGCGGGCCAAGCTGCCCTCAGGCCGCGGCGTATGGCCTGCCGTATGGACGCTGGGAACGAACATAGGCAAGGTGGGCTGGCCCCTTTGCGGCGAGATCGACATCATGGAGTTCGTGGGCTACGAGCCGGGGAAGGTGTACGCCAATGTGCATACCGGCAACTATAACCACAGCAAGGGAACGGGCCGCGGCGGGCACCTCGACGTCAGCAAACCTTCGGACGACTTCCACGTTTACGCCGTGGAATGGTTCGACGGCCGCATGGACTTCTACTTCGACGACCGCAAGTACTTCAGCTGCGTCCGCAAAGGCGAGGGAGTGGGCGAATGGCCCTTCGATGCGCCCCAGTACCTCATCATCAACCTGGCCATAGGAGGAGCCTGGGGCGGACAGAAAGGCATAGACGAGGGCATCTTCCCGGTGGAATACCGAATTGATTACGTGAGGTTCTACCAACTGTGAGATCCCCCCTAAATGATAAAAATAAGAGTGAATGAAAGTATGTAGGAATATTTAATTAAATGATTGAAGATTATGGACGACTCAACCGAAACGTCGCGGAGCGAGAGCGGCGATAAAGAGATTGTATACTCGCGCACCATCAGAGCAGGCAAGCGCATCTATTACATGGACGTGAAGCGGAACCTCAAGGACGACCTATTCCTGGCCATCACCGAGAGCAAAAAAGTGCAGAAGTCAGGGGTAGCTGACTGCGTTTTCGAGAAACACAAGATCTTCCTGTACAAAGAAGACTTCGACAAGTTTGTAGACAATCTGGCCTGCGTGATAGACTATATTAAAGAACAGAACCGCGGGAAATCCAAAATCAGTGAGGAATGAAGAACGGACGATCGAGAGCTGCTAAGGCCGGCTAAGCGGTGAAGATGCAACAAAAAGATAGCGTCATATTCTCGCTCGCGAGAGGAGAATATGACGCTTTTGCATTTAAGGGAACTTCTAATAATTAGCTTTTCAAGGCCTGCGACGGAGGCAAAAGCGGAGTGTACTTTAGTACATGAGCATTTTGCCGACCGAGCATAACGCAGAAAAAGCAATTAGTAGAAGTTCCCTGTCATGCAGGGTGGATAGCCTCAGTGGGACAGGCGTCAGCACAAGTCCCGCAGTCGGTACACATTTCGGGGTCGATATGATATATATCCCCTTCCGAGATAGCTGCAACGGGACATTCGTCAATGCAGGTCCCGCAAGCTATGCAATCTTCGCTAATTAAGTAAGCCATTTTTATTCACTTATGATTTTAAATTATTACCCGGCAAAAATATAAGAATCTGTGAACATACAAAAATGCCCTGCGCCTGTCCGTGCAAACCGCAGGCGCGGCAATAAGCGCTCCCTATTCACGTTAATTATAGAAACAGCAGAACTTTGAGACGTCTCCTTATCACATTAGCAATCCTTTCGACTCTCGTTTGCCGGGTGTATCCGCAGAGAGAAATCCCGCAGATTCAGCCTTTCATCGACTGGAGGATGTTCCATTTGGGCTTCCATCTCGGCTTCCATTTCCAGGATTTGATCCTGACGCATGCCGGTAAGCAGTCGGAGGCCGGCGACACATGGTTTGCCGAGATTCCGTCGTATACGCCGGGCTTCACCGTGGGAATCATAGGCGACATGTTCGTCAATCCCTACCTCAATCTGCGCATGCTGCCGAGCCTTCACTTCGGCGACAAGCAGTTCGTGTTCCGATCGCAGGAAAGCGGCGTCGAGTACCTCACCACCGTGCGCTCCAACTATCTCACCTTCCCGCTCGAGCTCAAGTACAGCTCCATGAGGCTCAATAACTATCGCCCCTACATCACCGCCGGAGCTTATGCCGCCTTCGACCTCGGACGCAAAAAGGGCGAGCCCGTACTGCTCCGCAGCACGGACTACGGCCTGACCCTCGGCATCGGCTGCGACTTCTACTTCTCCTTCTTCAAGCTCTGCCCGGAGCTTAAGTTCTACTTCGGCCTGCCCGACCTGCTCGAAAAGGAGCGGCCCGACCTGCCTCAGCCCGACCTCGCCGTTTATCACGACGCCTTCGGCCGGGCATCCTCGCGGATGATTATCCTCACCTTCAATTTCGAATAATACCGCCGGCGGCTCTCCCCATCATCAGGCGTACGTTACTAATTTTCCGCGGAGAGATTTTTGGCGAGCAGGAATTTTTTTCAACCCCCTCCGAAAAACACAATTTGAGCATGCCGTCAAAAAAAATTATCGCCCTCGAATGTCTCGACAAGCCGCTAAAAACCCAGCAAACTTCCCGCCGAAGTAAAGCAGACTTGCTGGAACCCAGCAAACTTCCCGCCGAAGTGAAGCAGACTTGCTGGGTTTCCGGCGCTCTCTGAAGCAACCCGGCTGCCGTCCGGTTTTTTGGGGACAGCACAATAAAACCGCTGCCGAAGCTGCGATTATGATAGCGAGAGTATTCTCTCAACAAGATTACATATATTTGTCCGGCAAATTCTATAAGTATCATTAACAAATACAATACACAAAATGCTTCACTTCATCACATGGACGGTTGACCCCGCCATATTTTCCATCGGCTCCTACGAGGTGCGGTGGTACGGATTAGCATTCGCATTGGGCTTCACTATCGGATATTGGATTGTGGCCCGGATGTGGAAGAACGAGCAGCTTGATCCCGAGTGGATTTCCAGCCTGCTGTTTTATACCGTGGGCGGAACCATCATAGGCGCCCGCCTTGGGCATTGTTTGTTCTACGAACCTGCCTTTTACCTCACACATCCGCTCCAGATTCTGAACTTCCGCGCCGGAGGGCTTGCAAGTCACGGCGGAACGCTTGGCATCGTCATAGCCATTTTCATTTACTCAAGGCGAGTGTCGCATCGCAGCATGATGTGGACCTTCGACAAATTAGTGACGCCTACGGGCTTAGTGGCGGCCCTTATCCGGCTGGGCAACCTGATGAACCACGAGATATACGGCCATGCCACGGACCGGCCCTGGGCCTTCCGCTTCATCGAGAACCTGCCCTCCTGGCGGCGCGGAGCCGAGCCTGCGTTCAGCCTTCCCAGCCACCCTACGCAGCTGTACGAGGCGGGCTGCTACCTGATCGTTTTTGCCCTGTGCATGTGGCTGTACTTCCGCCGGCAGGCATGGAAGCGCGAAGGACTCATCTTCGGAGTATTCATGATCGGCATCTTCCTCTCGCGCTTCTTCATAGAGTTCCTCAAGAACGACCAGGAGGCTTTTGAGGCCGGAATGGCTCTTAATATGGGACAATTGCTGAGTATTCCTTTTGTGCTCGCCGGAGCTTATTTCGTATGGCGGGCGCTTACTAATAAACCTACAAATGAAATCAAGAGAAATAGCAAATAAGATTTATTACACCGGCGTGAACGATCGCCGCAAAGACCTGTTCGAAAACCTCTGGCCGCTGCCGGGGGGAGTATCCTATAATTCGTATCTTATTGTTGATGATAAAACGGCGCTGATAGATACCGTCGACGTGTGCTATGCCGATGTCTTCCTGCAGAAAGTAGGCGCCGCCCTCGACGGCCGTCCGCTCGACTATCTTGTGGTGAATCACATGGAGCCCGACCATTCCGGCAGCATCCGCCTGCTCAGGCAGCTCTATCCCCAGGTGCGCATCGTGGGCAACAGCAAGACCTTCGGCATGCTGGAGGGATTCTACGGCATCACCGACGGGCTACTCGAAGTGAAGGAAGGCCATACGCTGCCGCTCGGACGCCACGAGCTCAGCTTCCTGATGGCGCCAATGGTGCACTGGCCGGAGGTGATGTTCGCCTACGAGAAGCTTAGCGGGACGCTCTTCTCGGCCGATGCCTTCGGGACATACGGCACGCTCGACGGCGGCATTCTGGACGAAGAGCTCAATATGCCCGTGATTATGGAAGAGATGATACGGTACTATGCAAACATAGTAGGCAAGTACGGCAGCCCGGTGCAAAAGGCCATAGAGAAAACCTCGGCTTTAGACATCCGAACCATCTGCCCCACGCACGGCCCCGTGTGGAGCAAGCACCTGGCCGAGGCCGTGGGCGCCTACGACCGCATGAGCCGGTACGAGGCCGACTGCGGCGCTACTATCCTCTACGGGAGCATGTACGGATACACGGAGCAGATGGCCGAAGCCGTTGCCGAATCACTCGCCGCCGCCGGCATAAGGAACATCGCCATGCACAGCATGAGCAAGAGCCATGCATCCTACGTTCTGAAGGACATCTTCAAGTACAGGGCCGTAGTAATAGGCAGCCCGACGTACAGCAACCGCCTCTTCCCCGAAGTGGAATCCATGCTCCATAAAATAGAAACGCGCGACGTAAAGCACCGAATCTACGGCTGCTTCGGCTCCTATACCTGGGCAGGCGCCGCCGTGAAGCTGCTCGCGGCCTTCGGCGAGCGTATGAAATGGGACACGGCAGGCAATGCCGTGGAGCAAAAGCAAGGCATGAGCAGCAGTACGTATGAGGCCTGCACGGAGCTCGGAGCCGCCATAGCCCGCCGCCTGCAGCAATAATAACACCGTCAACAACAAATCATCAAGCATCATGAGACTGATAATTCAACCCGATTACAATCAAATGTCCGACTGGGCCGCGAGATACGTGGCCGACGCCATCCGCAAGGCAGCTCCCACTGCCGATAAACCCTTCGTGCTCGGCCTTCCTACCGGCTCATCGCCCTTAGGCATGTATGGCCGACTGATAGAATTGCACCGTCAAGGGGCCGTATCCTTCCGCCACGTCGTGACCTTCAACATGGACGAGTACGTGGGGATACCCAAGGAGCATCCGCAGAGCTATCACACCTTCATGTGGAGCAATTTCTTCAGCCATATAGACATACCGGCCGGCCAGGTGCATATCCTCAACGGCAATGCCTCCAGTCCGGAAGCCGAATGTGCAGCCTACGAAGAAGCCATACGGGCAGCCGGCGGCATAGACCTTTTCCTCGGCGGCATAGGCCCCGACGGACATATAGCCTTCAACGAGCCCGGCTCGTCGCTTGCCTCCCGCACCCGCATCAAAACGCTCACCACGGACACCGTCATAGCCAACGCCCGCTTCTTCGACAACAATACGGAGCTCGTACCGCGAACCGCGCTGACCGTAGGAGTAGGCACAGTGCTCGACGCCCGCCGGGTTCTCATCCTCGTCAACGGACACAGCAAGGCCCGCGCCCTGCGTGAAGCCGTAGAAGGCCCGGTGAGCCAGATGTGGACCATCACTGCGCTGCAAATGCATCCGCAGGGAATAATCGTGGCCGACGAAGCCGCATGCGACGAACTACGCCTCGGTACGTTCAAGTACTTTAAGGATATAGAACGCTCGAACCTCTCGCCCGACAGCTTCAAGGGTATATGAGCCCCATCCGATTCGCCGTCGTAGGATGCGGCCACATAGGCAAGCGACATGCCGAAATGATACGCCGCAATCCCAAGGCCGAGCTCACAGCCCTGTGCGACATCCGCCCGCAAGCCGAAACAGGCATAGACGGCGGCAGCCTCCCGTGGTTTTCGGATATCAACGAGATGCTGAGCAGCAACATTCCCATAGACGTAGTCAACATTTGTACTCCCAACGGCCTGCATGCCGCCCAAGCCATCAGCGCCATGCAAAGCGGCAGGCACGTCGTTGTGGAGAAGCCCCTGGCCATATCGCTGCACGATGCGGAGGAGGTGGTCCATACATCGCTGAAGCATCGCCGGCAGGTATTCTGCGTCATGCAAAACCGCTATTCGCCGCCCTCCGTATGGCTCAAAAGCATGGTGGAATCCGGCCGGCTCGGCAGCATCTACATGGTACAGCTCTGCTGCTACTGGAACCGCGACGAGCGATACTACCTCCCCGGCGGATGGCATGGCGATGCGCTGCTCGACGGCGGCACACTCTTCACACAGTTCTCCCACTTCATCGACATAATGTACTGGCTGTTCGGCGACATTACGGACATCAGCGCCCGCTTTGCCGACTTCAATCACAGCCGCCTCACCGCCTTCGAAGATTCCGGGCTGGTGAGCTTCCGCTTCGTCCGTGGCGGCCTCGGCTCAATCAACTATTCCACGGCCGTATGGGACAGCAACCTCGAAAGCAGCCTCACCCTAACGGCCCGCTACGGCAGCCTCAAGATCGGCGGGCAGTACATGGACAAGGTGGAATACTGCCACATACGCGATTACAGCCTCCCCGACCTCCCCCCAACCAATCCCGGCAACGACTACGGCTCCTACAAAGGCTCCGCCCAAAACCATCATCACGTGATAGACAACGTAGTGAACGTACTCTCAGGCCCCGGCAGCGAAGCCATCACCACCAACGTTCTCGAAGGCATGAAGGTGGTAGACATAATCCGCAGGATATACGACCTGAAAGCCTGAGCTCTTCTCCCCGAAACGCCATTAAAAACCTTCTCTCAGACAATAAATTTTACTCCCTCCGGCGTCATCCATGGAGGCAGTGAAATCGTTTTACTCCCTCCGGCGTGTTCCATGGAGCCAGTGAAATCGTTTTACTGCCTCCGGCGTCATCCATGGAGCGAGTGAAATCGTTTTACTGCCTCCGGCGTCATCCATGGAGCCGGTGAAATCGTTTTACTGCCTCCGGCGTGTTCCATGGAGCCGGTGAAATCGTTTTACTGCCTCCAGCGTGTTCCATGGAGCGAGTGAAATCGTTTTACTCCCTCCGGCGTGTTCCATGGAGCCAGTGAAATCGTTTTACTCCCTCCAGCGTCATCCATGGAGCCAGTGAAATCGTTTTACTGCCTCCGGCGTCATCCATGGAGCGAGTGAAATCGTT
>JAITGS010000095.1 GCA_031280435.1 Tannerellaceae bacterium | reverse complement strand
TTTTTCTTTCAAAAATCTATTTTTAAGGACTGATATCTCGAAAAAAGACACAGAATGATCCGTTTGGCAACCAAATCTCACAACAAATAAATGCTGTTGAATTTAACAGCAAGCCCTATTTAATATGAAGAAGCTCCTCTTTTTATTCATTCCATTGCTGTTGGCCTCATGCTCCATAGGAGGCAACTGCGACTGCGAAGCACCGGACGAGGCTTTCGTCCCCATAAAAGGTTTGAACCTCGATAACTTTCCGCTCATAGACGGCTCCACCTCAACGGCACATCTGAGGATGATAGTAGCCTGCAAACTCCTCGACATTCCCTACGAGTGGAATAGCTGGACGCTGCTTGGGGAATGGCAGGTGGTGCCCGACTATGAACTGCTGCCCGAAGCCGACCTGAACAAGCTGCGGGAGAAGGTAAAAACCTCACAGACGCACGGCGCCTTCATGAACCTTATAGCCGGCTCTACCGATCTGATCCTGACGCACCGAACCCTCTCGCCCGACGAGCTCGCACACGCACAGGAAAAAGGAGTGACGCTCGTGGAAACCCCCATCGCCTCCGACGGATTCGTATTTGTAGTCAACCCAAAGAACAGTGTTAAATCGCTCAGCCTGTCGCAGATTCGCGACATCTACACCAAAAAGATAACGAAGTGGAATGAGGTAGGAGGAAGCTCCGCCTTGATGCGCGTCTACACCCGTCCGCGCAATTCGGGCAGCGAGGAGGTGATGCGGGAGCTGGTGATGAAGGGCTTGGAGACGGCCGAATTTCCGGAGAGCGCGATAGTCTCGATGGCCGGTGTTTTCCCCGAAGTCAAGTACAATGAGAATACGATTTGCTATACATTTAATAATTATAAGGAGATGATAGCCCGCTGCCCGGACACCGACGTGGCGCGAGTAGCCGTCAACGGAGTTTTTCCTGATGAAAAAAATATAGCTAATGGCAGCTACCCGCTGATTTCGCATGTATACGTAGCAATTCGAGCCGATCAGCCTGCAACATCCACAGCCCGCAAGCTCTACGACTGGCTATGCTCGCCGGCCGTATCGGGCTCGCTCCGGGAAGCGGCCTTCATACGTATTAAATGAATATGAGCGCGAGCGATATGGCAATAAACCCGGCTGCCATGCGCGGATTCACCGCCTCCATAACGGCCGCCTCCTTGAGGATTAAGCGCAAGCCCTTATATTTGCCACACATATTAATATATACATCTACATGAAAACAAAAACAACAGTTTCTCTACCAACCACCGGCCTGCGCAGCCTTCTGTGCGCTCTGCTCGGACTCGTATGCTTGGGGCTTCAGGCTCAAACCGCTTCAAACCGTATCGACAGCATCCTGCCCGTGCGCGGACTGTCCATAAGCGCTCCGGGCCCTAAGGGGATCGACGCCTTTATCACTTTCATAGAGAAAGAACTTGCGCCGGCTCACTTCAATCTGCTTATACTTCGGGTAGACTGGGGATATGCTTACGAATCCCATCCGGAGCTAAGGGACGAAAATCCGCTCAGCCGGGCCGATGTGAAAAAGATAGTAGCCGCATGCCGCAAGCACGGCATAGAGATAGCGCCGCAGATAAACCTGCTGGGCCATCAGTCGTGGGCCAAGAAAACGGGCAATCTGCTGAAGGTATATCCCCAGTTCGACGAAACGCCTCACGTGATAACCGAGAACTATCCGGGCTGGCCCAATCCCGACGGATTGTATTGCAAGAGCTACTGCCCTCTGCATCCCGATGTACACAAGATCGTCTTCGCCCTCATCGACGAAATCACCGAGGCCTTTGAAACAAAGCTGTTCCATGCCGGCATGGATGAAGTGTTCTACATAGGCGACGCTCGCTGCCCGCGCTGCGGAGGCCACGACAAGGCCGAGCTCTTTGCCGGCGAAGTCACCCGGCTGCGCAATCATCTTGCTCTGCAAGGCAAACGGCTTATGATTTGGGGCGACAGGCTCATCGACGGCAAAACAACAGGCATAGGCGAGTGGGAAGCGAGCCTGAATAACACTCACCGCGCCGTCGACCTGATTCCTAAGGACGTATTCGTATGCGACTGGCACTACGATCGGCCCGACAAGACGCCCGTCTACTTCGCCGCCAAGGGCCTCGACGTAGCAATTTGCCCCTGGCGCAAGCCGGCCGTAGCCCTCGAAGAGCTGAGCGACATGATAGCCTTCCGCAAAGGCTCTACTCCGGAGATGCGCAATCGGTTCCGGGGCCTGATAGCCACCGTCTGGATGGGCAACGAAGGATTCCTGCGCAGCTACTACGAAAACAAAGCCGGCGAAACAGAATCCGACGCCCTCACTCTCCGCAAGCTAATCGAAGCCTTCAAAAAGATAGACGGCGGCGCCATCTGATTCTCCTCCAAAGCGAAGCCGGCGCAGGAAGGCCATAAAAAGAGCGGGACGAGTGTAACTCCACATTCTTCCCGCTCTTTTCATATTACGCCGTTGGCTATGGATAAGCCTTCCGGCCGGCGGTATCAGCGTGTGAGGAAGCGGAACAAGTCGTTTCCGTTGGCATAGATAAGCAGGGCGAACAGTACGACCATGCCTGCTATCTGCGCGTACTCAAGGAACTTGTCGCTTGGCTTGCGGCGAGTGATAACTTCGTAGAGGAGGAACATGATGTGCCCGCCGTCGAGTGCCGGGATAGGGAGTATGTTCATGAAGGCAAGGATGATGGACAGGAAGGCGGTGTTCTCCCAGAAGGCCCTCCAGTTCCATACGGCCGGGAATATGTTGCCGATAGCTCCGAAGCCGCCGAGGCTGCCGGCTCCCTCCTTGGTGAAGACGTACTTCATGTCGCTGACGTAGCCTTTGAGCGTGTTGACGCCGAGTTGTATGCCGGCCGGTATGGCTGAGATCAAGTTGTACGAGATCGTCACCGTCTCGTAGACATCCGAAGCTTTGTTGATGAGCTCGATGCCCATCATGCCGGCCGTGTCGGTGGTGAGCTCCATGCTGAGCATGCTTCCGCCCCGACTGACCGCGACGTTCACGGGCTGAGCCTTCCGCCTGTTGAGCACGTCGCGTAGCTCGTACAGCGTTGGAGTGCTTATGCTGTCGACGGCCACTATGGCGTCGCCGGGCTTTATCCCTGCTGCTGCAGCGGGCGATGACTCGTAGCTGAAGCCTTTCACTATAACCGGGATGCGCTCGGAAGCAAAGCCTTTCTTGTCTGCGAGAACCCGCTTCATCATATCATCAGGGATGGCTATGCCGACTTCCTGACCGTCGCGCAGAACGGTGACGCTGCTTGCATTGACCACGGCTCGCATAGTGCTCACGCCGAAGCGCTCAAGCTCCGTATCATTGGCGCGAAGGAGGATATCCCCGTCGCGGAAGCCTATGCCGGTGAACGTATCGCTGTACTCCATGCCCAGCTTCACGTTCTTCAGCGGGACATAGGTGTCGCCCCACATCAGCAGTATCATTGAGTATATGAACAAGGCCAAGAGGAAGTTGAAGACAACTCCGGCTGCCATGATAAGCAGTCGGGGCCCGGCAGCTTTCGAGCGGAACTCGTACGGCTTGGGAGGCAGCGCCATCTGCTCCCTGTCCATGCTTTCGTCTATCATGCCGGATATTTTGCAGTAGCCGCCGAGCGGGAGCCATCCGAGCCCATACTCGGTTTCGCTGTTTTTCGGCTTATACCGGAAGAGCGAGAACCAGGGGGCGAAAAATATGTAGAACTTTTCTACCCTGACCTTAAAGAGGCGGGCGAAAAGGAAGTGGCCGAGCTCGTGTACGAGCACAAGGATCGACAGACACAGTATCAGCTGAAGGGCTTTAATCAGGAATATTTCCATGTTGCTATATAATTAATGTATGTACTCAAGGCTTATAATACGCGCTTCGGCGTCGGAGGCTTCATAGTCGGCCGCGGTAGGACGCTCTACGAAGCTTGCACGGCGCATCGTACGCTCTATGATGTCGCTCATGGCAGGGAAGGAAATCGCGGAGCGCAGGAAGGCCTCGACTGCGATCTCATTAGCTGCGTTAAGTATGCAGGGCATGTTACCTCCCTGTCGGACAGCTTCGAAGGCCAGCGCCAGATTGCGGAAGCGGGAGCTGTCGGGCTCCTCAAACGTGAGTGCTCCTATGGCGGCGAAGTCGATCGAAGGCGCCGAGCTCGGAAGCCGCTGCGGGTAAGCAAGCGCGTAGGCGATAGGCAGCTTCATGTCGGGCAGGCCGAGCTGAGCGATGACAGCCCCGTCGCCAAACTCCACCATCGAATGGATAATCGACTGCGGATGTACCACTATATGTATCTGTTCCGGAGCAAGATCGAACAGCCACCTGGCCTCTATCATCTCGAAGCCTTTGTTCATCAGGCTGGCCGAGTCGACAGTAACCTTTGCGCCCATCTGCCAGTTCGGATGCCTGAGCGCCTGCTCTTTAGTGACATGGGCGAGCTCCTCGGCCGGCAAGGTTCGGAAAGGGCCTCCGGAAGCCGTGAGCCATATCTTACGCACCGGATTGCAGGACGGTGCACCGTCGAGGCACTGAAAGATCGCCGAGTGCTCCGAATCCACAGGCAGCAGCGGAGCCCTGTGCTCGCGCGCAAGCGCAGTTATCAGCTCGCCGGCAACCACCAGCGTCTCCTTGTTGGCAAGCGCTATGGCCTTGCCTGCCCGGATAGCCGCCATCGTTGGCCGAAGGCCTGCGTACCCCACCATAGCTGCCAGCACAATGTCGATCTCGGCGGCCTGCACCACTTCCTCGACGGCGGCCGCGCCGGCCCACACCTTTACGGGCAGGTCGCTCAGTTCGGCCCGGAGCTCAGCGTATTTATCCTCGGAGGCTATCACAACCACTTCCGCATTGAAGCGCCGCGCCTGCCGGGCAAGCAGCGAGCTTTGCCGGTTAGCCACCAGGGCATATACTTCAAAACTTTCAGGATTTTCGGCTATAACTTCCAGGGCCTGCGTGCCTATCGAGCCGGTGGAACCGAGTATGGCCAGTCGTCTTTTCATCCTCTCAGAAAGAAATATATTCCTCAGGATTGACGGCTATGCCGTTATGCCACAGCTCAAAATGCAGATGCGGGCCGGTCGACAGCTCCCCCGTATTGCCTATGATGGCGATAGCCTCGCCGGCAATAACTTTGTCGCCCATGCGCTTCAGCAGCAGCTCGTTGTGCTTATATATGGATACGAAGCCACCCCTATGCTGAAGCTGTATGATGTTGCCGAACTGGGGGTCGAAGCCCGTGAAGATCACCGTGCCGTCGAGCGTTGCAAAGACGTTCTCGCGCGGCGCGCCCACGAGGTCGATTCCGAAGTGATTCTTAGAAGCATCATAGCCCGACGACACCACGCCTTTCACCGGCTTGTAGAAGAAAACTACGTTGGTCGGCATAGTCGTAGGGTTCAGAGCCGTAAGGTTATACTTCTCCTTTTCGTAGGTTTCCCGCACAAAGTCTTCCTCTTTTTCGCTCCGCGGAATATTATAATCCGCCTTTATTATGGAGGCCGAATCAACGCGGCGGACAGTATCCACCGGCATGGTTCCGCTCAAAATCGCCACCACATTGCTCAGATATTTTCCCTGCATGTATATAATCCGCTCCAGCGAATCGGCCCTGAGTGCATTCTGCATAATATCTTTTCTGACCTCAACGTCCAGATACCCCGGAAGGTAGTTGCGAATCGGTGTCGTGATTATAATAACCGACGTGAATATTACGAGCAAAAGTGCGAAAGCGAACAGAATGGAAAATGCCGACAGTTGCGAAAGGCGGAACGACCATACCTCCTCGAGCGTGCCCTCGTTGAAAAAAGAAAGTTTATACTTAAACCGAATCTTGCGCCAAAATGCCTGAAAATCTCTTCGTCCTTGCTTTGCCATATATATTTCTGTGGGCGCAAAGATATTGCAATTTATCCAATGTCCAACAGCCCGTCCGGAATCTTTAGCCGCAGCCGCCTCCCGTCGTTGTCTACGGCCATGATCCATTCCTCTACGGCCGGCACCAGCAGCATGCGCCCGCCTGTGTCGACTACGAAAAGAAGGTTGATCGTACTGTTGTCAATGTCGATAATTTCGCCCAGCGCCCTTCCCGTCTCGTCCTCCATCAGGTAGCCGCAAAAGGCGGCCCAGCTCGCATCATCCACTGCCTCAGCGGCTTCCGTGGGCCTGAATACTTCCTTGCCCGACAGCCGCCGCGCCGCATCGCCGCTCCCCACCGCTGCCAGCCGCACCAGCTGCACGGCGTGCGTTTTGCTCCTCACTCCCTCAATGAAATATGGCACGTATATACCATTCATCTCGCACACAATGAAGTTATTAACTCCGGGCTCCGGCAAATTATTCCCCACGAAGCCTATCTCGCCGCTGATACCGTGCGGCCTGGTAAAGGCCCCTATCTTGCGTATTTTCTCTTTGCTTATCATAATTTTTCAACAGTCTATGTAGTATATATATAATGTGTAACCAATTTTTTTTGCGAAGATAAGAGGTTTTCGTCATAGCTCGCAACAGTAAAATTTCGCAAGCTTGGCAGATAAAACGCGCACGCTTGGCAGATAAAACGCGCACGCTTGGCGAATTTATTGCGCAAGCTTGGAAAATTTGCTTCGGAGGGCTTGGCAGAAAAGGTGCAGAGGCCTTTGCAGAAATCGCGCAGAGGCCTTAGCTTAGCTTTCCAGCCTCGTTATCCGCGCTCCTATACGGTTGAGCCTCTTGTCGATATGCTCGTAACCGCGGTCTATCTGCTCTATGTTATGGATGTGGCTCGTGCCGTCGGCGCTCATGGCAGCTATCAGCAGGGCTATCCCGGCGCGTATGTCGGGCGACATCATAGTGGCGCTGCGGAGCCTGACGCGGTTGCCGAGGCCTATTACCGTGGCGCGGTGAGGATCGCAGAGTATGATGCGGGCGCCCATGTCTATGAGCTTATCTACAAAGAACAAGCGGCTCTCAAACATCTTCTGGTGGATTAGTACACTTCCGGATGCCTGAGTAGCTACCACTAAGATGACGCTCAGCAGGTCGGGCGTAAGTCCGGGCCAGGGCGCGTCGGCCACGGTCATTATCGCTCCGTCCATAAAGGTTTCAATCTCATAAGCTTGGCAGGCGGGTACGAAGAGGTCGTCGCCCTGCTGCTCCACCTTGATGCCCAGCCGCCGGAAGGCTTCCGGAATGATGCCGAGCATGTCGCAGCGCGTGTTGCGAATGCGGATTTCGGAGCCTGTCATGGCGGCCATGCCTATGAAGCTGCCTACCTCAACCATGTCGGGCAGCAGCCTATGATCGGCTCCGCCCAGGGCCGGCACTCCCTCGATACGCAGGAGGTTGGAGCCTATGCCCTCTATGCGTGCCCCCATCCGGCGCAGCAAGTGCGTGAGCTGCTGCACGTAGGGTTCGCAGGCGGCGTTGTAGATGGTGGTGACGCCTTCGGCAAGCGCGGCTGCCATGAGGATGTTGGCCGTTCCGGTTACGGAGGCCTCGTCGAGCAGCATGTAGGCGCCGCGGAGGCGCTCGGCCTCCATGCGGAACAGCCTGCGCTCGGAGTCGTACTTGAGCTCTGCTCCAAGCTTTTGCAGGCCGGCGAAGTGAGTGTCGAGCCTCCGGCGTCCGATTTTATCGCCTCCGGGCTGAGGCACCAGCGCCCTGCCGAAGCGAGCCAGCAGCGGCCCTGTGATCATAACCGCTCCCCGCAGCGAAGCGCATGCTCGAGCGAAGCGATCGGTTTCGAGGAAGCCGAGGTCGACGTCGTCTGCACGGAAGGAGTAATCATGCTCGCCTGTCTTCACAACCTTCACGTTCATGTCCTGCATGAGCCTGATGAGGTTGTTGGCGTCGAGTATGTCGGGCACGTTGCTGATCCTCACCTCGTGGGGCGTAAGCAGCGCTGCGCATATAACTTCCAGCGCCTCGTTTTTCGCTCCCTGAGGCGTCAGTTCGCCCTTCAATCTGTATCCGCCTTCGATGATAAACGAGCCCATCCGATTATTTCTTGCGAATCTTTTTCTTCTTGTTTTGCTGAGCATTGCCGGCATGGCTGTCGGCCGCTTTGCCTACGAGCTCCTGTGCGTCGGGCAGCTTCATCTCGGCTTCGCTGAGGCTGATGCGTCCGCCGGAGAGTTCGCTCAGGTCGGCAAATATCCTTGCGTTGTCAACGCTGTCCTTGTTCCAGATGATGTAGGAGCGTTTCATTTGCATGGCTATAAAATAAATCAGCCTGCTGCGCTCGGATTCGTTCTCCATCTTGATGGCTTCGCCTATCATACGCTCAACGGTTTTCCCGTAGTGCCTGTACATGAATCTCGAATTGCTGTAAGGCAGCCTTGGCGGCTTGCGGTAAAGGTCCTCCTTGCGTATGAGCTCGTATGGGAAGTCGATGTCGAGCTTGAAGTCGGCCATTATCGCAAGATGATCCCAAAGGATGTGCTTAAAGTCGCTTATGTCGCGCAGATGCGGGAACAAGTTGCCCATGGTGCTGATGATAGCTAACGCACATTTTTGCCGCTCCTCCTTGGTGGGAAGCTCCACGCAGAGGTCGATCATGTTCTGAATATTGCGCCCGTATTCGGGCAGTATCAATCTTTTAAGTCCTGTATTATAATTCATAATCTGATGATATTTGCGCGCAAAGGTACGAAATATAAAGCGGTTTACCGGATGCCTGCCCGGCCGTAAACAACAAAGGCGCCCGCTTCGGAGCGCCTTTGTTGCAGATCGTCGTGCCGTCGGCGGAAGGCTCAGTTCCTTGCTGCCTCTACCTCGTCGGCCGTCAGCGGAATTTTATGGCCCAGGAGGATGGCGCCGTCCCGGCTGATGTAGTAATCTTCCTCGTTGCGTATGCCGCCGAAGTCTTTGTAGGCTTCCACCTTGTCGTAGTTGATAAAGTCGGTAAAGAGGCGCTGCGATCGCCATTGGTCTATCAGCTCCGGGATGAAGTAGATACCCGGCTCGACGGTGATGACGAAGCCCGGTTCGAGCGGCCTGGCCAGGCGCAGGGACTTGCGTCCGAACTGTGTGCTCTTCGGCCTGCCGTCGTAGCCCACGTACACCTCGCCGAGGTTCTCCATATCGTGCACGTCGAGCCCCATCATGTGTCCGAGGCCGCATGGGAAGAACAGAGCGTGGGCACCGAGGCGTACGGCTTCGGCCGCATTGCCCTTGGTCAGCCCCAGGCTTTGCAGCCCTTCCATTATCGTTTCTGCTGCCAGGTCGTAGATGCTCTCGAAGGGCACTCCCGGACGCAGAGCGTTGACGGCAGCCAGATGGGCTGCCACAGCCACGTCGTATACGTCGCGCTGCCGCTGAGTGAAGCGCTTGCCGGCCGGGATGGTCGACGACATATCGCCGGCGTAACCCATCTCGGTTTCCACGCCTGCGTCGAGCAGCAGCATGTCGCCTTCCTTGATGACGTTGCCGTGATAATGGTTGTGCAGCGTTTGTCCGTTCACGGTGGCTATGGTGGGGAAGGCCAGCGCAAAGTTGTGTTCCTGCGCCATCTTGCATACTATGGCGGCGAGGTCGCTTTCGCGCATGCCGATGCGTGTTTCGCGTATGACCCTCTCGTGGATTTCGGCCGTCAGCAGGCATGCGCGGTTTATCTCCACAATCTCGTCGTCCGATTTATATATGCGCTGCTTCACAACCCAGTGGCATAGCTCGTAGGAGTGCCGTACTTCCCACGGCATTATCCGCAGCAGCTCCAATATCTTCAGCTTGTGCTCGGGGCGATAGGGCGGGAGGTAGAGCATGCGCTTCTCTGCCCTCATCACTTTTTTCAGGTATTCCTTGAGGGCTTCCACCGTGCCGACGGAGGCTACTGCGGCCGAGTCGGCAAGTGATCGCATCGTAGGCTGAGGCCCTGTCCACACAATGCTGTCTATGCTTGCATCGTCGCCAAAGAGTATATCTTCGCCGCTCTCTGCATCAATAATGGCATAGAGGCCGGGCTGCGACAGTCCGAAATAGTAAAGGAAGGTGGAATCCTGCCTGAAAGGATAGGTATTATCCGCATAGTTTATACCGGCTTCGTCGTTGCCTATGAGGAGGACAACTCCTTCGCGCAGCGATTGGCGCAGTACGGCCCGTCGCGTCGCATAGATTTCTTTACCGAACATCATGTTGAACATGTTTCTTGAGTTATGGGTTTCTTGGATTATTGTTTATAAATGCGGATGCTCGTCGAGGTAAATCGTGTGTATCATTTGGGTTTCTTCTCGTCGTCCTTCTTCCTTTCGCCCATGGCGGGATGTTCGTCGGGGTCGAGGTGGTGGGGCTCGTCGGTGGGGTTCTGCTCGGTTGGCGGAGCGGCCGGCCGGTCGGTGTTGGGGTTTTGCGTACCGGTTTCCGGAGGCGTTGGCGGGGTCGGAGGCGTGGGCGGCGTCTGGTTGTTGTCGTCCTTGCCGTCTTCTTTTGGCTTGTGATGATGTCCGCGGTGGGCGAGGTTGAGCTCGGCCTGATGTATGGCGGCCACTATATGCTCTTTGGCCTCGATGAGGTTGGCGCGCAGGGCGGGGTCTTTGGCGCCCATTTCGTTGGTTGTCCAGAGGGCGTTAAGGAGGTTGACGAGGTCTACTAAGGCGTCGTCCACTTCGCGGCGTACTTCGGACAATTTCCCCATCTGTGCGATGTGGGTTTTGTCGAAGGAGCGATCGGTATAGAGGTCTTTGAAGGCCTCATGCGCGGTCTTGATCTTGCCTACCCAGGCAGTCTGTCCGAGGGTTTGGAGGGGCTGCGCCCACTGCGGCTTTTCGCAGTCTTCCAGGAAGTTTGTCAGCAATCCGTTGGCATCGGAATAATTGGCTGTCGGTATCTCCTTGTAATTATGGCGGAGGAACATGAGGGCGTCGCCGGCCTGTACTAATGCCGGATCGTCGAAGTATTTGCTAATGGAAATGTAGTGCCATAAGAAGACGTAGAGCGCTATCCGTTTGTCGTGGAGGGCGGCGATTTCCGGGGTCAGGACTGAGGCCTGGCTCTGCTTGAAGAGCTCGTCTTCCTTCTGATAAATCGTTTGGAGGGAGCTGAATGCTGCGCCGGCCATGGGCAGGGCGCTTATCAGGCTAAGCAGCGCTTTGATGATGCCTCTGTCGTAGAAGTCCGCATGCTCGGCTATGTGTAGCTTCCGGAGGAGGCTTTTAAGAGCTGTTGAAATCAATTTTTGCATAAACGATATTTTTTTGATTGTTTAAACTTCTGCAAATATAAAGGAATGTTTTGTGTGGCCAAAAAAACCGCAGATTTTTTTTTCGATATATATATAATAAGGTGTATCACCTGTCAATGGCTCCAGCGATTTGTCGCGAGCCGTTGACGGTCGGTAAATATCGCCAGCGATTTGTCGCGGCCCATTTACAAAAGCAAATGGGCCGGCGGATGCTTCGATTTATAAAATTGTTTTGATGCGGCCGTCCGATTCATATTCCAGCTCTGCTACCTTGAGGCTGCGGAGCCAGGTTTTGCCGCCTGAGGGGATGCTGTCGTGATGGAAGAGCCACCAGCGTCCGTGGAACTCGACTATGGCATGATGCGTTGTCCAGCCTACCACGGGGGGCAGTATCAGGCCCTGGTAGGTGAAGGGGCCGTAGGGGTTATCGCCTGTGGCATAGCAGATGTTGTGCGTGTCGCCGGTGCTGTACGAGAAGTAGTAGAGGCCGCGGTACTTGTGCATCCAGGAGGCTTCGAAGAAGCGGCGGGAGCTGTCGGCGGCGGTCAGGGGGGCGCCTGCTTCGTCGAGTATGAGAACCTCGCGCGGGGCCTCGGCGAATTGCAGCATGTCGTCCGAGAGCTTCACTACGCGGGGCCCAAGCGCGGGTTCGGAGCCTTCGGGGAGGATGGCGCTCTCCAGCGCTTTGTTGTTTCGGTAGCGCTGGAGCTGTCCGCCCCACAGTCCGCCGAAGTACATGTAATAGCTGCCGTCGTCGTCCTTCAGCAGGGCGGGGTCTATGCTGTAACTGCCCCGTATGGGATCGGGCTGCGGGATGAAGGGCCCTTCGGGGCGCTGGGCTATGGCTACTCCTATGCGGAAGATGTCGGTTTGATCTTTCAGCGGGAAGTACATGTAGTAGAGGCCGTCTTTTTCGGCCACGTCGCAGTCCCACAGCTGCCGGCCGGCCCAGGGGATGTCGGCCGTCCGCAGCACTATGCCGTGGTCCGTCACCGGGCCTTCGGGCGATTCCATGGAGAAGACGTGGTAGTCGTTCATGTCGAAATGGTCGCCGTTGTCGTTTTCGGGTATGCCGCTTTCGCGGTCGTGCGAGGGATAGATGTAGAGCTTGCCGCGGAACAGGTGTACGGCCGGGTCTGCCATGTAGTCGTCGGGTACTAAGTATCTTGCTTTGTCTGTCATGATGATAATTTGTTTTAGGGTTATTTATTAGGATGATTGTGATAATATTATCTCCGGTTCGGGGGATGCCGGGGGGTGATGTGTGGGGCGGGGCCGTGTGCGTAGAGACGCGATGCGTCGCGTCTCTACATTGTGTATCTGATAAAAAAGCAAATACATTCGTCCCGTCTATCGCTTAGGAGATTTCCGCCTTCGCGGGAATGAGCCGTTGTTCGAGCCTACACATTATATTATATGCTTACCGGGCCTTATCGGCTCCGCCTCTTCTGATGCTGAGTTCGGCCTGTATGTTCTCGTTCAGCTTCTTGGTGATGGGATAGAAGCAGAGGGCTACTACGCCTACGGCGAAGGTGGCGGCGGGGATGATGCTCGATGTGAGCCTTATGCCGGCTACGGCGGCGGGGCTCTGCACCTGGTTTGCCACAAATCCGAAGTTGTCTATTATCACTCCGCAGAGTGCTCCTCCTACGCCGAGGCCGGCCTTGAGTGCGAACACTATGCCGGCAAAGACAAAGCCTGTGGCCCGCCGTCGGTGCGTCCATTCCGAATGGTCGGCCACGTCGCCCATCATAGCCCATAGCAGGGGCACGGTGGGAGCGTAGGCAAGGCTCTTGAGGATGTTAAGCAGGAAAACCGTTCCTACGTCTGTGGGCGACGGCAGGAAGAAGAGGCCGGTGAAGAGGGCCGTCAGCGCCAGGCATACGATGAAGACGTTGCGCTTGCCGAAGATGCCGGCAAGGAATCCGGACAGCAAGATGACGCCGGCAAGCTGAATAAGGCTTCCGAGTATATTAAAGAAGCTGAAGCCTACGGCGAAGACGTTGCTGAGGTCGGCCTTGGCTATCAGCCCGAAGGCATGCAGCAGGGAATGCCACGGGCTTGCGGTCGCTGCCCCCTCTACTTCCACAAGCCCCATGCCCCGGAGGAAGATGAAGAGCGCATTCTTGTCGACTACGTAATTGAAATAGTAGGACATGGAGCTGCCCCACATGGCCAGCGTGGTGAAAAGGAATAGCGTCAGCACAAACATGGCTTTCCAGGGCAGGTTCGAGAAGATGTCTTTCATGTCTTGCGCTATCGGGGTTCGCTGCGAGGGGGGCGGCGTAATGCGTTCTCTGGCCGAAAGGAAGGTTATCAGCATGAGCACTACGCCTATGATGGCGAAAATCAGGATGGTGACGAACCATCCCCGGCTGTCGTCTCCGTTGCCGAACTTGGCTACGAGCGGCAGCGTGAGTCCCTGCACCACGAAGGTGGCTATGGTTGCCGTCACGAAGCGGACGCTCGAGATGGAGGTGCGCTCCCTGATGTCGCTCGTCATCACTCCTCCGAGCGATGCGTAGGGCGTATTGTTGAACGAATAGACGGCCATCAGCAGCGTGTAGGTGACGCCGGCGTAGATAATCTTGCCGCGCTCGGCGAGGTCGGGCGTGCAGAACGAGAGCACGAAAAAAACGGCGAAGGGAATGGCTGTCCACAACACCCAGGGTCTATACTTGCCCCAGCGGGTGCTTGTACGGTCGGACCATATCCCCACGAGAGGATCTACGAAGGCGTCGAAGACTCTTGCCAGCAGAAGGATGGCTCCGGCGGCCGAGGCCTTGATGCCGAACACATCGGTGTAGAACATAAGCTGAAACATCATCATCATCTGGAAGACCAAGTTGGCTGAGCCGTCGCCCAGGCTGTAACCTATCTTCTCCATAATGGATACTTTTTGATTGACTGTTTTCATGGAACCTGTGTTGATATTAAATGATTATACATATTTATAGGTATCAGAGATTTTAACGCGGCAAAGATAATCCAATAACACATCCTTCCACTCTTCGCCAAAGGATTCGATTAAAAAATATGTCATTCAGGCGAAGGCGGGCAGCCCTTGCTCATTGAACATGGCCCTCCTCCGGCATTGGGCAGGCTGATAACATCCCCGGAGGGGCCCCGGCCGAGACATTTGCCGGCGGCAACTAAGGTCGGGCGGCAACATTTTTTATTTAACTTTGTTAGACTTTGAAATTTTAAATACCATGTCGGAAGAGGAGAACAAAGCACATTGGAGTTTATTCCTTGCGGGAAATCATGAGGCATATTCTTGGCTGTACAATAAATATGTTCAGGTTCTTTACCGCTACGGGCAGCATCTGACATCCGACGGCGAGATGATAAAGGATTGCATACAGGAAGTCTTTGCCAATCTTTATCGCAGCCGCAAAAGCCTGCCGACGCCGGCCAACGTGAAGGTTTACCTCATTGTTTCTCTCAAAAACAGCCTGCTCAGACGTATGCACCGCGAATCGGTTTACGATCGCAACAAAGATGCTCATTCCGGCGGCTTCCTGCTCGAGCCCGGCGTTGAGGAGCGCTTTATAGACGATGAATCGCAGCGGGCCGTTGAGGAAAAGATAGTAAGGCTCCTGGCTGTGCTTACTCCGCGCCAACGGGAAATCATGTACTATCGCTACATACAGGAGATGGAGTTTGAAGAAATCTGCTCCGTTATGGAGCTCAGCTATCAGTCGGCTCAGAATCTTATACAGCGCTCAATGAAGAGAATCAGAGAGAGCTTCGGCAGGGGTCGGTCGGATTGAGTATATATTCCCCGCTCAGGTATCCTGATATAAAAAGCAAGCAGAATGGATACTTCCGAGTTTTTCAAGCATATCAAAAAAGATTCGGCTCTTCCCGATTTATCCGATGAGGAACGGGTGGCGCTCTGGAACCGTATCGTATCGGGCAACCGTCGATACGACAGGCGCTACCTGAGGTGGAGCCTAATTGCCACAGGCGCGGCGGCATCCATCTGCCTGGCTCTCTTACTGCGGCAATCGCTCTTCGCTCCTCCCGAACAGACGGCGCCGGAGACCAACTACGTCGCCATGCTGCAATCCGTGCCCGCAGCTGCGTCGCAGGAGGTTCGGCTCGTACTGCCCGACAAGCAGATTGCGATAGAAGGGAAAGATTCGGAACTTGATTATAGCCGGGAAGGCGAGGTAGAGATCCGCTCTGATAAGGGCGATGTAACAAAAGCCGAGAAGCTGCAATCAGCCGAGGTTTTCAACCAGCTTGTAGTGCCCTTCGGCCGTCGCTCGTCCATCACCTTTGCAGACGGCACGCAGATGTGGGTGAACTCCGGCTCTCGCGTGATTTATCCGGCCAACTTCGGCAGCGCCGTGAGGGAGATATTTGTGGAAGGCGAAGTGATGCTCGACGTGCGCCGCGATGCGAGGCGGCCCTTTATAGTCAAGACGCGCGGGATGGACATAAGGGTTATGGGCACACAGTTCAATGTGTCGGCCTACGATAACGAGGATGTGGCCCGCGTGGCGCTGCTGAACGGCAAGGTATGCGTGGTGTTTGCCGAAGGCAAGGAATCCGTCTCGCTGTCGCCCAACCAGATGTTCTCGTACGACGGCCAAGCTCTGACGGGCGAGGTGTCGAGCGTGAATGCGGAGGACTTCATCGCATGGCGCGACGGCTACTTCCCCTTCAAGATGCAGGCCCTGACGGATGTGCTGCGGAAGCTGTCGCGCTACTACAACGTTCGCTTCACTATGGGCGAAGGCCTGAGCCGGCTGAGTTGCAGCGGCAAGCTGCACCTGAACGACAACCTCGACGATGTTCTGGGCATCCTGAAGAAGGCGGCTCCCATTGAAGTGAAGAAAGAAAGCGACACTACATACATCATCAATGTTAAACCTTAAAACTTAAAATTCAGATTATATGGGACCATAGAAGCAGAAAAAAAAGAAGGGGAGGACAATACCCTCATATTATCCGCCCCGGAGATTTAAAATTAGTATTATCAGAGTTACTAACTTAAATTATTTACAAAAGTATGAAAAAACAAATACTGTTTGGCATAAGCAAAGCCAGGCACAGAAATCTAATACGTATTGTGAAGTGTTGTTTGCTATTTATATTCCTGGGAACAGGCGCCATATTCGCGGACGAGACATACTCTCAGAAAACCTTTTTCACTCTTGAATACAGCAGCGAGAGCGTGAAGAACATCATCCGTGCGGTGGAGCAGCAAAGCGAATACATTTTTTTCTATCTGGATAACTCAGTAGATCTGAACCGCAAGGTTGCCGTCAAAGTGCAAAACGGGCAGGTCGAAGAGATCCTAAGGCAGCTGTTCGCCGGCACCAACAACCGCTACCACATCTCCGACCGGCAGATAGTGATATTTGAGGAGAATCAAAGAACGGAACACCTTCCTTTCAGCCTTCAGCAGTCGCGCACAATAACCGGAGTAGTGCAGGATGCGTTGGGCCCTATAATAGGTGCCAATGTCATGGTAAAGGGTACAACCACAGGAGCCGTTACCGACATGAACGGTCGCTTCACAATCTCCGACCTGCCCGCCAATGTTGTCCTCCAGATTTCTTACGTAGGCTATATCTCCCAGGAACTAACGGTGACGAATCAAACGCATATAACGGTAACGCTCGTTGAAGACACCCGGCAGCTGGACGACGTTGTGGTTGTTGGCTACGGAACAACCAAAAGGAGCGACTTGGTGAGCTCCGCCACATCGGTTTCACTGGCCGACGTCAAAAGCGTGCCGTCGGAACGTGTCGACAACATGCTTCAAGGCCGATCAACCGGCTTGCTGATACAGAACACTTCCGCTTCTCCAAATCCTACATATAATATACGTATACGGGGAAGCAACTCCATCAGCGGCTCTAACGATCCTTTAATTGTTGTTGACGGCTTTATTGGTGGCGACATGGGAACTATAAATCCTAATGATATAGAGTCCATAGAAGTGCTGAAGGATGCCAGCGCTACGGCTATCTACGGCTCGCGCGGGGCCAACGGCGTTATCCTTATCCAAACCAAGAGAGGAAAATCGCAGAAGCCCGTGGTGGAAGTCAACAGCTTCCTGAGCTTTATGTCGGTGGCAAAGAAGCTGGAGCGATTGAATGCCGGACAATATGCGGAATTGGTTAACGAAGTCCGCGAAACCTTTGGGCAGAATCAGGTATTTACGGCTCAGCAAATTTCCGATTTCTATGCAAAGGGCGGCACCGACTGGCAAAGCGAAATCTTTCGGAACGCACTGCAGCAAAGCCACCAGGTGAGTGTTGCCGGCGGCGGTGATAAAACGTCGTATTATTTATCGGGAAATATTGTGGATAATACAGGCATCGTTAGAGGCTCCTCCTTCGAGCGCTATAATATCAGATCCAACATCAGTACGCAATTGAATAATAAACTGAAAGCCGGCCTCAATCTGTTTTTCGACGCCTCTACCTTCCATCCCAACAATATGAGCCGCGACGCTAATCCTGTGAACGGCGCCGAGGGATGGGCTCCGACACTGCCTGTTTATAACCCGGACGGAACATATACTCTGCCTGCGGCAACTTATGGGCCCAAGTCCATTTATAATCCGGTAGCCAATGCGCTCGAACCTATTTATGATAACCGAGCCTTTGAGTTTCAGCTAAACACATACCTGGATTATGAGATAATAAAGGGCCTGACGGCGAGGATTCTGTTCGGAGCGCGCCTGAGAGACGGCGAAAACAGCCGGTTCACGAATACGAAAGCCCAGGGAGGAACCGGTAATTCGTCGGCCTCGGTCACAAACAACCGCTTCTCTATCATACAGAATACTGAACAACTGAACTATGTTACTACCATAGGCGACATTCACAACCTGAATCTGACGCTCGCCATAGAGCAGCAAATAGAGAACAATAATGCCTCCAGCGTTTCCACCGAGCAGTTCATAACCGATGCGCTGTCATACAATAATCTGGCTTTAGGCGCTATACCGGGCGTCCCTACTTCGTCGAGAACCAAGAGGGTCATACAATCATTTGTGGGCAGGGCAAACTATTCGTTAAAGGATAAGTATTTGTTCAGCTTTACCGGCAGGTATGACGGCTCTTCGGTATTCGGCTCAAATCATAAATGGGGATTTTTCCCTTCGGGTGCATTTGCATGGCGAGTGAACAACGAAAAGTTTCTGGATTCGATAGACGAGCTGAGCAATCTGAAGCTGCGAGTGAGCTACGGCATAACAGGCAGCCAGGCCTTAGCCCCTTATGCAACTTTGGCTCAGCTAAGCACCACATTGCGATATTCAAATGCCGAAGGAAGCGATTGGCAACCGGGAGTGGGATTCAGCACACTGGCCAACCCGGATTTGCAATGGGAAAAAACCAAGCAATTCAATCTCGGCATCGATATAGGCTTATTTAAGCAACGGCTTCAGCTTACGGTTGATTACTACAACAAGCACACATCCGATTTGCTCTATCAAGTACCTGTTCCTCGCGCTTCCGGCTATCTGAACCGTATAGAGAACATAGGAGAGGTCGGCAACTACGGATTTGAGTTTTCCTTGGGGAGCGATCCCTTTGTGGGGAAATTCAAATGGAACACCAACCTTAGCTTGTCGTTCAACCGTAATAAAGTGGTAGCCCTCGCTTCGGGAGAAAAAGAAGTAGGCTTTGACCGCATTGCCTTCATGGATTTACTCCCCGGATTCGGCAATACTGTCTTTCTGATAGTAGGACAGCCCATAGGCGTTATCAAGGGATACGTACAGGACGGAACCTGGGGAACCCACGAAGCCGCAGAAGCCGCAAAGTATGGCGTCATTCCCGGAGCTCCCAAATATGAGGATCAAAACGGCGATGGAGCCATAACCGTTGACGACATGGCAATACTCGGCTCACCTCTGCCCAAATTTACGTACGGATGGAACAATACGTTTTCATATAAAGATTTCAGCTTAGGCCTGTTCCTGCAAGGCGTGCAAGGGAATAAAATCTACAATATCGCAAGGATAAGAGCCGAATCGCAA
This sequence comes from Tannerellaceae bacterium, assembly GCA_031280435.1. GTDB lineage: Bacteria > Bacteroidota > Bacteroidia > Bacteroidales > Tannerellaceae > DFXE01. The sequence goes on along the minus strand of JAITGS010000095.1, from coordinate 28,765 downwards.
GTCAACAATATCGGGCAAGACGTTACAGATTCGAGAATACTCAACAGATGGACACCGGAAAACCAGAATACCGATGTCCCTTCCATAGCAGGCTCTATACACGAAAAGCTGCAAAGCAGCCGATGGATGGAAGACGGCTCGTATCTGAGAGTGAAAAACGTCACCTTAGGATACTACCTCCCAAGCTCCATACTGCGACCACTGGGCATTAACTCGGTCAGAGTATACGTTAGCGGACAAAACTTGCTGACGGTTACGAAATTTACCGGATGGGATCCGGAAGGACGCTCGGAACGGGGAGTCTCTTCAGACCTGTTCGGCGGAGTTGCCATCGCGACCTATCCTGCACAGAGAGGATATACGGTTGGACTGAATATTATTTTCTAAAAACATTAATAAGTGAATTATCATGGTGAACAAAGTTTTATATGCAATAGCCTTCATTGCACTGCTATTAAGCGGCTGCACCGAAGACCTTACCGAAAGACCGGCAAGCATAATCAGTCCGGATAATTTCTATAAAACGAATGCAGATTTCGAAGCGGCCATAACAGGCATTCATCGCTCTTATTTTGTGGGTTCGGGAGGTGCATGGAGCGTTTTTGATAATTATATAGCGATATACTTATGCGCCGGTGCGGAAGATGCAAACGGCAAAGGCGACAACCGATTTAATCGCCTCGACGTCGATCCGAACAGCGAACAGGTTCTTACCGCCTGGAGAAACATCTACGAGGCAATCAACGAGGCCAACATGATCCTTGCACGACTGCCGATGGCGGATCAGGTGAACGACAGCGACAAAAAAAAGTACGAAGGACAGGCCAGGTATTTACGGGCGCTCGGATACTTTTATCTTGTGAGATGGTTCGGAGAGATTCCATTAGTTACGGAAAAGAACATGGACAATGTTGTAGATGCAGGTCAAGCCACCATTGCGGAAACATACGGGCTGATCATTGAAGATCTGACCTTCGCCAAAAACAACTTGCCCGCATCCTCCGTCAAAATACGTCCCACGAAAGGAGCCGCCGCAATAATGCTGGCCTCCGTATACCTTAACATGGCCGGATGGCCTCTGAAGGATGCTTCCAAATATGCTTTGGCGAGAGATGAAGCTCAAGCCGTAGCAAACATGAATGTTTATGCTCTCGAAAAGAATTACGAAGACCTATGGAAGGTCAGCAATAAGCTTACATCAAGCGAAATAATCTTCATGTTTAACGGCGTTATCGGAGCCGGAAGCAACTTCGACCGCTGCGTACGCCCCGGCGAAGAAGGCGGATGGGAAGACATGTTCTCCGAAGCGCGATACTTCAATGCCTTCCCCGAAGGCCCTCGCAAGGAGTTTACCTTCCACACGGACTTCTTCGACGCAGCCCATACCAATTGGGCAAGCTCCGGCGTAAAGCAGCCCTTCATGTGGAAGTTTCGGGATGCCGGAAGCAAGGGCGACGCCACATCGCTCGCCAAATCGGGCACAGCCGAAGGCTTCTTCCCTATTGCACGCTATGCCGAAGCCCTGCTGATCTTTGCCGAGGCCGATGCAAGAGCTTCCGGGCAAGTAAGCGCCGAAGCTCTGGAGGCAGTCAACAAAGTACGGCGCCGGGCATCAGGCTACGACAGCAACATCTATCCCGACCTGCAGCCGGACATCTCCGCAGATGATTTCCTCAAAGCAGTAGTCGACGAACGCTTCTGGGAGTTCGGTTTCGAGCTCATACGATGGTTCGATTTGTTGCGCCTCGAAATGGTGGAGGAAGTAAACAAAGGCCTTTATCCGCACGTAAGCAAGAAGAATTACCTGTTGCCCAAGCCGCAATCAGAAGTGCAAATGATTAATGGATTACAGCAGAATTCGGGCTATTAATAAACATTCGGATTCCGCTTCGGAAATAAAATTATTAACACACAAAAAAGACTATATAATATGAGCACATTGTTTTTCTATTTAAAGAAGCTATCCCCGGTACTAATCCTTATATGCTTTGCAGGCATGGTCGGCAGCATACAGGCTGAGAACATCAGCATTACAGGAGAAGCCCGTCAGTCCGTACGGTTCAATGAAGACTGGCGATTCATTCGGAGCGATGTCGAAGGAGCATGGCGAGCGGCCTTCGACGACAGCTCATGGCGACGCCTGAGATTGCCCCACGACTGGAGCATCGAAGGACAGTTCAACGAAAAAGAACCATCGGGTGGCCCCGGAGGATACGTCGCAACCGGCACAGGCTGGTATCGCAAGCACTTCAGCCTCTCGTCAACACCGCAATATGCATGGATTGTTTTCGACGGAGTATATATGAACAGCGAGGTATGGATAAACGACCAATATCTCGGAAAGAATGTATACGGCTACACCGGCTTCCACTATAATCTGACGCCATACCTCAAGGAAGGCGACAACGTGATAGCCGTTAAGGTCGACAACTCCATACAGCGCAACAGCCGCTGGTACTCCGGCTCCGGAATTTACAGGAACGTATGGCTTAATATCTCCGGCTCCGTACATGTTCCGCAATGGGGAGTATACGTTACTACGCCTATAATTCGCGACACGGCTGCGACCGTCGCGGTAAGAGTAACGGTTGAGAATACATCGGCAAAAACCTGCAATGCCGTCCTCAGCAACGAGGTTATAGACAACAGCGGGAAGATCATCGCCTCATCGCAGGCCCAGATCTCCGTACTTGCAAACAACCGGCACGACGACTATCGGCAGGAAGTGCACGTAAGGACGCCCGTGCTCTGGACTTTAGACAAGCCGGAGTTATATACCCTGCGAACCTCCGTCAAAGTTGACGACAAGATAGTCGACAGGGTCGATACCCGATTCGGCATACGTTCGCTCACATTCTGCGCCGACAAAGGATTCCTCCTCAACGGCAAGCGCGTCAAGATGAACGGCGTCAATCTGCATCACGATGCCGGATGCCTCGGTGCGGCCGTACCCGTGCAGGTTTGGGAGCGACGGCTCGCCATATTAAAAGACATGGGATGCAACGCCATACGAACAGCGCACAATCCCGTCGCACCCGAATTTCTGGACCTTTGCGACAAGATGGGATTCCTCGTCATGAACGAATTTGTAGACGAATGGATGGTATCCAAAGAACAAACCACCGCCGCCTATTCCCTCTACTTCAGAGAAAACTGGGAGAAAGACCTCAGGAACTTCATACACCGCGATCGCAATCATCCCTCCGTAGTCCTTTGGAGCGCAGGCAACGAAGTGCGCGACCAGATGTATACGGAAGGAATTGATGTAGTGAAAAGCCTCGTGGCATTTTTCCATAAGGAAGATCCCACCAGGCCCGTCACCCAAGGTAACGACCAGATCAATGCCGAGCCGCTGCCGGCTTACGAGGAGTTTCTCAACTCGCTCGACGTCGTGGGATATAACTACGTGGCAAGGTGGAGAGAGCGGGCCGAGCTCATGTACACGCCGGACAAGCTCAGGCATCCCGAATGGAAAATGATAGGCACCGAAAACGGCCCGGTAAGAGGCGAGCGCGGCCCCTTCTCCCTCGGAAACGACCCGAACACTGTGCGCCCAAGCTACACCTCCGGAATGATAGCCGCCGAAAGGCTATGGAAATATACCGCCACACACGATTACGTGATGGGCGACTTCATGTGGACCGGCTTCGACTATCTGGGCGAAGCCCGATGGCCCGGCAGAGGTTCCGGCAGCGGAGTGATAGACATGGCCGGCTTCCCAAAGTCCAGCTACTACTTTTACCGGAGCCAATGGACGGACAAGCCCATGATTCACATCTTCCCACACTGGAACTGGGAAGGCAGAAACGGACAGGTTATCCCCGTTCTTGCATATACCAACTGCGATGCCGTCGAACTCTTTGTCAACGGACAGTCATTCGGCGAGCAAAGGCTCGAATTTCCCAGCTACGGAATGGCAGGCAAGTATCCACTGCGCGACAGGCCGGCCGTAATGGAGACAACAGACGATCTGCACCTCTACTGGACGGTGCCGTACAGGGCCGGCGAAATCAAAGCTGTCGGCAAAATACAAGGCCGGATAGTATGCACCGAGGTGATACAAACCACCGGCAAAGCTTCCGCCTTGCGCATCACATCCGACAAAAATTCCATAGCGGCAAACGGCGACGATATTGCCCACCTTAAAGTTGAAATCATAGACTCCAAAGGAAACGTTGTGCCCACCGCAAACAGCGCAATATCTTTCCTGGTTAAAGGCGAAGGGCAACTTTTAGGCATGGAGAGCGGCGACAACAGGAGTCACAACAGCGGCCATTTCCGCAATGCCGATCCGGCCCAACCTGCCACCAAAGAAGCTTTCGGAGGATTAATCCTCGGCTACGTACAAGCCGGAAAGAAGGCCGGAAGCATCACCGTTACCGTATCATCCCCCGGCCTCAAAGGTGCGGAGATGAAAATCGCGGTGCAGTAGTTTGCCCACTTATTACTCACTCGCAACTATAAGCCGTTGGCCGTCTTCATGCGCATGAAGACGGCCAATCGAGTATCCGGGAGCTTTGCACGAGAGGGCCTTGGAGTACGCACCTTACTGTTCCGCTGCGATAGCAATAAGGTTGGCGTCGGGCAGTTGTGACTTCTTTTTTGCACCTCCTACCCTTTTCCGGTCGAATCTTATTTGCCGGAATTGCGTTGTGAACTCGTTATCTTTGGCAGGCGTAGATTATTTTTTCACACAGGCTCTTTGCGTTGCAAGCCTGCAACGGCTTCGGTTTTTCGCTATCAATGCAGCGATGTAACGCCAAATTTTTTGCGGGAGGCCGTTGCAAGCTTTCAAAAGTTCAAACCGATTTGCGGGAGGCCGTTGCAAGCTTGCAAAAGTTCAAACCGATTTGCGGGAAGCCGTTGCAAGCTTGCAAAAGTTCAAAACGATTTGCAGGAAGCTTTTACAACGCTGTAAAAGTTCAAATCGTTTTGCGGGAAGCTTTTACAACGCTGCAACGGCTTCCGACAATTTCGGGGGCGTTGCAAACTTGTATCGGCTACGGAAATTTTATAGCGTTGCAGGCTTGCAACGGCATCCGGCTTTATTTTTTTTTGTGGGGAGAGGTGACAGGGCAAGAAGCGGGCCGAGGAAGTTCGCAGAAGGATTCCGGCTGGAGGTTGCGCTTTTTTTCTATTTTTGCAAGGCATATATCAGATGATATTTTATCTTATTACGGCTCTCTTATCATTGAAATTTCATCCGGCTATATGCGTCTTTCATTGTAGAAATTCAGTTATCAATCCTTATTATAAGCCGAAAATATGAAGCCTTTGTCTGCATTTCCTTTAGTTACGGTTGTTACGGTTGTATATAATTCGAGGGAGAATCTTGCAAAAACCATCAGTAGTGTGGCCGGTCAGGATTATGGAAATATTGAATATATAGTTATAGACGGAGATTCGTCTGACGGATCCGTCAGAGTAATCCGGGAATGCAGTTCCCGGATTACTGCATGGCTCTCGGAAAAGGACGATGGGATTTATCAGGCTATGAATAAAGGCATACGAATGGCTACGGGCGAATGGATTTGTTTCCTCAATGCGGGCGATTGTTTTGTGGGGCCGGATACTGTCGGCATGGTGATGAGGGAAACGGCTAGCTTGCAGGAAGAGCCGGATGTTGTTTACGGCAACGCTTATGTTGAAAAGCAGGCGGGGCTGCTAAGCGAGCGGAGGGCTCAAGCGCCGGGCAACCGCCACAGGATGTATTTTACTCACCAGAGCGCCTTTGTGCGAACCGTCCTGATGAGGCGCTATATGTTTGATGAGGGCTATAGCCTGTCGTCCGACTTTAAGTTCTTCAAGCAGTGCCATTACGGCGGGCATGCTTTTGTGCATCTCAATTTCCCTGTTGTGATTTACGATCTTCATGGCCTCTCTAACCTTCAGCGTGAAAAGGGGCTCAGGGAGAATATCTCCGTGATAAGAGAGCTCGACAGGGGAGTATGTAAATATGTATTTATGCTCCGCCTCTATTTCGTGATTTATTGGCGAAGACTTACAGGAAAAAAATAAATGAACATAGGATTCGACGCTAAAAGAGCGGTTCAAAACAATACGGGTCTGGGAAATTACAGCCGCTACATCGCGGAAATACTTGTGGAACACTGTCCCGACAACCGCTACTTTCTTTTTGCGCCCAAGCGGAGGGCGAACGAGCGCCTGCGTCGTCTGCACGAGCTTGCGAACTGCAGCTTTGTTTACCCTTCGGGCGCGGACAGGCTGATTCCGGCCCTGTGGAGAAGCGGCGGAATGGTGAAGGATTTAAAGCGATGCGGCATTGATGTTTTTCATGGGCTAAGCAATGAGCTGCCCGTCGGCATAGGCCGTTGCAAGCTGAAGTCGGTGGTAAGCATACACGATTTGATCTTCCTTCGCTATCCGGAGTTTTACAGGCCCATCGACAGGGCGATTTACCGGCTGAAGTTCGAACATGCCTGCCGTGCTGCGGACAAGGTCATTGCCGTAAGCGAATGTACCAAGCGCGATATTGTATCCTTTTTTGGTATTCCCGAAGAAAAGATCGCAGTTGTGTACCAGGGCTGCCACCCTCAGTTTCAACAAAGGGTGCCGGAGGAGAAGATGCAGGAGGTACGGGCAAGATACGGCCTCCCCGAAGGCTTTATACTGTCGGTCGGTAGCATTGAAAGGCGCAAGAATCTGCTGCCGGCGGTGAAGGCGCTCAGGCTGTTACCCGATGTGCATCTGGTGGCTGTCGGCCGCTCTACGCCCTACCTCAGGGAGGTTGAGCTGTATGCCCGGCGGCACGGACTGAGCCGCAGGCTGCACGTGCTGCACAATGTTTCCTTTGCCGATCTGCCGGCCGTCTATCAATTAGCCAGGGTTTTTGTATACCCCTCCTATTTCGAGGGATTCGGCATCCCTGTTATAGAAGCATTATCCTGCGGGATTCCGGTTATTGCCGCAAGAGGCTCTTGCCTGGAGGAAGCCGGGGGCCCGGCCTCTGTGTATGTGGATCCGGACGGGGAAGATGAGCTGGCTTTACGTATAGGCGAAATCCTCGGCGACGAAGCTTTGGCAAATCGAATGATAAAAGCCGGCAAAGAGTACGTCGGGCGGTTCGACGACGGCAAGGCAGCAGCCGAACTCATGCGTATTTATCAGTCACTTTGAAATAAAAGGGCTCCGCTTCCGTTTATAATAGGTATTAATCAACTAAAATATTTAATTCATGAAAGACAACTATTGTGTAATTATGGGTGGAGGCGTCGGAAGTCGCTTCTGGCCTTTCAGCAAAGAAAATTATCCAAAGCAATTCCTCGATTTTTTTGGCGAAGGACGCTCTCTATTGCAAAAGACCTTTGATCGTTTTGCAAGAATTATCCCGGTTGAGAACATCATCATAGTGACCAATGCCAAGTACGTAGATCTTATCCGTGAGCAGATACCTGAGCTGCCGGCCGGCAACATCCTTGCAGAGCCAATCCGCCGTAATACAGCTCCCTGCATAGCCTATGCAGCCTATCACATCCGCAATCGGAATCCGAACGCCAATATTGTTGTCGCCCCCTCCGATCATCTGATCCGCAAAGAGGAGCTTTTCCTTGATAACGTTAACAGCGGCCTGAAATTCGTTAAGGATAATCCTGCGCTGGTTACTCTCGGAATCAAAACAAGGAGGGCCGAGACCGGCTACGGCTACATCCAGAGCAGCGATCTCGGCAAAGAGGCCTTCGTCAAGGTCAAGACCTTCATCGAAAAGCCCAATGAGCAGATGGCGCAGATCTTTCACAACAGCGAAGAGTTCTTCTGGAACTCCGGCCTCTTCCTTTGGAACGTTAACGCTATCATAGCGGCTATCGCCAAGCATTGCCCGGCCGTCAACAGCATATTCGAGAAGGGCGCCGAGCTGTATAACACTCCGCAAGAGGCGGATTTCATCAACACACAATATCCTTACTGCGAAAACATATCCATCGACTATGGAGTGATGGAGAAGGCCGACAATGTATACATGATGCGGGTTGATTTCGACTGGGCCGACCTCGGCACCTGGGGATCGCTCTACGATATGGCTGAAAACCGCGACGAGGCCGGCAATGTCAGGCTCAAGAACGGCACCGCCATGATTTATGATGCCTCAGCCAACCTGATAGCCGTTGAAAACTCCGACAAGCTGGTCATTATCGAAGGCTTGGATGAGCACATAGTGGCCGAATCGGGCAATGTTCTGCTCATCTGCAAGAAGAAGAGCGAAAGCCGCATCAAAGAATTTATCGCCAACGCCCAGCTCAAGTTCGGCAAGAAATACATTTAGCAAGGCAGCAGGCAATGCGGACTCCCTTATTTATCATCATAGCCCTCGCGATAGTTATTGGCGCCCACTATTATATCTTCCATCGCCTCTGGCATATAGTCCCGTCGCAGCCGGGTCGTATAATAGTTGTATCTCTTGGTGTTTTAGCTTTCGCATCCCTCGTTCTCAATTTTTTTGTGGCCGATGTGGCTCCCTTGAAAATTGTAAGCCTTGTGTACCGCGTAGGGATGTCGTGGTTGGTGATATTTCTTTACCTATTGCTTCTGCTTGCCGCAACCGATCTGTTGCGCCTTCTGCCCTTCGGCCCGTTCGGCCGTATCTTGCCTGCGGGCTGGATGAGCTTCGGGCTCATCAGTGCAATTATTACTTTAATCTTAGTCGTTGGGAATATAACCTACCGGCATAAAGATCGGGTTGAGCTCAATCTGTCCATAGCCAAGCAGGCCGGCTCCATTAAGGAGCTCACCATTGTCGCCATCAGCGATCTTCATCTCGGAGGGGCGGTAGGCAAGGCCGAGTTCGAGAGCTGGCTGCCTCTGATCGATGCCGAGAAGCCGGACATCATCCTGATTGCAGGCGACATCATCGACAGCCATCTGCGCCCCATGCTCGAAGGCGGTTTCGCCGAGTCCTTAGGCAAGCTGCGGGCTCCGCTGGGAGTATTTGCAGCCGTCGGCAATCATGAGTTCATTGCAAATGTCGACGGCAGCGAGGCTTTTCTGCAATCGGCCGGCATCAGCGTACTGAGGGATTCTGCCGTTTTGGTTGCCGACGCCTTCTATGTGGCCGCACGCGACGATTACTCCAACCGCAGCCGCAAGCCTCTTGCCGGGATAGTAGCCGGCCTCGACAGCTCCAGGCCCATCATACTGCTCGACCATCAGCCCCACAAGCTCGCAGAGGCCTCCCTCAACGGCATCGACCTCCAGATCTCCGGCCACACCCACAACGGACAGGTATGGCCCCTCTCCATTTTCACCGGCATGATGTTCGAAAAAACACACGGATACCTGCAAAAGGAAGCCGCCCACATATACGTATCCTCCGGGATAGGTATATGGGGCGGCAAGTACCGCATAGGCAGCAGGTCCGAATATGTGGTTATAAGGCTGAAATTTGAGGCTTAGCTGCGGGCGCCTCAGTCCATCATCTTCTTCAGGCTCATGTCTAAGCTCTTCACCGAATGAGTGAGCGCCCCGACGGATATGTAATCGACGCCTGCTTCGGCATAATCGCGCAGGGTTTCGAATGTGATTCCGCCCGACGACTCCGTCTCGAACCGCCTGTTGATACGCAGGACGGCCTCGCGGGTATCGGCAATGCCGAAGTTATCCAGCATGATGCGGTCGACGCCTCCGGTGGCCAGAACTTCATCCAGCTCGGCGAAGCTGCGCACTTCAATCTCTATCTTCAAGTCCTTTCCGGTAGCGTCCAGGTAGGCGCGGGCCTTGTTGATGGCCCGGGTGATGCCGCCGGCGAAGTCGATGTGGTTATCCTTAAGGAGGATCATGTCGAAGAGGCCTATGCGATGGTTTACGCCGCCTCCGATTCGCACCGCCTCCTTCTCGAGCAGCCTCATTCCGGGCGTGGTTTTCCTGGTGTCGAGCACGCGGGCCCCGGTTCCCGTGAGGGCGTCGACGTAGCGTCGGGTGGTGGTGGCTATTCCGCTCATGCGCTGCATCACGTTCAGCACGAGGCGCTCGGTTTGAAGCAAGGATTGCACCTTTCCCCGAACGCTGAAGGCCACGTCGCCCGGCTGTACCTCTGCGCCGTCCCGGATGAGGGCAAACATTTGCATGTCGGGGTCGAAAGCGCGGAAGATGAGCCCGGCCGCTTTCACTCCGGCCAGGATTCCGCGCTCTTTGACTATAAGCCGGGCTGCTCCGCTTGCGTCGGCAGGTATGCAGCACAAAGTTGTAACGTCGCCCGTGCCTATGTCTTCCGCAAAGGCCAGGCTTATAAGTTCGTCTATCAGATGTTCCATTTCGCGGGCTGTTTATTCTATTCTGACGGATTGAATGATGGCCCTGTTGCCCTCGGATCGGTAGGAGATGTTTACGCGGAACTCTCCTTTGGCCGTCGTAAGTTTTCCTACTATAAAGCCGCTGTCCTTCTTGTCCGCATTATGAACAACGGCGAAGTTCGTAGGTTTGCCGGCGGCAAAAAAGTTGCTTAGCATGTCGACGGCCGCCTTAGGATTGCATTTGGATGTTGCTCCCGGCAGGGCCATGTCGACTTCGGTGTCGAACATTGAGGCCAGATCTGCGGCCTTGCCGCTTTTAAAGGCTGTGCTAATGGATGTGATGTCGGCTGCGCTCATAGTCATGGCGAGCAATAACACAATAGTTAAAGTAATAATTTTCTGCATGGCTGTCCTTTTATTTTTAAGTGGATACTGCACAAATATCGTGACTAATTTTTTATCCGGCAACCTGCCCGCGCCCTCCTCGCCTGAGGCCGGACGGGCGTAGTGACGGTATAATAGAATCTCAAATCAACACATACTATATATAAATGAAAATAATACTGATGATGGTTGGGAAGACAGACAGTACGATTTACGACCGACTGATTGCCGACTATGCCGAAAGGCTCAACAAATACCTCCCCTTCTCAACAATGATATTGCCCGACATTCGCAAAACCGAAAACATGCCCCCGCAGCAGCGCAAAGAGAAGGAGGGCGAGCTTATACTCCGAGCCCTTAGCCCTTCCGACAACCTCATACTGCTCGACGAGCGCGGCCGCGAGCACACATCGGAGGAGTTTGCCGCCTACCTTGGCGGACGGCTCAACAGCGGATGCAAGCGATTGCTTTTCGCAATAGGCGGCCCCTTCGGCTTCAGCGAGAAAGTGTATGCCGCCGCCTCGGCCAGGCTATCCTTGAGCCGCATGACCTTTTCCCACCAGATGGTTCGCCTCATTTTCGTAGAGCAAGCCTATCGCGCCATGACCATACTCCGCAACGAAGGCTATCACCACGGATAATAGTGCGGGGGAGCAATCCGAATAAGCCTTGATGAAGCATGTGCAAAAAGCAATTTTGCCCTAAAATTGGATTCGATTCAAAACACAGGGCGTTGTGCAAATGGTAATTCATGCAAATTGCTTTTTGAAGCCTGTTTTTCAGTCGGGAAATACTTCTTTGTACAGCCCCGGTTTTCAGTCGGGAATTATTTCTTTTATATTTACCGCATAAGAGGCTACAATGCAGTGAACATCCGCCTTGGATACGCCTCGCTCGAAATTCGTTCACCCAAAGATATAGTTGAATATGAAAGCTAAAGTCACCCCTATCAAGAAAGAATTTGATTCCGTAAAAACATTCAGAGCCATCAAAGAGAAAATATCCAAGGATATCTCGACAATGACTTTGCCCCAAATCAAAGAATACTTGCAGAATCAAAAAAAGAATCAGAGCGCAGATATTTAAACTGTCTGCGCAGCTATCAAAAACGAAGCGTGTGTCCCTGCAACAGTGATGCACGCTTTGCTTTTTTGTATCCCAAGCATCATATATAAGCAGCGATGTGTTCCGCTCCTTACATTCACACCTGTAAAAGCACAGGCTCATCCCCTACACCTCCGAAAACCCCGTTTTTAACATTTAAAGGGCTTCCTGGAGCCCGGATATAGCCCGTTTGAACGTTAGAACGAGAAAATCGGCCTTCGCTAAAGCCGTTCTAACGTTCAAACGGACTGAATCAGGTCTCCCGCAAGCAATTCTAACGTTCAAACGGGGCAAATTCGGCCTCCGGGTGCCCGTTTGAGCCTTGGGATTGGGCCAATTTGCCCTCCGGTAGACAATTTTTATGTTAAAATTGGGTCGGAGAGCCCAAATTCGGCCCATTCTAACGTTAGAACGAGCTCGGAAAACCCAAATTCAGGCAATTCTAACGTTCAAACGGCTTGCGGGAGACCTGCTTCAGTCCGTTCTAACGTTAGAACGAGTTCTGCGAGCCCCGATTCAGTCCGTTCTAACGTTAGAACGAGGTCGGCATGGCGCCGGGGGCTCTCGCTTTCTCCCTCCATCACTCCTCAGCTATCGGCTGGTAGTAGCGCGGGCTGTGATTGGGGAGGAGGTGGGGGTGGAAGATGCGGATCAAATCCTTGAGGAGGAGGTCGGGGCGTATGGGAGTGTCTTCGTGATATGGGGTGAGGCCGGTGTGGCAGGCGTAGATGTTACGGTTGCGGTAGGCCTCGAAGTTGGCGTATGGCGTAAATTCATCCCGCAGAGATTTGTAGGTCAGCAAGGCGGCTGTGTTGTATTTTATCAGCCAGAAGTCGGCGTCGACGGCTGTGTCGAGCACGGTTTCGAAGGCTAAGGGAACGCTGCCGACTCCGCTGAGGTGGTCGAAAGCATTAGCTGCTCCGGCATCGGACAGCATGACGGACATGTAGCTGCCTCCTACGGGCACGTACCACGACGAGCCGTATCTTTTCTCCGTCAGCACCCCGGGGCGCCCTGGGGCGGAGGCGGCAAGCTGTTTGAGGGCACGGTACTCGCCTTCGGTGGCGGCAAAGAGGGAGTCGGCCTTCTCCTCGCGCTCGAGCAGCAGACCGAAGAAGCGTATCCACTCGGCTCGCCCCAGCGGAGTGGTCTCGGTGTAGTCGGCTCCTTCTATGATGGGGATGCCGGTTTTGGCTGCTGCTCCGTAGTCGGCGTTACGGAAGGGGCTGGCTATGATGTACTCTATTTCGCGATCGATCATGCGCTCTACGTTGGGCGATACGGACATGCCGAGGTCGGCAGTTATGCCGGAGGCTACTCGCTCCCGCACCGCTTCGGAGCCTATGTACATGGGCTCGCATACTCCTTCTATGCTCTCAAGGGCTCCGAGCATTTCGATCATGGCCACATGCACGGAGGAATATACCGCCAGGCGTCGGATGGGCGTGCGGACGAGCGTTCCCTGCGGCAGGTCGTCGGGGAGGGATGCGCTGCGCGGCACGAGCACGTACCTCTGAAGGATGCGGCCTGCGTTCCAGGGGTCGGTCAGCTCCACGAGGGTGTAGCCCGCAGAGCGCTCAACTTTGAAACCTGTTGCATGGCCGGCATAGCCTTCGGTACGTACGGAAGAGCCCGGCCTTCCGCAGGAGAAGACCAGGCTCGATATAATTATAAGGTAAAGCAGTCGTTGCATCAGGCGTCCGGCTTATTTCTCCGTTACTACTACGGTATGGACGAAGACGACTTTGATGGGATTCAGGCCTGCGGTCCAGCTCTGAATCAGCGAGCCGGCCGAGGAGAAGGCGTACACGTCGCCGTTGGTCATATAATCGCTGGCGGTGAGGTAGACGTTCTCGGTATCGGTGTCGACGAAGAGCTTGTATGGCATGGCCGGGGCATCGCTCTTGATGAAGCTGCCTTCGAGCAGTTTCTCATCTATGGCGTCGTAGATGCCGTAAACGGTTGGCACGGCGCCCGTCCAGTCGTACTGGAAGAACCATATCCTGAAGCCGTTCGTTGCCATCTCCGTGGGATGCACTCCCTCTACTACCGATACTGTTCCGTCGGCGGCGGCTATGCGCTGGAGCACGGGCGGATGCGAGTAGTCTCCCTGGGATAATACGTAAACGTCGCCTTCGGAGTCGGCCAGCAGGCCGACGGGATTCTGCACCACCTCAATCTTCTTTGTTTCGGCGAAGGTGGGAATATCTATCACGGATACGGTTTTGTCGTATCCCACGGGGCTGTCGAAGTCCATGCCTCCGGAGTTGGCCACGTAGAGCTTGCCGCCCACAGCCACTATCTGCTCCGGATTGCGCCCCACGGCTACGGTCTTATCCACGGCGAGCGACGTTGTATCGACGCTGATAACTTTGCCGTTGAATAGCGTTACGAATATCTTGCCGGCTGCGGATACGACGGCTCGCGGCTCTCCGTCGGTCTTAATCTGCTTGATGGATACGCCGAAAAGGTCGGTCACTTCAATGGTTTGCGATACGGATACGAGTATGTACATCTTCTGGCCGTATACGATGGCGTCCTGGGCAAGGTCGCCGAGCTTGCGTTGGTTGGTGGCCAGGAAGACTCCGTTGATGATGTTCTTGTCGGCGAGGTTGATGAAGTCGAGGCTGGAGTTGTTTTGCCCCACATTGCCGCTGCTCAGCACGTAGGCTCCGTGGATCTCGATCTTCTCGTACTCGGGCAGCTTGTCGGTTACGGATACGGATGCCGCCGTGGATGCCTCGCCCACTTCGTTGGTTGCAACCACTATCAGGTAGGGCTTCCAGGCCGTCCCTGAGGCTACGGCGAATGACTTGGCTCCGGCCGGCACCCGTCCGAGCAACTGAGTCCTGTCGGTTGAGGCCTCGCCAAGGTATACTGCATAGCCGGTAATGTTCGTTTCCGGCTCGGGGAGCTCCCAGCTTAGCGTACCGCTTATGAGCAGCGCCTCTTTATCGGTATCGGTAAAGGCAAGGTTGGACACTATCTTGCCCGGAGGCAGCTTCTCATTATCATCGCCTCCACAAGAGAAAAGGGCAAGCTGAAACATGGTAATCAGCATTGCGTAGCATAGAAATCTTTTTGTTTTCATCTGTTTGAAAATTTATAGTTATTAATAAGTGAGATTGATACTTAGCCTGAACGAGCGGCCCGGCATGGGATAATACCGTATCACGTCGTAGTTGGCTGCGGATATGTTGAGCGCCTCGCCTTGCAGCTTTACAACGAAGGCGCCAAGGCTGAAGCTGCGGTTCACCGAGAGGTTATGCTCGGCGTAGGCCGCAATAAGGTTGTCGGGGATATTCTGCGGGAGGGAGTATCGCCTGCCGGTTGCCGTCATCACGTATCCGAGGCTTATCCACGGCAGTCCGATTACGGCCGAGGCCGTTCCTGCATGCACGGGCGTGTAGGGAATCTGCTGCCTGTAATTCTTGGCCGAGGGGTTGGTGATGTCGATAGCTTTCTGCAAGCTGTACGATGCCGTCATGTCGAGGCTATAAGCCTCCCTGTGCGGCCAGGCAAGGTTGAGGCCGAGGCTGAGGTCGAGCCCCCGCATCTCCACCTCTCCCATATTGACCATCTTCCATATATATAAGGAAGGATAGGCGATGATTTTATCTTCCACCTTATTATAATACACATCGGCCGAGGCCGTCATCAGCCGGACAGTGCCTCTGCCGCCCCATGTGCGGGTCAGTCCCAGATTATACTGCCTGGCCCGTTCCGGCTTGAGGTTGATGTTGCCCATGCGCAGGTAGTACAGGTCGGCGAAGGTGGGAGCGCGGAAGATGTCTTGCAAGGATGCTCTCAGGCGCAGGGCGTCGACTGCGAAAGGTCGCACGGAGAGGCTCAATGCGGGCGAGAGGCGCTTGCGATCGGCCGGGCGCGCACCTCCGTTGCTCACGTCGTCGCTCATGTAGGTTGCAAGCAGGCTGGCCGTGGCCGTGAGCCGGGGATTCATGAACCTGGCAGCGGCCACGGTGAGCGATGTGAGCCTGCGCGGCTGCGGCGGGTTACGGTAATTATTGCGGAGCGACGAATGTGCCGCATCCGTCACTATCACCGCTGATAAATACTGCGATGCGGCGAAGCTGGCTCCCACCGATGCGTAGTATTCCTGCTGGAGGTTCTTGTCTTCCTGTTTGCCCTCCGCGTAATTATCATTGGGCGAGATATAATACGAATACGAATAATTGTATCGGGCATAAGCCCTCAGGGTAAGTCGGCGGCTTATCGGGCGTTCGTACATGGCCTGCGCAAAGCTGTTATCATCGCTGAGGCGGTCGGCGCTCCTGTCGTTATAGAGGATGACCGAGCCCGGCAGCCCGCGCTCCGAGTGATAGGAATAGAGCTTGGCTCGCAGGCGGCCTCCGCCCGGCAGGCTCCCGTATGCATTGGCCTCCACGCGCATGGAGCTGATGTCGCTGTTGTTCCTCCTTTGGCGGGTCGTTACGCTGCCGTTCGTAAGCCTGAAGGGGTAGGCGCCGTCCGCCCCCGTCCATTCGGCATGAGCGGAGAGCGCGAGGGCTTCTCCTGCCTTGAGCTCATATCTTGCATAAGGATTGATGAGGCCGAAGGAGCCGTAGCGCAGGCCTGCCACAGTGCGGCTTTTCTTCCCGGCTGCAAATTTGGGCGCAGCCGTAGTGATCTGCAAGGCTCCGGCCGAGGCGTACATGCGGGCGGTGCGGAAGATGTCGTCCGACAGCCCTACGGACAGGCTTACGCTCTCCACGTTGTCGACCGAGAACCTCCCCACGTCGGCCTGCCCGCTCTGTGCATCCACCACGGAGAGTCCGTCGTAAGCCACGGCTGTGTGCTTTGCTCCCAGGCTGCGTACCGACACGGTCTTCAGTCCGCCTATGCCCCCGTAGTCGTTGAGGGTCACGCCGGCAAATGTTCGCACCACCTCCGACAGGCTCCGCATGCCTAAGGCCTCAATCCGCGGCTGCTCAAGGCGCTGCATGGGGAAGCTCTCGCGGCTTGTGGACGGGCGCAGCCCGGCGCTCACCTCCACCTCCGGCAAGCTGTGCAGGGCAGCGGTATCAAGCTGTGCGTTGAGCGTAAAGGCGCCGGGCACAAGCAATGCAAGCATCAGAGCTCGCGTATGATTTAATATTATATGCATAATCCTAATAAATTAAGAAAATATCTACTCCCGGATATTTTATAAACAACATTGGATACGGCAGGTTTTCTGGCTTGTTCTCCCCTTTGCGGCCGCCTTCCCAAGAATTGCAATCTCAGTGGCATTGAGGTGGGCCTGGGTTTTAAAAGAACTTACAGCTACGGGTACAGCTCCGGACTTTCACCGGATTCCCTTTTACTGCCCTCCTGCGGATGCGGGAGGACGACACCATAATCCGCGGCAAAAATAGAACTTTTTTTGTTTATCATTGAAGAGGCCGGAAAAGATGAGCGCCGGAGGCAGTAAAACGATTTCACTGCCTCCATGGAACACGCCGGAGGCAGCGCGACGTCGCATTTTTCGTCCGAAGACCTGCGCGAGCCGCTGCGACGTCGCATTTTTCGTCCGAAGCTCTGCGCAAGCCGCTGCCACGTCGCATTTTTCTCCGAAGCTCTGCGCAAGAAAATACCACGTCGCATTTTTCTCCGAAGCTCTGCGCAAGAAAATACTACGTAGCATTTTTCTCCGAAGCTCTGCGCAAGAAAATACTACGTAGCATTTTTCGTCCGAAGGCCTGCGCAAGAAAATACCACGTAGCATTTTTCGTCCGAAGCTCTGCGCAAGAAAATACTACGTGGCATTTTTCGTCCGAAGCTCTGCGCAAGAAAATACTACGTAGCATTTTTCGTCCGAAGCTCTGCGCAAAAAAATACTACGTAGCATTTTTCGTCCGAAGCTCTGCGCAAGAAAATGCCACGTAGCATTTTTCTCCGAAGCTCTGCGCAAGAAAATACTGCGTCGCATTTTTCTCCACGGATGACGCCGGAGCCGTTGCGATTAGCTTTTCCGGCTAAGCTGTCGGATTGAGGCCATAAAAAAAGCCAAGGCAGCTGGTGCTTTGGCTTTTGTGGGAGAGGGGAGAAGCGCTTAGCGCAGACGGTTGGCGTGGCTGACCTGAGATACGGGTACGTGCATCACCACGCCCATCTGCTCGATGTAGAGCATGATCATTTTGTTACCTATCTTCCTGACCTTCCCCGAAACGTTCTTCATGGGGCCGGAGAGGACTTCCACGTCGTCGCCAATGACAATCTCTTTCTTTTCGGCTAATTGCAGGAACTCCTTGATGGCGTCGATGTCGTGCTGGTACAGTATGGCCGGCTTGCCGTCGTACATCACTATGCGCGACACGCCGTAAACCATGGTTAGCGTATACAGTACGTGCAACGGACATTTGACGAAGATGTAGGAGCGGAAAAGAGGTATGTCGACAATCTTTACCCTGTCCGACCATACTCGCGGTGAGCGATGGATAGGTAGCCAGGTTTCTATGCCTTTTTCGCATAGCCTGATATTCACCTGCTTTTCGGCCTGGGCAGAGGTATACAAAACATACCACTGAGTTGTGCTTGGATTGATTTTAGCTGATTCCATTTTTATTCAAATTGTGTGTTACCTTTTTATTGGTTAATATTGCGCAAAAATAAATTTATGAAGTTACATAAGCAAACAAAATAATATCTACAATTATGGACAGACGAAATTTCCTTCAGAAATCAGTGATTACGGCCGCCGGCATAGGCATCTCCCCGCTCGTGGGTCATTCGTACGCATCGGCGCTGGGTTCCTCGGCTCCCTCTAACAAGGTGAGGGTTGGCCTGATAGGCTGCCGCAGCCAGGGCTATTCCAACCTCAATGTTTTTCTCGACTATCCCGAAGTGGAGTGCGTTGCGCTTTGCGACGTGGACGAGAACTGGCTCAGCCGGCGGGCAGCCGACGTTGAAAAGAAGACAGGCCGCAAGCCGGCAGCCCTCTACAAGGACTGGCGGCGCCTTATTGACAACAAAAACATTGACGCGGTGATAATAGGAACTCCCGACCATTGGCATTGCCTTCAGATGATTGCCGCGGTGCAGGCCGGTAAGGATGTATATGTGGAGAAGCCCCTGTCGAACACCATAGAAGAATGTAACCTGATGCTGCGTGCGGCCAGGCGATACAACCGCGTGGTGCAGGTGGGACAGTGGCAGCGCAGCGATCCGCACTGGCACGAGGCCGCTACCTTCATCCGCGACGGCAAGATCGGCCGCGTGCGCACCGTGAAGGTATGGGCCTGGCAAGACGGCAAACCTACGCTGCCCGTCAAGCCCGACAGCGCTCCGCCCGCAGGCGTCGACTACGACATGTGGCTCGGCCCGGCTCCACGGCGGGCGTTCAACGAAAACCGCTTCCACTACAACTTCCGCTTCTTCTGGGACTATGCCGGCGGACTGATGTCGGACTGGGGAGTGCATCTGCTCGACTATGCGCTCGAGGGAATGAATGCCGACCTGCCGGGCAAGACCTACGGTGCCGGCGGGAAGTTTGCCTATCCGGCCGACGCCATGGAGACTCCCGATACTCTTATGGCCACCTACTGCTATCGCGACTTCAACATCATCTGGGACCATGCCTGCGGCATCAATCACGGCCTGTTCGACAAGAAGGAAGGGCTGGCCTTTTACGGCGAGAACGGTACGCTGCTGCTGACCCGCGCCGGCTGGGAAGTGATTCCGGTTACGGCCGGCAACGCTCCGCGAATGGAGGCCATCCCCTTCCGCAAGGGCGAGGGCAAAGGGCTGTACAGGCACGTGGGCGACTTCCTGAGCTGCATCAAAAGCCGCAACCTGCCCGCCGCCGACATAGCCATAGGCGCAAAGGTTGCCATCATGTCGCATCTGGCGAACATATCCTGCCGCGTTGGCCGCGAGGTCTCGTGGGATTCGGGAGCGAGCCGCATATCGGGCGACACTCAGGCCGAAAGCCTCTCGCAGGCCCTTTACCGATCGCCGTGGGCGCTGCCTAAGATTTAAGCAGGAATACAAGCCTGCCGCATCATCAGAAAAGGCCGTGAACGTTAATCGTGCGCGGCCTTTTCATTTCCTTGCGGTATGCCTTCGGCATAAGCCCGTCAGGGCTCCCTTCGACGATGTGCCCGTCAGGGCTCCCTTCGGCTATGTGCCCGTCAGGGCTGCCTTCGGCTATGTGCCGACAGGGCTGCCGTTAATCCGAAGTACTGCGACTTCGACTGGCACCTGCCTCTGCGCCCCGGCCGCTGCCGCCTCTGCAATCCCGGCCAGGCCCCGGCAGCATGGCACTTCCATGATTAGCACTGTGATCGAAAGGATTTGAGCCTCGTCTATCATGCGGGCCAGCTTGTCTACATACGAGCTTATGCCGTCGTCGAGCTTGGGGCATGCAATGGCCAGCGCTTTGCCTCTCAGGAAGCGGCTGTGAAAGTCGCCGCAGGCAAAGGCGGTGCAGTCGGCCGCCAGCAGCAGATGAGCTCCGCGAAGGAAGCCGGCCTGAGGGTTGAGCAGATGCAACTGCACGGGGAACTGCCTCAGCTCCGACGCTTGCGGTTGCAGAGCCTCGGGCTGCACAATCTCCCTCATCATAGCGCCCGGACAGCCGCATGCAAGTCGCTTGTCGGCCGGCCGGTAGCTGAGCTCTATGCCCTGCCGCTCCAGATAGTCTAAGCCCTGCCGGAGCAAATCGGCTTCGCCCTGCTCGTCGAGGTGCCTCAGGTGCGCAAGGATGATAGCTTCGCCCTTGGGAGCAAGTCGCTCCATGACGGCCTCCTCGCTGTAAGGCTCGGCTTCGCGCTCCTCCTGCTCTATGGCGCCCGCCGGACATTCGCCTATGCATGCTCCAAGTCCGTCGCAATAGAGCTCGCTCACCATTACGGCTTTTCCGTTAATCAGTTGCAGGGCCCTCTCGTGGCAGCCGTCCACACATGCTCCGCAGCCGTTGCAAAGCTCTTCGTCAATCTTTATTATAGTTCGTTTCATTGTCTGTAAATAATTTGAGGTAGATAATTCTCTGCAAACCTAAGGCCGTCCGAAAGCTTATTGCGTCATAAATATTACATGCGATGCGGTTTCCCTGCCGGGGGGTCAAAAGGTAATTCCGCCTGCCCAAACAGGTCATTCCCGCGAAGGCGGGAATCTCCGATCGATAGTTGGGACGTGTGTACTGTTTGTTTTATATGATACAAATACATTCGTCCCGTTTTTCGATCGGAGATTCCCGCCTTCGCGGGAATGACCCATTTGGGCAGGCGTTATGCGTAGAGACGCGATGCATCGCGTCTCTACATTTTGAACACGACCTGTTTGCAAGGCCTACTGCATTGGGCAGGTATGAATTGCGTTGTGCACAACGCACATCCCTCAAATGCCCATTCGCCTCCGGGGGGAATGTCTTTTCCAATTCATAATTCGAATGTATATTTGGCGAGTGATACTCTACAAGCTATATGCATAACCATAAGTTATTCCTCTTTGCAACCGCCCTTTGTTTGTTGCTTGCGCATGCGGGATATGCCCAGCGCGGCGACTGGTTTAACGACCCGGATGAATATGCCTTCGCCGGTGCGGGAACAGCCGCCAGCCCCTATCTCATCAACTCGGTTACAGATCTGGTGCACCTGGCCGAACGGGTGAACCGCTGGCAGGGCGAGGACTTTGCCGGTCGGCATTTCCTGCTCACGAGCGATATAAATCTGGGCCGCCACTATTGGATACCGATTGGGAGCGAGCGCGAAAATCCCTTCAGAGGCATATTCAACGGCAACGGCCGAATCATCCGCAACCTGCATATCGGCGAAGCAGGCAGCGGCAATGTGTTCGAAGCCTGCGGACTCTTCGGCTACGTTGGCGAAGGTGCCCGCATCATCAACCTCAGCATAGTAGGCGGGCATATCCTTGGCGGCGGACGCGACCTCACCACCCGGGCCGGAGCTCTGGCAGGCCTTCTGACCTGCAATGCCGCCGACGGACGCGAGGACTCCATCATCATCCGCAACTGCCGCAACATTGGAGTGCACATCAGCGGAGGCAAGGCCGACATCTCTGTTGCAGGCGGCCTTATAGGCGAAGCCTACTCATACTGCCGAGGCAGCGGAGCGGCTATCATACTCGTAGAAAACTGTGCAAACAACAGCTTCGTGACCGGAGGAACCGCCCGATACAGCTTTGCCGGAGGCATAATGGGCAAAGGACGCGGGCACGGGCAGGGAAGCAGTCGCATGGCCGCCATAGCCCTTTGCCTCATCTATGCCGACCGAAACGCCGGCGCGGTGCAGGGAGGCTCGGCCACCGGACGCGAAGCCATCTCGGCCGCCGGAGGTATACTCGGCCACGGACAGGGAGCCGCCGAAGGACCGACCGCCTCCGAAGGCCTCTGCGCCATAAGATACTGCATCAATACGGCCGGGATTAGCGGAGGCGATGCCCCCTCGCCCTTCGCTCAGAGCTGCGCCGGCGGATTGCTTGGCTATGCCGACGGCTATGGCTCCGGCGAGCGCTCGTCGTCGGCTGCCGTTGGCTCCTTCATGATGCAGATGTCGGCCAATCGCGGTCAGGTGAGCGGCAGTAGAGCGGTGCAGCAAACGGCTCAATCGTCGGTTGGAGGCCTGCTCGGATTCGCAGCCGCCTCGGTCTTTGCATCCGAAGGCTCATCCGGCGGCGATATTGCCTGCGAGGGGCGCTTCAGCCTCGAGAACTGTTACAGCTATGCTGCCGTTTCGGCTCGCAGAGGTATGGCAGGAGGGCTGGCCGGATGCGTGGCAACGCGCGGCAACGGAAGTAACAGGCGGGCGTCGGCTGTGCTGCGCAACAGCTTCGCTGCCGGAACAATAAACCGGGGCGACTCCGTATATCCCGTCTCCGCCGGAGGAATTGTAGGCAGCATACGTAAGGGAAGAGCGGCCGGGACTGCCCCTGTGGTGAGCAATTGCCTGGCGGCCCTGTCGTATCTCAACGGTGCGCCCGGACGCACGTTCCGAATCGCCGGACAGCTGAGCGGCCTGAGCGAACCCTATACGCAGGCCCTGTCGAATAACTATGCATACGCCGGCAGCGGACGATGGGGCAAAGAGAGCTCTAAGCGTAACGGCCTGGACTGGGACTTATCCCTGCTGTCGCCTCCCTTTACCGAATGGGACTTCAGGAACCGGACGTGGCTGGCTGATGCCGACCGCATGTCACTGCCTACTCTTAATCGCCTGCCTAATCAGGTGAAGATGCCTGTACCGAATAATTAATACATATAATATATATATAAGAACAAGATGAAGACTTACAGAAAAGAACTCTGGTTTCAGACGCCCACGCGGCGCGCCTTCCTCAATATCACTCCGCAGATAGAGGCCTGCCTGGCCGAGAGCGGCATACGCGAAGGCATGGCCTTAGTCAATGCAATGCACATAACCGCAAGCGTTTTTATCAACGACGACGAGAGCGGCCTGCACCACGACATGGAGGTGTGGCTCGAAGGACTGGCTCCCGAAAAGCCTCACTCGCAGTACCGGCACAACGGAGCCGAGGACAATGCCGACGCTCATCTGAAGCGCTCGGTGATGGGCCGAGAAGTAGTGGTGGCCGTCACCAAGGGCCAACTCGACTTCGGCCCCTGGGAGCAGATCTTCTACGGCGAGTTCGACGGCAAGCGGCGCAAGCGCGTCCTGGTAAAGATCATAGGCGAGTGACTCATCATTTAATACATATAATAATATCATGAAGACAACAAGACGTGACTTTCTATCCAAAGGCTTGGCCGCAGGCGCCGGAGCCCTGTTGATTCCACAGATTGCAAAGGCGGCGGCTGATGAATATGCATCGGCCAATGCAGCAAAGATCAGCCTCAGGCAGGATGCGGTGATACTCCTCCAGGGCGACTCCATCACCGACTCCGGCCGCGACAAGGCCAGCAGTATAAGCAACTCAACGGCTATGCTCGGCAACGGATACAGCCTCTTCATAGCCTCGCAGCTCCTCGCCAAGGAAGCCGCCAAGGCCCTGAAGATCTACAACCGCGGCATAAGCGGCAACAAGGTGTATCAGCTGCGCGAGCGCTGGGAGATAGACTGCCTCGGCATACAGCCCGAAGTTGTGAGCATACTGATAGGCGTGAACGACTACTGGCATACGCTCAACGGCAGCTATAACGGCACCGTAGCCGTTTACGAGAACGACTATCGCGCGCTGCTGAAGTATACTAAGGAGAAGCTTCCGAAGGTGCAGCTCGTCATAGGCGAGCCTTTCACCGTGAAGGGAGGCTCGGCCATAGACGAGGCCAAGTGGTTCCCCATGTTCGACGACTATCGCAAGGTAGCCCGCAAGCTGGCCGACGAGTTCCGGGCCGTGTTCGTGCCCTATCAGGCCGCATTCGACGCTGCCCTCAAGCATGCTCCGGCCAGATACTGGGCAGGCGACGGCGTACATCCCGACTTGCCGGGCCGGCAGCTTATGGCCAACCTCTGGCTCGAAGCTACCGGCTTGCGGTAGGATAGCCCTCATCCTCCCCAGGGTAAACCATTTAAAATTGGCGCAGGCAAATTGCCCGTAGGGCATTCATATCAATAGAAAGATGCCATCCAAGTCCACCAACTTCTCCGTAGGGAGCAATGAGGCTGAATGAATGTGTCAAAAGTCATTCCTGCTCGAAAAACAAGTCATTCCCGCGAAGGCGGGAATTCGAAGCAAGCTTTTAGCTTGCGAGAATCGACGCAGTCAATCTCCGATCGAAAAAGGGGACGATTGTATGTGTTTTTATATGATACAACTACAATCGTCCCGGCTATCGATCGGAGATTCCCGCCTTCGCGGGAATGACCTATTTGGACAGGCGGAATGACCTTTTGACACAATTTGCCTGCGCCAATTTTAAATGCGTTTGCCCTCCCCCTTGAAACAAAATAGAGGCGCCCGATAAGCGGACGCCTCTATTTTGTTTATGTCGGCACTATAGCTTCTTCAACCTCATCCTCATCCGGAGGAGGCGAGGGCTTGACAAAGAAGGAGCTCAGCTCGTACAGCGCATACAGCGGAATGAATACGATGGAGAGCGTGAAGGGATCGCCGCTCGGAGTGATCAGCGCCGCCGCTATCAGCAGGATAACTATGGCATGGCGCCTGTACTTGTGGAAGAATCCGCGGCGCAGCAGGCCTAATTGCGACAGCAGCCACGACAGCAGAGGCATCTCGAAGATTATCCCCATCACGAAGATCAGCATAAGGAAATTATCCATGTACGAATCCAGCGAAACCTGTTCGGTGATGGCTTCGCTAACGTGGTAGGTTGCCAGGAATCGCAGGCAGAGCGGGAACACGAGGTAGTATCCTATGGCGCAGCCAACGAAAAACATGGCGGTGCCGAAGAGGAACACCCAGCGTACGTTCTTCTTCTCGTTCTCGTAGAGCGCAGGGCTGACGAACTTCCATACCTCGAACATGAGGTAGGGGAAGGTCAGCACCAGGGCCAGCCAGAACGAGGTCGTCATGTGCGTGAAGAACTGGGTGGCCAGCTTGATGTTGATTATATCTATCCGGAAAGCCTCGTTGCAGAAGTCGTTCAGGAAGGAGAAGTACGAGCCTACTTTGCAGAACACCCGGTAGGTGAGGAAGTCGCCCCGAGTGGGAGCCATGATTACGCTGTCGAAGATTCCGTACTCGCCGCGCATGAAGGCAAAGAAGCCTATGGCGAAAACCAGAAGGGCCAGCAGCGACCGGAAGATTGTCCAGCGGAGCTCTTCCAGATGGTCCCAGAACGACATTTCATCTTGCTGCATCTTCCTTTATTTCTTGGCGGGAGTGTCGTTATCGTTCGGGTTTATATCGTCTTCAAGTCCTTTGACCCCGTCTTTGAAATTCTTCACCCCTTTGCCGATTCCTTTCATCAGTTCGGGGATTTTCTTGCCGCCGAAAATCAATAGTATGGCGAAGGCTATGATGATGATTTCGCCGGTGCCCAGGTTGGGTAAAAACAATAAGTGATTCATAGGATTCAATGTTTAATTATGTGATTAATAATGATTGTTTGATGGGCAAAGATACGATTTGAAAGCTTACCCGACCGGGGCAATCAAATTTTCTTACCTTTGCGGCCTCTTAAAAATCCGAAATTAGAAATAAATTAGAAAATGAAAGTGCATGTATTTCCTGGGCAGGGCGCCCAGTTTTCAGGAATGGGAAAGCATCTATACGAAACCAATTCCACCGCCAGACAGTTATTCAACAGAGCTAACGAAATCCTCGGATTCGGCATCACCGACCTGATGTTTGAAGGCACGGAAGACGACCTGAAGCAAACCAAAGTCACACAGCCGGCCATCTTCCTCCACTCCATCATACTTGCCCAAACGATTGCAGGGCCTCCGCCTCAGATGGCTGCCGGACACTCGCTCGGCGAGTTCTCGGCCCTCACCGCCGTCGGCACCCTCTCCTTTGAGGACGGGCTCACGCTGGTGGCCAAGCGGGCCGCGGCTATGCAGAAGGCCTGCGAAGCAACTCCCTCAGGCATGGCTGCCATCCTGGGCCTGGCCGACGAAGCCGTGGAGGAGATATGCGCCGGCATAGCCGACGACGTGGTGGTGCCCGCCAACTATAATTGCCCCGGCCAGATCGTTATATCGGGCTCTACCGAAGGCATCAGGCGGGCTTGCGAGCTGCTTCTGAAGGCCGGCGCAAAGAGGGCCCTGCCGCTCAAGGTCGGAGGCGCCTTTCATTCGCCGCTGATGGCTCCTGCGCAGGAGGAGCTCACGGCTGCCATAGAGAGCGCTCGCTTTGCCGCACCCGCCTGCCCAGTGTATCAGAACGTGGACGCGCAGCCGCAAACCGATCCGCTCGTCATCAAGCGCAACCTCATAGCGCAGCTCACCTCGCCCGTTCGCTGGACGCAAATCATGACCAACATGATTGCCGACGGCGCCAACCACTTCGTGGAGGTAGGCCCCGGCAACGTTCTGCAAGGCTTAGTAAAGAAGCTGAACGCGGAGGCCCTCACCGAGGGCGTGCAGTAATCCCCAGGCCTGCGTATATATATATATTAATGTGTAGACGCAGATGCAAAGGAGGGTGTTTGCCCGCCTGCGCAAAAGAGGCCGAATGTGTCAAAAGCCCTTCACGCTCGAACAATAGTGTCAAAAGGAATTTCCGACTGAACAATAGGTCATTCCCGCGAAGGCGGGAATCTCCGATCGAGAAACGGGACGATTGTATTGCATCAAATACAAATGACGAGTAGAATCGTAACCAACTATCGATCGGAGATTCCCGCCTTCGCGGGAATGACCCGTTTGGGCAGGCGAATGACCCGTTTGGGTACATGAGCATTTTGCCGCCGTCGCATAACGCAGAAAAAGCAATTAGCAGGAGTTCCCTTATTCGTATTCCTCGCGGTACTTGCTTCCTTCGCGGTCTTTGAGGATGCTCAGATAGCTTTTGTAGCGTGAGGAGTTGATGCGACCTTCGTCGACGGCTGTGAGGACGGCGCATCCCGGTTCGCGTCGGTGAGTGCAATTGTCGAATCGGCATTGCTCGGCCTCGGCAAATATCT
This sequence comes from Tannerellaceae bacterium, assembly GCA_031280435.1. GTDB lineage: Bacteria > Bacteroidota > Bacteroidia > Bacteroidales > Tannerellaceae > DFXE01. The sequence continues at coordinate 1,531 of JAITGS010000095.1, read as the reverse complement.
CGCGGAAGTAGTGGGAGATTTCCGCATTCTCCATGTCGAAAGTCCCGAAGCCCTTGATACCTGGCGTATCAATCAGGTATCCTCCCTGCGGCAGCGGAATCATCTCCGAGAAGGTCGTTGTGTGCATTCCCTTGCGATGATATTCGGAGATGCCTCCGGTGCGCAGCTCTAAGCCCGGGATTAGCCGGTTGATGAGGGTTGATTTGCCCACTCCCGAATGTCCCGAAAGGAGAGTTATACGGTCGGCAAGCTGCTCGCCGAGGCTGTCGACTCCTTCGCCGCCGGCGGCGCATATTCGGAAGCAGGTGTAGCCAACAGAGGAATAAAGCCTGATGAGCGCCTCGAGCGTAGCCTTGTCCGCAGCATTATACCTGTCAATCTTGTTGAAGGCGATGCATACCGGGATGGAGTAGGCCTCGGCCACGGCAAGGAAGCGATCTATAAAGATGGTGGTGGTGACCGGATAATTGACGCTGGCCACGAGTATAGCCTGGTCGATATTAGCCGCAATGATGTGCGATTGTTTTGAAAGGTTGGAGGCTTTCCGAATCATGTAGTTGGTACGTTCCTCTATTTCGGTGATGAAGGCCGTGTCTTCGGAGTGCATCTCAATGCTCACGCGGTCGCCCACGGCAATAGGGTTGGTGCTCCGGAAGTCGCGCAGCCGGAAGTTACCCTTGATTTTACATTCAATCTTCTGTCCGTCGTCGGCATGCACGGTGTACCAGCTTCCTGTGTTTTTGACAACAAGTCCTTTCACACGGTCATGATTTCTTTTTCCTTGGCTGCGTACAGCTCGTCAATCTTCTTGATAAACTTGTCGTGCACCTTTTGCACTTCAGCCTCGGCATCCTTTTCAACATCCTCAGGAATAGCATCCGTTTTGATAGCCTTCTTGAGGTGCTCGATAGCGTCGCGGCGCGCATTGCGAACACTTATCTTGGCATTCTCAGCCTCCTGCTTCGACTGTTTCACCAGCGTACGCCGGCGCTCTTCGGTCAGGGGAGGAATGCCGAGCCGTATAACTTCGCCGTTATTTTCGGGAGTGATTCCAACCGGCGAGTTCATGATAGCCTTTTCAATGTCCTTGATGAGCGAACGCTCCCATGGAGTAACCAGAATTGTTTTTGCATCAGGCGTAGTAACCGATGCCACGCTGCTCAGGGGCGACAGGCTCCCGTAATAAGGAACACGTACGCCGTCAAGTATTTTCGGGTTTGCTTTTCCTGCGCGAATGTGCGCCAGTTGTTCGTCGAGATGAGAGATAGCGTCGAGCATCTTAGTCTCCGCTGCTGTAATGAACTGTTTTGTATCTGCCATAATAGTATGAATTAATTTTTGCAAATATAAAAAAACTGCCGAAAAAAGACAGGCGCCTCCCACCCGGACACAGCATTGCAAGGATGCGAATCGGCCGGAGGCCGGCTACGGCGAAATTACCGATAATCGCCGCGCCTCTACATTGTTTCAAACAATTCAACAGGTATGCAGCAGAAATTGTCCCCTTTTTGCCCCGGAACATCGTTGTTCC
>JAITGS010000092.1 GCA_031280435.1 Tannerellaceae bacterium | reverse complement strand
GCCGCTCATTTGTCGACATTCCTGCCGCTGCCGCCTGAGTGTCCGTCCGAAATGCAAAAAAATAGCCCTCCGAGACTTACTCGAGAGGGCTGCAATATGATATTGGGGAAGCAGAAAGGGGCTACTTACGCAATCATCGGCTAAAATGTAAATATGGGGGGTAAAATTGCAAAGACACGCCGCCGATTGGTCGGCAGCTATACCTTATATATAATATGTAATCTGTGTTTGCCTGGGCTTTCATGCTATTATATTTTTTCGATGTGGGCAAAGATATGTTTTTTTTTGATTTGCCAAGTTTTGCCGTTGCTTTTTTGGGGCATCGCCTAAGAGAGGGCCGGGAATCTGCGGCTTTTAGCGCGGGAATGACTTTTGCTCCCGGGATGCTCGCCGGCCATGCCGGGAATTGATTACATTTGCGAAAATTTTTTTAAGATGTCTGAAACACAATCTACCAACATTCTTCACAATATTGATTCTCCCGCCGACTTGCGCGCATTGCCTGCCGACATGTTGCCGGCGGTTTGCGACGAACTGAGGCAATACATCATAGACGTGTTATCCGAAAACCCGGGGCACCTGGGAGCGAGCCTGGGGGCTGTTGAGCTTACCGTTGCCCTGCATCGTGTGTTCAATACGCCTTACGACCGCATCATCTGGGACGTGGGGCATCAGGCTTACGGGCATAAGATCCTCACCGGACGCCGGGATGCCTTCCCTACCCTGCGCCGATACAAGGGCATCAGCGGATTCCCTAATCCGCAGGAGAGTGAGTTCGATGCCTTCATTGCCGGCCATGCTTCAAACTCTATTTCGGCCGCCCTCGGCATGTCGGTGGCTTCGGCTCTGAAAAATGAGGAGCAGAGGCATGTGGTTGCCGTTATAGGCGATGGAGCGATGACGGGCGGACTGGCGTTTGAGGGCCTCAACAATGCTTCCATCAATCCGAATAACCTCCTCATTGTTCTTAATGATAATAATATGGCTATTGACGGCAGCGTGGGGGCCATGAGCGAATACTTGGTTAACATTACGACCAGCTATCCGTACAACAAGCTGCGCTATGATGTGTATCGCGGTATGAGGAAGCTGCATCTTATCAACGATAATCGCAAGGGGCTTATACTGCGGTTCAACAACAGCCTGAAGGCTCTGCTTACGAGCCAGCATAACCTGTTCGAGGGCTTCAGCATCCGGTACTTCGGCCCGGCGGACGGACACGACCTTGCCGGCATTGTTCGCATCCTGAATGATATTAAGGATATGAAGGGGCCAAAGCTGCTGCATCTTAAAACGAAGAAGGGAAAGGGATTCAAGCCGGCTGAGGAATCGGCCACGGAATGGCATGCCCCCGGCAAGTTTAATAAGGAAACGGGCGAGCGTATAGTGATTGAAAGCCTCAACCAGCCGCAGCTCTACCAGGATGTGTTCGGGCATACGCTTGTGGAGCTGGCTGCCTCGGATCCGAGAGTTGTAGGCATAACTCCGGCTATGCCTACGGGCTGCTCCATGACCTACCTGATGAAGGCTTATCCCGGACGGGCCTTTGATGTGGGTATTGCCGAGGGGCATGCCGTTACCTTCTCAGCCGGGCTGGCCAAGGAGGGTATGATTCCGTTCTGCAATATCTACTCGTCGTTTATGCAAAGGGCCTACGATAACCTTATTCACGACGTGGCGCTCCAGAAGCTGCACTTGGTGCTCTGCCTCGACAGGGCGGGGCTGGTAGGCGAAGACGGTGCAACGCATCACGGGCTGTTCGACCTGGCTTACCTGCGCCCTGTTCCGGGACTTATCATCAGCTCGCCGCTGAACGAATGGGATCTGCGCAACCTCATGTACACTGCCTGCAAGGCCGCCGACTCTCCTTTCGTTATAAGATACCCCAGGGGCAAGGGCGAGAAGAAGGACTGGAGGAACACGCCGCGCTTACTGCCCATAGGCAAGGGGCGCAAGATTGCCGAGGGCAATCGCATAGCAGTGCTTTCGATAGGCTCTATCGGCAACCGGGTAATAAGCGCTTGCGAAATGCTTGGAACGGAGGCCGGCATTGCTCATTACGACATGATTTTCCTGAAGCCCATCGACGAGGAGATACTGCACGAAGTGGGCCGCAGCTTCCCGCTGATCGTTACGGTGGAGAACGGCGTGCGAACGGGAGGCCTGGGGAGCGCCGTAGTGGAGTTCATGGCAGACAACGGTTATTCGCCGCGCATACTGCGTCTCGGCATCCCGGACACCTTTGTGGAGCACGGCACGATTGCCGAACTGTCGGCTCTGTATGGACTGGATGCCGTTCACATTGCCGAAACCCTGCGCACCGAACTCCGTCGGCTATGAAGATCATTATTGCCGGAGCCGGCGAAATGGGCACGCACCTGGCCCGTATGCTCGCCAAAGAACGCCACGACATAGCTCTGCTCGACGAAAACGATGAGCGCCTGCGAGCCCTGTCGAACGAGGAGATACTGCCCATAACGGGCAATCCCGTATCCTTCCACGATCTGAAAGAGGCCGGAGCTGGCAGCGCCGATCTGTTCGTCAGCGTAACGCCTGAGGAATCGGTTAACGTGACGGCCTGCATGCTTGCCGCACGGCTGGGAGTGCGCAAAACCTTTGCCCGCATCAACAACTACGAGTACATGCTGCCGGGCAACCGCGAGTTCTTCGAAGGCCTCGGCATAAGCGCCATGATATATCCGGAAATGCTCGTTGCACAGGAGATAACAACGGCTATCAGTCGCCCCTGGACGCGGCAATATTTCGAACTGCTCGGCGGAGCTCTTGTGATGATAGGTGTGAAAATCCGCGAGAACTCCAGCCTGATAAACCTGCGCCTCGCCGAGCTGCCGCCCGAAACCAAGCTGTATCACATAGTCGCCATCAAGCGCATGGATACGACCTTTATCCCCAACGGCAACAGCACGGTGATGTCGGGCGACACGGTCTTCTTCACCACCACCAAGGACTGCGTTGAAGACGTTCGCCGCCAAGCCGGGAAGGATAATCCGGAAGTCAAGAAGATCTTCATCCTCGGCGGAACACGCATAGCCATACGCACATGCCAGCTCCTGCCGCAGAGCATCCGCGTGAAACTCATAGAGAAAGACCGGGAGAAATGCCACCGCATAGCCGATATGGCTCCCGATAACGTACTCGTAATCCACGGCGACGGACGCGACCACGACCTGCTCCGCCAGGAAGGCATTGAAGATGCGCAGGCCTTCGTAGGCCTCACCGACAGCGAGAGCACCAACATCATGTCCTGCCTGACGGCAAAGCGCTTCGGCGGAGTAGTCAAAACAATAGCCGAAGTGGAGAACCTCGACTACATACCCCTGGCCGAGAATATGGACATAGGCTCGGTGGTCAACAAGAAACTGCTGGCGGCGGGATACATCTATCGCTTCCTGCTCGGCAGCGACGTGGCGAACGTCAAGATATTCTCCTTTGCCAATGCCAACGTTGCCGAGCTCACCGCCCGCGCCGGCTCCAAGGTCACCCGCAAGCCGGTAAGAGACCTCCGGCTGCCCTCCGACATGACCCTTGGCGGACTGATGCGCAACAAAACCCCCGTCCTGATCAAAGGCGACACACAGATACAAGCCGACGACCGCGTCATAGTCTTCTGCCTCGACGCCGCCCTCAGACGCCTGGATGAATACTTCGGCTGAACTGTAATAGATTGTGATTTTGCAATTCGGTTAGAACTCATTAGTTTTGTCGCCTAAATGAATAAAGAACGTGGAATACGGTTGTATTGAATCAAACAGATCACAGGATATGTTATATAATGCAGGATTACCTCAAGCGAAACTCACAATGTTGACGGAAGATGCGGCAATGTTTATTTCGATTGGGACTATAAACGGCATGTTCCCTCATATACTTCTGCGTCAAACATGCAAACAATATCAGTATGGAGGCAGTAGCAAATGAATAAGCAAATAAATAAACTAATCCGGAACAATACATTGGATTGGTTTCTAATCAATGTGCTGACCCCTCTCATATTACCATTATTCTTTACAGCTCTTTCGACACTAATTATTAAATTCTCGAATAGTAGTTTGCTGGGGTTTTCCTTGCATTTGTATGCTAAAGGAATCTACACAATGTGGGGACTGACAATAGTGATTAGTTTATTGCAAGATTACAGGCGAATGTCGTATGCATACAACCTTTGGTTTTGGTTATTCTTCATCCTTTCATTCAGTACGACACTAATGTTCTTTATCAGTTCATTGGCGCTGATTACCTCTCCGGATGCCGTTACATCCGAAATGAATATCGGGCCCTTTTGCATAACTACATCGGCAGTAGTGCTGGCTTCCATATTCTTTAAATGGAAAATAGAATCAAATAAATATTCATAATTAAAATATATACGATGATTGAGACGATAGAGACCTGGGTATTCAGCATTGTTGTTGTGCTATGCTTGCTGATAACAGTAATAGGAGCGTATTTAACGAAGAATCGGCAAACAAAAACGCCACAAATGTCATACGACCCGTCAATAGATAAAATAGACAATAATTCAAATCCGAATAAGGGTGAAGAGTTTCCAAAAGAAAAATTGGACGAATGTGCCAGGATGAATGTAAGCGATTATAACACATTGTGGAAAAATGGCTGATTATAAAGATGAAGAGCTGAGAATTATAAACAAGGAAAAAGAACTTGCAGCCAAACGAAGTCTATTCAGGGAAGAGTTCTTATCTCTAATCGAAGAAAAGGTAGACTTCCGACAAACAATAATACGCAGCCATTTCAATGATTATTTTATCAAGGTTCTAACAGAGAATACACGATGCTCCGTTTATCTGAATGAGATCTTATTAAGAAGCGCCATCAAATCTTACTATTATGACATCCACAAATACAAGGATTTTTCGGGTTCCACATGGGCCAACGGACATAAGCAGGCGGCATATACTATAAAGTGGTTAGTTCGATTTCGTCCGATTCAAATAAAAGAAACAACTGAGTACGTCTCGGAAGAAATTTCTGAAATTAATTTGAAGTTTGCATTGTTCTGTGGTTTTGAGTTTCTCGACAAAGCTGTAAAGGATTTGATATTACACAACAAACAAGAAGTTGACCTATACAACAAACGCAAGAGCCCTGAGGAGGAAGAGAAACGCAGCTTTTTCGATTCCTTATTGTATGACCTGCGTTACAGACAACTTTCCGGGAAAAAATTAGCGCTTGTTTTTGAAGCTCTTCAATTAGCTGCCAAATAAAAGACTCCTCGCTGTCCGAGTCTGCTACGCTCAATCCGTATTTCTTGTTGTCTTTTACCGGTTGCTTAATAAGTTTATCGCATAATTAATCCCGTTCCAACACGCTTAACCTGCGCCCTCCCCGGACATATTCCCTCTCCAACCACCCCCAACAATGAACCTGCGATTTATTATCAAAATGCTCGGACTTGTGTTTCTGCTCGAGACTGTCTTCATGGCCGCAGCATCCGTCGTGGCATTTGCTTACGGCGAGGCTGACTTCCGGCCCTTCTGCATCGCAAGCATCTCAATCTGCATCGCCGGCATACTGTTTTATCTGCTCGGACGAAAAGACGACGAACACTCCGCCGGGCCCCGCGAAGGAATGATAGTAGTGGCGCTCACATGGGTTTGCCTCTCGCTCTTCGGCATGCTGCCATACTACCTCGGAGGATATGCCGGCAGCATAACCGACGCCTACTTCGAAACCATGGCCGGATTCACCACCACCGGCTCAAGCATAATGACCGACATAGAAGCACTGCCGCACGGAATACTCTTCTGGCGAAGCCTCACACAATGGCAGGGAGGACTGGGCGTAGTAGTATTCACCACAGCACTGCTGCCCCTGTTCGGCGGAGGAGTATCGCAAATGTTCGAAGCCGAAGTGACCGGCACAGGCATCAGTCACGAACGCTTCCGACCGCGAATCACACAGGTGGCCAAGATGCTTTCCGGCATCTATCTCCTCCTCACCGCCCTACTCAGCCTACTGCTCGCCATCGGGCCCATGAACATCTTCGACGCCGTCAATCATGCCATGGCAACCGTATCAACCGGAGGATTCTCAACCAAAAACGCCAGCCTCTCCTATTGGAACTCAGCCTACTTGGAATACGTCGAGATGATGTTCATGTTCATAGGCTCGGTCAACGTCACGCTGCTCTACTTCCTCCTCAGAGGCAACTTCCGCAAGTTCTTTGCCGACGAAGAACTGCGCTGGTTCGCCGGCATCATACTGATCTTCGTTGCCGCCACAGCCGCATGGCTGCTGTCGAACGGCATAGTCAACCTCCCGAACGGCATACCCGCGGCCGCAGAAGAGCTACTGCGCAAGTCCGCCTTCCAGGTCATCTCCCTCATCTCCTCCACCGGATTCATGAGCGACGACTACGTCCCCTGGGGCTCCTTCTTCTGGCTCCTGGCCATGATGCTCATGTTCATAGGAGGATGCACCGGCTCTACCAGCGGAGGCCTCAAAGCCGGACGATTCGCTATCGTCAACAAAAACCTCTCCAACGTGTTCCGCCGACAACTGCATCCGCAGGCCATACTGCCAGTACGAATGAACGGACACACCATCAGCTCCGATAACGTCTACCGATGCCTGGCATTCACCTTCATCTACATCGCCCTCGCCATGACCGGAAGCCTGGCCCTCACGCTCTGCGGATTCAACTTCGACGAGGCCATAGCCGCATCCCTCTCTGCCATCAGCAACATAGGCCCCGGCCTCGGCGACCATGGTCCCGACTCTACCTTTGCCGGCGCCTCAGCCCCTGCCAAATGGATCCTCTCCTTCCTCATGCTCACCGGACGGCTCGAAATCTTCACGGTGGTGATGCTCCTCGCCCCCGGCTTCTGGAAAAGATAATCCGCTTTTTTGGCTTCCGCCTGCCCGCACTTCACCTTTCGGACAAAAACTCAGGCAGCAGAGGCAGAAATGTCGACAAATGAGCGCCTCCTTTTCCGTCGAGGAGCCTCCGGAAAAAAAATTTGGCACCTCCTCGACGGAAAAGGAGCCTCCAAAAAAAAATTTTGGGGCCTCCTCGACGGAAAAGGAGCCTCCAAAAAAAATTTTGGAGCCTCCTCGAAGGAAAAGGAGCCTCCAAAAAAAATTTTTGGGGCCTCCTCGAAGGAAAAGGAGCCTCCGGAAAAAATTTTGGAGCCTCCTTTTCCGTCGAGGAGCCTCCGGAAAAAATTTTTGGAGCCTCCTCGACAAAAAAAAACCGCCAAAAAAAATCTCCGGCGCCTCCTCGACGGAAAAGGAGCATAGGATTTAGCGATAAAACAGAGAGGACACTGCCCTGCAACGGCGAGCACAACCCGGCCGCCAAGCCGTGAATGTTGAAAAGCCTGCGGATTTTCTTTGCCTCGGCATTTTGGTGCTGTATTAATTCGGGATTATGCCCGGATTGCCGTTCTGCTCGTTGTCGGGAATCTGGAACAGGGTGGCGGACTGGTTCCAGCCGGCTCCGCGAACGTCTTTTTTCAGGCGCTTGAGCTCGTGGATGCGCTCGCCCTGGTTTATAAGCTCCAGCCTGCGCTCTTTTTGTATTGCCGCTATGATGTTTTCTTTTCCTTCGGCTGCGGATGTTTTGGCCGCACCATACGCGCGGGCTTCTATCCTGTTGAGCCACTTGGAGGCGGCCGCCGTGTCGTTGGTTGCGGCCAGGGCTTCGGCGTAGTAAAGCATCAGCTCGTTGTAGGCTATGATGATTGCGTCCATGTGTGCGTAGTTGTACTTTATGGAATTATAGCGGCCGTTTTTCTCCTCGAAAAATGTGGCGAAGCGGATGTCGTTTGCCCGGTCGAAGGCTGCGATGGCGGCGTCGGAGGGGAAATACTGTACGGCGCCGGAGCTCGGATTGTATCGCTCGCGGATTCCGCCCCATGAGTCATCGCCTGTGGCGGTGCTCGGCAGCATGAAGATTACTTCTTTGCTTGGGATTTTGGTGGCGGCTCCGGCGAATTTGGCGGCTATGTCGGCGTCGAGGTCGTAGGGGCCGTTGTCTTTCACTATGTTTTTTGCGTGGTCGACCACGGCGGCCATATCGCCTTTGTAGAAGTATACTTTGGCCAGCATGGCGTTGGCGGCGTCTATGGTGGCCGTTCCTCCGTTCCATTGCCTGCCGGCGGGGAGGTTTTCGGCGGCGAACCGAAGGTCGGCTATGACCTGGGCGTAAACGGAGTCGACGGTTGAGCGCTGAAGCTCTCCTACGGCTACGTCGGCTATGTTGACGAAGCCGACGCTTCGTATTGGTACTCCGCGTCCTTTGATGTCTTTGGTTTCATCGGAATACGGCAGGCCGAAATGGCGAACGAGATGGAAGTGGCCGATGGCGCGTATGAAGGATGCGTCGGCTTTGAGCGCTGTGCCGCCGGAGCCTCCGCTTAGGATGTCATCGGCGAGGGGGCTGAAGGCGGCCTGGTTGGCATAGTTGATGGTGCGGTAGGTGTTGTTCCACATGTCGCGGCCTATGGGGTTGAACAGATCCATCTTGTGCGTCTGCGCCTGTACCCATTCAAAGGTTGCTCCTGTGTATTCGGTGTCGTCGGCTATGAGGTCGGCTGCTACGGCTACTATACCGTTCATGAATCCGTTTGCCCGCATGCCGTTGTATGCTCCGAGCATCAGTCGTTCGAGGTCTTGTTCGGTTCTGACGGAGTCTTGCGTGAGTGCGAGGCTCTCGTCTTTCCTTTCCAGGAAGGCCATGTCGTCGCATGAACCGAGGGTTGTTATCAGCGCGAGTAGTGCCGGGATGATATTGCGTGTTTTCATATTATATATTATTATATGTATTAAGGGGGATCAGAATGTCAGATTGAGGCCTATGGTGTAGGTGCGGGCCTGCGGGGGCGTGAGGTAGGTTACGTTGATGCTTACGTTGCGTGCCTGCGAGCTGGCCATGTCGCGTATGATCTCCGGCTCTCCGAAATAGTTTTTCAAGATAAAGAGGTTGACGGCCTGTGCATATATCCGTAGCTTCATTTTGTTTCGGTACAGCGGCAAGTTATATCCGAGGCTGAGGTTTTTGAGGCGCAGGAAGGAGGCGTCGTGCAGATACTCGGTTGTATTGCGCGAGGGATTGATGAAGTTGTCGCCTTTGGACGAGCCGAGCGTCATGCGCGCTATGTCGGTGAGGTCGCCGGGCTGCTGCCAGCGTTCGAGCTTCTTGCTTAGCGGCCTCCAGGAGCCTGTGTTGTTCATCTGGAACTTCTCGGCGTCGTCGTAGACGCTTCCTCCGAGCTGGAAGCTGAAGAGGAGGCTCATGTCGAAGGCCTTCCAGGTGAAGCTGTTGTTCAGGCCTCCTATGAGGTCGGGGAAGGGATGTCCTACGGCTTGCCTGTCGTCGGTGCTGTATGTCTTTGTTTCGCCGGCGGGCTGCTTGTTGGCATCGAGCTTCTCAAAAACGGGGGCTCCGTCGGCGGGATCTACTCTGAGGAACTTCACGAGATAGTTGGAGCCTACGGGATGGCCTACCAGCACGCGGGTATCGCCTTCGCCGCCTATGGCGTCGGGGCCGGACTGATTGCCGAGCGAAAGGACTTCGTTCTTGTTGTACGAGATATTGAAATCGGTTGTCCAGCTGAAATGCCGCGCTACAACGTTGCGCGACTTTATCATGAACTCGAAGCCTGTGTTGCTTACTTCGCCCACGTTGGTGAGTATGCCGGTATAGCCTGTTGATGATGCGGCGCTGACGGGCAGGAAGAGGTCTTTGGAGCGCTTGCTGTAAAAGGCTATCTCGCCCGAAATCCTGTTCTTGAGGAGGCCGTACTCGAGGCCTATGTCGAAGGTGCCGGTTGTTTCCCACCTGAGGTTGGGATTGGCCAGTGCGTTGATGATCCAATAGTTTTGGCCGTTATAGAGCAGGCTGCTGCGGGTGTCGACGGTTCCCCACTGGGCATAGTTCGGGATCTCGGCGTTGCCCGTCAAGCCGTATCCGGCCTTGAGTTTGAGCAGGCTGATAGTATTGTTCCCCTTCAGGAAGCCTTCTTCGGTTAGTAGCCATCCTACGGAGAGGGCGGGGAAGTTGCCGAACTTGTTGTTGGCTCCGAAGCGTGACGATCCGTCGCGGCGGAAGGTTGCGGTGAGCATATATCTGTCGCTGTAAGCGTAATTTATACGTCCGAAGAAGGAGATGAAGGAATATTCGCTGACGGGATTTTTGGTGTAGGTATTGTTGGAGTTTCGGCTGCCGTCGGCGTTATATTCCGGCGGCAGTACGGGATTGTTGAAGAGCCAGTCTTCTTCGCCGGCGGTGAAGCGGACGTTATGCTGGTTGGATGCCGACGCTGATGCGAGCATTTCGACTCCGGCGAGGAACTTCAGGCTGTGCTTACCGCTTAGCCGGAGGCCGTAGTTCAGCAAGGCTTTGGCGTTCCGGCCGGTTCGATAGGAATTGCCGAGCTGCGATTGCGGATTGGCTGTCAGCACCGATGTGTAGAGGTAGTAGAGGGCGTTGTCGGAGTAGTCGACGTTTGCTTCCAAGCGCAGGCTGAGGTCCCTGGCGATAGTGGCGTTCAGGTAGAGGTTAGCCATTGTGCGATCGCGGAAGCTCTTGCGCGTCTTGTTGTACATCTCGGCAACGGGGTTGTTTGTCGTAGGCGCTTTGTAGAAGCTGCCGTCGTCGTTATAGATAGGATAATAAGGCAGGGCGGTTGAAAGCGCTCGCCCGTAGCCTCCGTCCCAGCTCACGGAAGGGTATGTTTGGTTGATATGAGAAAAGGACAGATTGACGCCGGCGCCAAGCCACTTGAATAGGTTATAATCTAAGTTCAGCCTGGCGTTGGTGCGCTTAAAGTTGTCGGCCACGACGAAGGAGCTCTCGTCGGTATAGGCTATTCCCATATAGCCGCGGAGCTTCTCATTGCCCCATCCTACGGAGAGGTCGTTCTGCGAGGAGACGCCCGTTTGGGTTACTTCCTTCTGCCAGTCGGTATTGTTACGCAGTGCATCCGCTTCGGAGTATCCGCCGGGGAGGGTGGTATAGGTGAGGCCTCCGCCGTATTTGTTGTCCATCTCAACGGCTTCCTTGTAGAGCATGATGTAATCTTCGGTGCCTACCTGGTCGAACCATACGCTGGGAGTTGATAGCGTTACGCGCGTATTGAAGCTTATCTGCACCCTGCCCTTGCTGCCTCTCTTGGTGGTAATCAGCACGACGCCATTAGCTCCGCGCGAGCCGTAGATGGCCGTAGCGGATGCGTCTTTAAGGATCTCAAGGCTCTCGATGTCGCTAACGCCTAAGCTTGCCAAGGGGTTGTCGTTGATGGCGCCTATCCTGTTGCCTGTGTTCTGGTCGATGGGGATGCCGTCGATCACTATCAGAGGCTCTCCGCCTGCCGTTATGGCTCCGCTGCCGCGCACTCGAATGGTTGAACCTGCGCCGGCGAGGCCGTTCGACTGGCTGATCTGTACTCCGGAAGCGCGGCCTTGCAGGGCATTCTCGAAGGATGAAGCCGGGATGGCCGTCAGCTCCTCGCTGCCTACTTTGGCTATTGAGCCGGTTACTTCGCGCTTGTTCTGTACGCCGTAGCCCACGACAATCACTTCGTCGAGCAGCTGCGTATCCTCGCTAAGCCGTATGTCAAGCGATGTGCTGTTGCCGACAGTGACGTGCCGGGTGATATAGCCTATATAAAAGACCTGCAAGACGGATTCGCGTCCGGGAACGCTTATGGCGAATTTGCCGTCGGCGTCGGTGGCAGTGCCCGATGATGTGCCTTCCACAACTATGTTCACAAAAGCCAGCGGCTCGTTTGTACTGTTGTCAATCACGCGGCCGGTAATCCTAATCTGCGCATGAAGCAGTACGGGCAGGCAGAGAAGCATGGCTAAACATAGTCTCCTGAGCCCTCTGTGTTCTTTTCGTTTGTTCATCGTACAATAAATTTTTAAGGGTTACAATTACTTTGACAATTCCATGATATATACACCTTTTGCCGGAATCGTCGTTTTCTCTCTAAGGTCAATTATTTGCTCCGTGATGATGTCGCGGCCTGTGGCGCTGCCGGAAATGACCTCGCTGAAGCGCGACATGTCGAGCGTACGTTCCTCGCCGGAGCCGTTAATCATCACGAGCACGGTCTGAGTGTCGGTGTAGCGGGCGTACACGTAAACGCCGGAACGATCGGGCGTGTAATGCTTCAGCCGGCCTTGCGTTACCGGCAGCGATGTTTGCCTCCACTTCAGCAGCCCCTGCATATAGCTCCAGGCCTCGTTCTGGAGGTCGGTTCGGCCCTCGCGGGCGAAAGCGTCGGCAGGGTCGCCCTGCCATCCTCCGGGATAGTCCTTGCGGATGAGGCCGTCGCCTTCCTTCTTGGTGCCGTGCATAAGGATTTCGGTTCCGTAGTATATCTGCGGGATGCCGCGGGTAGTAAGCAATAAGGCCAGGCCCTGCTTGTAGCGGCGCAGGTCGGTTTCGTCCTTGCGCATAAAGCGGCTGATGTCGTGGTTATCAAGAAACGTAAGTATGTTATCAGGATCGGGGAAGAGGAAATCCTGTGCGATAACTTCGTAGACCTTAAACAGGCCTGATTCGGAGCCTTCCGATGTATTGGATTCTTCGTCGAGAGCCTGCTGCAAGGTAAACGTCAGATCAAAATCCATAACCGTCTTCAGGCGGCTGTTCCCCATGCTGTTATTCACCGAACGGCGCTGCCACCAGGCCGATGCGGAAATCTTAGGGTACCAGGCCTCCCCCACTATGTTGAAATCGGGGTACTCCCGCTCTACTTCTAAGCACCATTGAGCCATGAAATCATAGTCGGCATAAGGATGAGTATCCTGCCGGATGCCGTCGATGCGCGAATATTCTATCCACCAGATGCTGTTCTGAATAAGATAGCGCGCCAGATGCCGGTTGCGCTGATTCAGGTCGGGCATGCCCCTGCTGAACCATCCGTTCACCACCCTGTCGGTCTCGGTTTGCACCGCATGAATGTCCATCAGCGTCCATTTGTAGTGAGTTGTATTGCCGTATTTCTCGTAGTCGTTCAGCCAGTCCCGCGTAGGCAAGTCTTTCATCCACCAGTGATATGCGCCGCAGTGGTTGAATATCATGTCCATCACGACCTTCATGCCCCGGCTGTGCGCATCCGAAACGAGCCGGCGGTACTCCTCATTGGTACCGAAGCGAGGATCTACTTTGTAGAAGTCCGTTATGGCATAGCCGTGATACGAACCTCTGGGATCGCCGTTCTCCAGCACCGGATTGAGCCAGATGGTTGTGAAGCCGAGCTCCCTGATGTAGTCGAGCTTGTCGGCAATGCCCTTCAGATCGCCTCCGTGACGGCCATAGGGCTGCGATCTGTCGACCGTCACGCCCAGCATGTTGTCATTCCGAGTATCACCATTCACAAAGCGATCCGGAGTTATCAGATACATCACATCGGCCCGGCTGAAGCCGAGAGCTCCGCTTTTATCACTGCGCTCCCTTAATTCGAACTGCCTGACGCTCTTCTTCTTGCCGGCAGTGAATGTCAGAGCTATCGTTCCGGGCCTGGCCTCCGGCAATACATCCAAATAAACAAACATGTAGTTCGGATTCTCGACACGTACAACCTCCTTCAGCACTACGCCGGGATAATCTAAGGAAAAAGATGCAGCGGCAATGTCCTTGCCGTACACCAGCAACTGCAATTCCGTATTCTTCATCCCCACCCACCAGTTCATGGGCTCAATCCGATCAATGTTTTGCGAAACCAGCCGGAGGGACAAGGATAATAACAGTAATATAAAAAAGACTTTCTTGCTCATATCTATATATTTAAAAAAATGAATTAAACAGCAATGCGACTAATAAAAAACAGACTTGAAAAGCTTCCGCCTAAGCCGCCTCGAAGCGGAATGAATATAATTTTCGGCTCCGGAATATGTTGTTGAGGGAAAAGCGGACGACGTTTGTAATCGTTCGTTGTCTTACCAAGGCTCACAAGCATCGGCTTGAGGTATTTACAGGCAATGAAACGGCTTCATAGCTGCGGGAACTGCCGGGGAGACCTGTAAGTCGGCTTCAAAAAGGCATCGGCCGCAGTATTGTTGACGAATTTCCTTGCCGCAGGATCGTAGGCCACCGCAGTGCCTGTTCGGAACGAGATGTTGGCCATGTGCGCCAGTATGGTGGCGAAGGCGCCTTTCTCGACCGTACTGTTTGTGGCGATAGAGCCGCTGCGTATACATTCTCCCCAGTTGGCCGTATGATCAATCAGGCCTCTGTCTTCGAAGGGGCCGGTCATGGTGCGCGCTTGCGCCTCCGGTTTGCCTTCGCGGGACAGCTGTGGGATGAGTTCGTAGCCGTCGCGGTTGCAAACCAGAGTCCCGCGGCTGCCTATCCATGCTACTCCCTGGTTGCGGCCATAGAGCCAGGCCGGCTGCTGGGCCCATTCGATGTGGAAATTGTCGTACCGGAAGATGCTTGTTTGCAGGCTGGGGGTCTCGTTGAACGAATCGGGATGCTTGTGGGCTGTGGAGAATACGGCCTTGGGGTAGGTGCGGAAATTCAGCTTTAAAGCTTCAAGCCCGTCGAAGGCGGAATCTATCCAGTGCACTCCCCAGTCGGTTTGCTGGCCTCCGCCATAGTCCCAGAAGCCTCTCCAGCCCCGCACTCGCCCTGAGTTATACGGACGCCGGGGCGCCGGGCCCAGCCAGGTGTCGTAGTCGAAGCCTTCGGGAGCCGCTTCGTCAGGAACGGCCTGCCGTGGAGCCGTAGTCTGGGAGAGAAAGATCTGTACCTTATATACATCGCCCAGGACTCCGGTTTGCAATACTTCGTTGGCACCTCGGAAATAGCGCTGGCTGGTTTGCCAGAGCCCCGTAGTCACCACGCGCCTGTATTTCTGCTGCAGATCGACCATCAGGTTGCACTCTGCTATCGAGTTGGCAACGGGTTTTTCCACGTACACGGCTTTGCCGGCCTTGAGCGCTTCTGCAAAGATGTAGGCATGCCAATGGTCGGGGGTGGCTATGATTACTCCGTCTACGTCCTTATTGTCCAGAACCCTGCGGTAGTCTTTTACCAGTTGCATCTTTTCGGTTTGAGCGGGAAATCGCTTCCGGAAGTCGGCCGCCTGGCTTTCCAGGCGTTCGCTGTTGACGTCGCACATGGCGGCGCAATGGGCCCAGGGCTGATGCAACATTCCGGCAAGGTCGGCACAGCCCATTCCTACTCCTATAACGGCTATATTGACCCTGTCGGCCGGAGCGGATTGCGCCATGGCGGCCATTACTTTAGGCGACAGAGCCGAGGAGAGGCCAAGAGCCGCCGCACAGGCTCCGGAGGTTTTCAGGAAGCTTCTTCTTGTTGTCATTGCATGATGAATTTGGGGGTTGGCCTATAAATTCCTGATCCAGATGTTGCGGTAGGCCACTTCGGTTCCGTGATCCTGCAACGAAAGCGGCATGCGCCCGTGAGCGGTATATGAAGGCAGGCCTGTATATGGGGTATGCCCCTTCAGCACATAGTTATTCTGAACCGCTATGCCGTTCAGCACTACGGTGACAATGGCGGGCGACTCCAGTTCTCCTCCGGCGCCGAAGCGGGGAGCCTTCCAGTATATGTCGTACACTTGCCACTCGCCGTTTTTAGTGTAGGCATTGACTGATGGAGCACTCTGCTTGTAGATGCTGCCCACCATGCCGTTTACATAGGTGTGATTGTTGTCGCCGTCGAGCACCTGCACTTCGTATCGGCTCTGGAGCATGATGCCGCTGTTGCCGCGGTTCTGTCCGCTATGCTCGCCGGGGGGAGGCGACTTAAATTCGATGTGCAGCTGGCAGTCGCCGAAATACTCTTTGGTGCGTATGGAGCCTTTGCCCGGAGCTACTACCAGCTCGCCGTTGCGGACCGTCCATTCGGGCGGACCTCCGGCATTGTCGCGGCCGGCCGATTCCCATTGAGACAGGTCGGAGCCGCCGAACAGGACTATGGCGTCGGACGGCGGAGCCATGTTGCGGCCCGGCGAGACCTTGGGAGGAACAGGATAATGCCACTCCGTACTGCGAGGATCCCATTGTGAGGGTCGCTGCGCGGAGGCTGAGGATTGCTGAGGCTGCTGCCCCTGTGCGGACGCGGCTACGGATATGCATAGCAAACCGAAAAGGAAAGTTGGTTTCTTCATGATGAGCTGATTTAAGTTTAACATTAATTTGATGGGATAAAGGTATCTATAACCTGCCGAATGATGATGTATTTTACAGCTCAAAGTAATGTGCTTTTATCCCACTCAGGCCTTGAGACGCATTTTTGAAACGAAAAATCACGGCATGATACGATTTATGCATGCGCGGACAGGAGCTTTGTATTTATATTGCCATTGCTGTCCGGTAAAAGCGAAAAAAGTATCTCACCCCTCTCATCCCTCCCGATAAAATCGTATTTGCAGCATCAACGTAAATACCAGGCCTCCTCATGTCGATTGCAAATAGGTTCGAGCATGGTTGGGACGGCGGCAATGTTAAAAAATTGGCGAAATCCCAAGCTTGGGCTGGCGCCGGAGAAAAAAAATGGCGCAAGCCCAAGTCCGGGACGGCGGCAATGTTAAAAAAATGGCGAAATCCCAAGCTTGGGCTGGCGCCGGAGAAAAAAAATAGCGCAAGCCCAAGTCCGGGACGGTGGCGATGTTAAAAAAATGACGAAATCCCAAGCTTGGGCTGGCGCCGGAGAAAAAAATGGCGCAAGCCCAAGTCTGGGAACGGCGCCGGAGAAAAAATCCGGAACGAGCCCAAGCTTGGGAGGGGTCGGAAATGGCACCCATCAAAACGCTAATGCGGAATCCGGATTTATTTTACCGGACAGAAATGATATATTGCATCTCCAAACAGACAAAACAATGATACACCGGCCGCTTATTATACTTGCAACGCTCTGCTGCTTCCTTCATTCGGGATTATGCAACTCTCCGGACTTCTCCCACATCGAGGTGGACAGGGGATTGAGCAATAATGACGTTAACTGCTGCATACAGGACAGCTTCGGCTTTATGTGGTTCGGCACGCGCGACGGCCTCAACAGATACGACGGCAACGGATTCAAGGTCTTCAAAGACTACACGGACACTTCGGGCAAGCCGGGAGGCAACTGGATCAACTGCCTGGCTATCGACAGGGACGGATACCTCTGGCTCGGCACGGATCTGGGCGTTTATCGCTATAATCACATCGACGCCACCTTCAATTCACTCGAATTTACACAGAAGCTGAACGTACGGGAGTTCGTTTTTGACGGCGATAATAATCTGTGGATGATACTGGCTAAATCTTATTTTGAGGTGCTACGAAAAATATTTAGCTATGCGGAAGTAGAAAAACTCTCTGTCCCTTGTTCCTTGATTTATCATGATGAATCGTTGTATCCTGCTGTTAATATTTTCAGCTATTGCATTTGTTGCGCCAAAGCGGAA
>JAITGS010000001.1 GCA_031280435.1 Tannerellaceae bacterium | reverse complement strand
CAAGACGAAAACACACTCTAACTTCATTTAATTTGCTGTTTAACAGTTTTTTGACCTCTGACAGTCGCCTTTTGTCTGCATATCCCTTTTTAAGGGTTGAGAATTGCTTTTTCTGCGTTTCGCTCCGTCGGCAAAATGCTCATGTACCGAAGTACACTCCGCTTTTGCCTCCGTCACAAGCCTTGAAAAATCTAATTATTAGAAGTTCCCTACATTTGCCTGCATAAACATTAAAACTTATTGTATTATGAATTTCGAATCATTTGGAGAACAGACTGTGGCTATACATGCCGGCGAGGCGCCGGATGCGCTTACCGGGGCATCGGCTCCGAACATTGTGATGTCTACAACCTTTGCCGTGGATGCCAACACGGGCTTTTCGGTTGAGACTATGAATGAGAACGATCCCTGGCTTTATACCCGATGGGGTAATCCTACGCTGCATCAGCTCGAGCTGAAGCTTGCGGCGCTTGAGCGTGCGGAGGCGGCTGTGGTGTTTGCAAGCGGCATGGGGGCTATCAGCGCGCTCTTGCTTCATCTGCTTAAGGCCGGCGATCATGCCGTGGTGAGCGACGTTGCTTATGCGGCTATGTCGGAGCTTACCAATGATGTGCTGCCGGGCTTGGGCATTGAGATAACTCGTGTGAACACGGCTGATGCGGCATCGGTGGCCGATGCTGTCAGGCCTGACACTCGGCTGGTTTATATAGAGTCGCCCTGCAATCCGCTGCTGAGGCTTACGGATATTGCGGCGGTGGCCGATATTGCTCACGGGGCTGGGGCTAGGCTTGTTATCGACTCCACTTTTGCTACGCCTGCTGCTACGCGACCGCTTGCTTTGGGGGCTGATTTTGTGGTTCATTCGCTTACCAAATACCTCTGCGGGCATGGCGACGCTCTGGGCGGGGCTGTGCTGGGCAGCAGGGCGGACTTGGCTCCGCTGCGCAAGAAGACGGCCATTCGCCTTGGCGGCTCGCTTAGTCCTTTCAATGCCTGGCTTATCATGCGCGGCATGGCTACGTTCCCTATGCGTATGCGGGTGCATGAGGATAATGCGATGCGGGTGGCGAGCTTCCTCGAATCGCATCCTAAAGTGAGCCGCGTTATCTACCCCGGCTTGCCGTCGCACCCGCAGTACGAGCTGGCCCGACGGCAAATGAGGAACTTCTCCGGCATACTGACGTTCGGTATGGCCGACGGACGGGCGGAGGCTGCCCGGATGGCGCCTAAGCTGCGGGTGGTTCACTATGCGGTATCGCTGGGGCATCATCGCTCGCTGCTGTTTTATCTGCACGGCGAGGATTTGCTG
The DNA here is from genome assembly GCA_031280435.1 of Tannerellaceae bacterium. GTDB lineage: Bacteria > Bacteroidota > Bacteroidia > Bacteroidales > Tannerellaceae > DFXE01. The sequence goes on along the minus strand of JAITGS010000001.1, from coordinate 10,551 downwards.
AAGTCTTCTTTTCGCCTGGGCAGTCCGCAGCAGTTGCAGTCGTGGCATGAGTTCGCCGGCGAGGGGCTGTTCCGCCTGTCGGTGGGCCTGGAGGATGCTGATGATATTATTGCCGACCTGCGGCAGGCGCTGGATGATTAGCGCCTGTGCGGCTACGGTCGGTCTTACTTGCCGGTGGACATCACTCCGGCGTCTTCGTCGGTGTTGCTGATGCGCTTCGAGGCTGCGTCGACTTTGCGTCCGAAGGCGAAGCTCCAGTTGAGGCGGAGGTTGAGCAGCCGGGATGATTCGTTGATGTAATTGGAGCGCAGGTAGGATGCGTAGCGGGAGCGATTCTCGGAGCGCTGCCGGTAGTTGTCGACGAAGGGATTGAACATTCCCACGGCCAGCGCCAGGTCTTTGTGCTTGTACTGAATCATCATGAAGTGTATGTTCTCTCCGCCGCTCATGGTTTCGCCCATGAACCTGTCCCAGCTGGTCTCAAGGCCTGTTATGAGCGACATTTTCCGGTATGTGGCGATGAGCGTGATGTTGGTGAAGGGGTTGGTGTAAGTGTGGCGATAGCTGTTGCCGTTGCTGATGTAATGGTTGATGCCTCCGGAGGCTTCTATGTTGAGTAGCTTGGCTATTGGTCCGAGGCGAATGCTCAGTCGGGTGGCGAGTCGCTGGAAGTTCTTCTGATTGTTCCATGTCTGTACGATCTTGTCGTTCTCTATAAACTTTTCTTCCATGATAGCTCGGTGCTGGTATTCGTATATGGCCCAGAGATTGAGGTTGAGCGCTCCGGTTCGCAGGTTGTAGTCGAGGTTGCTGCGATAGCTGAAGAAGGGCTTTAGCTGCGGGTTGCCTCGCCTTATCTGTATGGAATCGACGGCCTGGTCTACGGCGCTGAGGTCGGATAGCGAGGGCATGTTGCTTCCGGTGCCGGTGATGAGTCGCAGGGAGGACGAGCCGGGCAGCGCATATTGCAGTACGAGCCTGGCTTGCACGGAGTATTTGTCGTATCTGTCGGCAATGCCTTGCTGTGCGAAGGCGGAGCGCAGCAGTGCGCCTGCCAAGCTGTAATTGAGCTTGCCCAGCTTGCCTTTGTACTCGGCGTATGCGCTTGATTCCTGCTGCGTCATCTCGGATTGCACGCGGCTGATGCCGTCGTATCGGTTGTCTGTTTCGGCATGTATGTGCTTTATCCCCACCGAAATTGCATTGGCGCCTAATTTCTTTTCGTATATGGCTTCGCCTATAATGGAGCGCTTCAGGCCCTGCACATCGGAGCCTACGTCGGTTAGCAGTGGGCCTCCGGGCCGGCTTTCCGTATAGTTGCGCCTGCTGTCCGTAGCATTGTATGTGCCGACCAGGTTTAGCACAAGGGTTTGATTGCGGGGCAGGTTCTCCTGATAGTAGAGGTCGAGCGCCGGGCGTAAGGTGGAGTTGGCGGATCGGTCTGTCATCAGTACCCTGTCTTCCGGATGCTCTATATTATATAATGTACCGTGGTAGTCGAAGTGTGGCGTATTGTTGGTATACATACGGAAAGAAATGTTGAGCATGCGGGCCGTATTCATGTAGCTGTATCCGGCATTAAGGTTTTGCCAGATCATCTGCCCGTGATCGGGCTCTCCGGCTTCGCGGCGTGTGAGTGTGGAGCCGTCGGCAAATCGGAAGGTCTCCGTATTGTCGCGCCACATGCGGTAGAAGTCCCGCTGGCTGATGCCGTAAAAGAGTGAGAACTCGGAGCGTTTGTGGTTGATGCGTCCGCTTGCATTATTGTTGCCTAAGACGGCCGTGAGCGCATCCTGGAGGCTCAGGTTAAGGCTTCCGCCGGTCTCCGGCCTGCGTACTATGTAGTCCAGCACGGCTTCGGCGTTGCCGTACCTAAGGCCGGGATTGTCGTGGTATTCAATCCGTATGATGTCTGCCGGCCGCAGGGCTATGATGTCCTGACTTTCTACCTTGGCGCCGTTGATACGGTATTGCGGCTCGCCTCCTCCGGGCAGCTTCAGCACGTTGTTTAGCAGGTCTACGCTTATCTTCGGCAGCATAAGTTGGGTGATGAGGTCAATACCGTTCGTGGCGGCCTTCAGTTGGCTTTCGGTGGGGTATACAAGCCGGCGGTCGAGGCGGTCGGTTGAGGCCGATGCGCTCACCGTCACGTTTGCAAGCTCCACGGCGGCTTCGGCCATCAGTATGTCGGCAATGACGGTATCGGCAAGAGTGCGCCCCAGGTTGAGCCGCCGGCTCTCGAAGCCTACGCATGAGAGGCTTAGCACGAAATCGCCCGCCTCCTTTGCCTCAATGCGGAACCTGCCGTCGGCATCGGTCACGCTGCCGCCTACAAAGACGGAGTCTGCCGTACTCAGCACTACTCCGGCGTACTCCAAGGCAGCTCCGCCGTCGGCCTTACCCACAAATCCGCTTACCACTACTCCCTGCGCTACGGCGCCAAAGGCTGCGCATGCAATTGTCACAGCCACCATAAACATTCGTCTCATTCAATAAATATTTTTAAGTTATACAGATTATAAAGTGATGAAACAAGCGCTCTCCGGCCCGTTTCGTATATATAGACGAGGCTTGCCGAGATACGTTACAACGGCCAGTCCCGCGGCACAAATCCGCAAGGATGAGCAACGCCCGGCCGGCTTTGCGCCCATCCCGCATTTAGGCCGGAGCTAAACGAGCATTTAGGGGTGAGCTAAATGCCCGTTTAGGGGTGAGCTAAATGTCCATTCGTGTCGGAGCCGAATGCTCGTTCGGAGGATCGCCGAATGCCCATTCGGGTTGGAGCCGAATGCTCGGTCGGGTTGGAGCCAAAGTGCAATTTACCGCCGCGGTTAATGCCCGTGCAGGGGATCGCTGCATTACCGTTTACCGGATCGCTGCATTACCGTGCAGGGGATCGCTGCATTACCATTTACCGGGGCGGTAAATGCTCATTTACCGGGTCGGTAAATGCTCGTCCGGGGAAGGGGCGGGCTATCGTTTGGGGAAAGCATACACGGAGGTTGGTGATCCCAAATACATATCGGTTGCTGTCAGGGCTTTAACCTTTGGGGAAACATTCTACACCCCGCTCATCTACGAACATACTGAAAAATAGGCTTATAGCATAACAAACTTGGCAACTCTCAAGAAATTATCACTTGCCGGCTTGAAATATTTGTGCAAGCGAAAAAGAATATCTAATATTGCGGCTCAATAATTCATATAACTAAACATGAAAACAAAAGTTTATACATTCGAAGAAGCATCACAGGCTGCCCGCGAGTATTTCAGGGGAGACGAGCTGGCCGCATCGGTATGGGCCGGCAAGTACGCACTGAAAGACGGCAACGGTCATCTGTTCGAGAAGACCCCTGCCGACATGCACCGTCGCCTCGCAAGAGAAATAGGCCGCATAGAGGCCAAATACCCCAATCCGCTGAGCGAAGAGCAGCTGTTTGAGCTTTTCGACCGTTTCCGTTATATCATCCCGCAAGGGAGCCCTATGACCGGCATAGGCAATGATTTTCAGATAGCCTCGCTGTCCAATTGCTTTGTCATCGGTCTGGACAAGAACGCCGATTCTTACGGGGCTATCATCCGCATCGACGAGGAGCAGGTGCAGCTCATGAAAAGGCGCGGCGGCGTGGGGCACGACCTGTCGAACATACGCCCCAAAGGCTCGCATGTGAACAACTCGGCTCTGACGTCGACTGGCCTCGTATCCTTCATGGACCGATACTCCAACTCCACTCGCGAGGTGGCGCAAGACGGCCGTCGCGGAGCGCTGATGATGAGCGTATCCATCAAGCATCCCGACGCGGATGCCTTCATCAATGCCAAGACCGAAACTAACAAAGTAACGGGAGCGAACATATCCGTAAAGGTAGACGACGAGTTCATGAGAGCCGTAATAGGCAACTCCGGATACAGGCAGCAGTACCCCATCGACTCGCCCAATCCCATAGTAACAAAAGACATAGAGGCCCGCACGCTATGGAAGCAAATCATACACAACGCATGGCGGGTAGCCGAGCCCGGAGTGCTCTTTTGGGATACCATACTGCGCGAATCGGTGCCGGACTCGTATGCCGACCTGGGCTTCCGCACCGTATCCACCAACCCCTGCGGCGAGATACCGCTCTGCACCTACGACAGCTGCCGCCTTCTGGCCATCAATCTTTATGCTTATGTGATAAAACCATTTACGGCCGATGCCCGCTTTGATTTCGATTTGTTCCGCAAGCACTCGAAAATGGCGCAGCGCATCATGGATGATATAATCGATCTGGAGACCGAGAAGATAGACCGCATCCTTCAGAAAATAGAAGCCGATCCCGAAGACGAAGACGTTAAGGCCATCGAATATAAGCTTTGGCAGAAGATACGCCGCAAGACGCTGATGGGCCGCCGCACAGGCTTGGGCATCACCGCCGAGGGCGACATGCTGGCCGCACTGAACCTCAGATACGGCACCGAAGAGGCAACGGCCTTTGCCGAAGAAGTGCAGAAGACCCTGGCGCTATCGGCCTATCGCTCGTCGGTTGAGATGGCAGAGGAGCGCGGCGCCTTCGAGATATACGATCCCTCACGCGAGGAGAACAACCCCTTCATACTGCGGCTTAAGTCGGCCGACGAAGAGCTGTACGAGCTGATGACCAAGCACGGACGTCGCAACATCGCATGCCTTACGGTCGCACCCACGGGCAGCGTAAGCCTGATGTCGCAAACAACCTCAGGCATAGAGCCCGTATTCTCCATATCATACAAGCGACGCCGCAAGGTCAATCCCGGCGATGCGGCCGCTAAGGTCAGCATGGTAGATTCGACGGGCGATGCCTTCGAAGAGTACAGAGTGTTCCACCATCAGTTCGTTACATGGATGGAAGCATCCGGCATCTCGACCACTAAGAACTATTCGGCGGAGGATATAGAGAAGCTCATGGCGCAGTCGCCCTATCATAAGGCTACGGCCAACGATGTAGACTGGCTTGAGAAGGTGCGCATGCAAGGTCGCATACAGAAATGGGTAGATCATTCCATCAGCGTAACAATCAATCTGCCGAACGACGCAAGCGAAGACCTCGTGGAGCAGCTCTACATAGAGGCATGGAAGTGCGGCTGCAAGGGATGCACCGTCTACCGGGACGGATCGCGCAGCGGCATACTCATCTCCGACAGCGACAAATCCAAGGAGCCCAACCAGCGACCTCAGCCTGTGATCGTAGAGAAACGGCCGCGCGAGCTCGAAGCCGACGTGGTGAAGTTCCAGAACAACAAGGAGAAGTGGATAGCCTTCATAGGACTGCTCAACGGCAAGCCTTACGAAATCTTCACCGGACTCGCAGACGAAGACGATGGTCTAATCGTCCCTAAGCAAATCACCAAGGGAACAATCATCAAAGCCCTGAACGAGAAAGGCGAGAAGTGCTACAACTTCCAGTATAAGAACAAGCGCGGATACAAGACAACGATAGACGGACTCGACGCTAAGTTCGCAAGCGACTTCTGGAACTATGCCAAGCTTATATCGGGCGTTATCCGGTACGGCATGCCCATCAATCAGGTGGTCAAGATAGTGCAGAGCTTCGAGCTCGATAACAACATCAACTCATGGGCAAGCGGCGTTGGACGCGCCCTGAGCCGCTACATACCCAACGGCGTCGTAGCGCAGGGCGACCTCTGCCCCAACTGCAATCAGGAATCGCTCATATACCAGGAAGGCTGCAAGCGATGCACCTACTGCGGCAATGCGCAATGCGGATAAAGGCAGTATGCGGCTTTCCTTTCATATAAAATATAAAACCCTTTGGGGGCAAAGGCTATGCATCCTGGGCTCTCTGCCCGAACTTGGAGCCTGGGAGCCGGCCTTTGCCCATAACATGCACTATGCAGGCAACGATGTGTGGAGCCTCAGCCTTAGCATATCGCCTCAAACGAATTACGCCGAGTACAGGTATCTCGTGAGGATGAACAGCGATACCGTCAGCGAAGAGTGGGAGCAGAACCATAGCATAGTCTTCGACGGCAGCCTCAGCTCCTTGAGCATCATCGACAGCTGGCAGGCCCGACACTATTGCCTCGCCTTCTACTCGGCCGCCTTCACCGACGCCATATTCGCCCGTCCGTTAGGCACTCCCACCGCCAACGTCAGGCTGTCGGCCGGGCAGATATTGATAAAGGTATTCGCTCCGCTCATCAGCCCCGAGCACAGCCTTGCCGTTACAGGCAATCAGACTGCGCTGGGGCTATGGAATCCGGCTGAGGCTCCGCTGCTGCAATACTGCGGGCATGCGGAATGGTGCATAGCCGTCGACGCCCGAACGATACGCCTGCCGCTGGAATATAAATTCATAGTTGTGCAGACGAGCTCGCGCTCGATAGTATGCTGGGAGAACGGCGACAACCGTATGCTCGATCTGCCGGCTCCCATCGACGACAGCGAAGCCGTGAGCCTGTCCGGACTGTTTATGCAACGGCAGCTGCATGCATGGCGCGGAGCCGGGACGGCTGTTCCGGTCTTCTCGCTGCGCACGGCACGGAGCTACGGCGTTGGCGACCTGGGCGACCTGCGCCTCTTTATCGACTGGATACGCCTTACCGGGCAGCGATTCGTGCAGCTGCTCCCCATGAACGATACCACCTCCTCACGCACCTGGAGGGATTCCTATCCGTACAGCGCCATCTCCGTGCATGCGTTGCATCCCATGTACATCAACCTCCCTATGATGGGCGCCCTTAACGATACCGCGCTTCAGACCCTCTTTGAAGACAGGGGCCGTGAGCTGAACGCGCTCGCCGAGATCGACTACGAGGCCGCCACCTCCCTGAAGCTCGAATACTGCCGCGCCTTCTACCTCCGGGAAGGCCGCCGTATCATTGAATCGGACGGCTATCGCAAGTTCTGTGCCGACAACAGCGAATGGCTGAACGGCTATGCGGCCTTCTCCTGCCTGCGCGACAAATACGGCACAGCCGACTTCAGCCGGTGGGAATCGGACGCCGCCTACAATCCCGCTTATCGCCACGACGATCTGCCCTTTTACTGCTTCCTGCAATACATACTGCAGCTGCAGTTCGCCGAGGTGGCAGCCTACGCCCGCTCCTGCGGCGTCGTGCTCAAAGGCGATCTGCCGATAGGCGTGAACCGGCACAGCGTCGACACCTGGATCAATCCCCAATACTTCAACTGCAGCAGCCGGGCCGGAGCTCCTCCGGATGTTTTCTCGGCTACGGGACAAAACTGGGGCTTCCCCACCTACAATTGGGATGCTATGGAGAGCGACGGCTTCAGCTGGTGGAAGAGCCGCTTTGCAGGCATGAGCGCCTACTTCGACTGCTTCCGCATCGACCACGTGCTGGGCTTCTTCCGCATCTGGGAGATACCGGCCGACTATACCGAAGGGCTATGCGGCCACTTCAATCCCTCTATGCCGCTATCGGCCGCCGAGATTGAAGCCTTCGGCATGACGTTCAACGAAGGACGGCTCACAACGCCTCATATCCACAGGCAGCACCTCCGCGAACTGTTCGGAGAGGCAAGCGGCGAGGTTTGCGACACCTATCTGGCTCAATCATCCTCGCAACACTACGTGCTCAAGCCTTTCTGCAACACTCAGGCTAAGATCGCAGCCCTGCTCACCGATGGCACCGACCGGGCCGACCTTATCCGACGCGGCCTGAATGTCATTGCCGCCGAAGCACTATTCCTGCGCGACCCTCGCCAAAGCAGCAGATTCCATCCGCGCATATCGGCGCAGTACTCATATATATATAATGAGTTGAGCGAACCGGAGCGTCAAGCCTTCAACCGTCTCTACGACGACTATTATTATCACCGCCACGAGGAGTTCTGGCGAGCGCAGGCATACCGCCGCCTCACTCCACTGCTTCGCGCCGCACGCATGCTGCCTTGCGGAGAAGACCTGGGAATGATTCCCGCATCGGTTCCCGAGGTGATGAACGATTTGCAGATACTGAGCCTGGAAATAGAGCGGATGTCGAAATCATCGGACGCCGAGTTCAGTCCGCTCCGCAAGCTGCCCTACATGTCGGTATGCACCACTTCAACGCACGACATGTCGCCGCTGCGTAACTGGTGGGAAGAAGAAGACAGGGCGAAGATTCGGCGATACTATCAATCTACGCTATGCCTTGAGGGCGAGCCCCCGGCCGAGTGTACCGCCTCCATAGCCAAGCGCATTGTAGAGAATCATCTGGCAGCTCCCTCAATGCTGGCTATAATGCCGCTGCAAGACTGGCTGGCCGTCGACGCCAATATCCGCCGCCCGGATTGCAGCTCCGAGCGCATCAACATCCCTTCACGCCCGGATCATTACTGGCGGTACAGGATGCACCTTAATATTGAGGAACTTTTGGAGGCCGAGAGCTTGAATGCGGAAATCAAATGTATGATACGAAGAAGCGGGAGAGAATAGTCGGCTGACCTCACCCCGTGAATGCAGTATATATATATAATGTGTATGAGATCTGCGCCCGGCCGTATATGCTTTATTCCGGATTCTCGGTTATCATGTTGCAGACACCGCTGAACTTGGCATTGGGCTCAATCTCCAAGGTCTGGGCAAAGATGTCGCCCGTCACTATGGATGTTGCTTTCAGCACAAGAGCTCCGCTTGTTCGTATGCTGCCCACAACTGTTCCCTGTATTTCGGCATTAACCGATACTATGTCGCCGTCTATATGACCTTTAGGCCCAATAACAATTTTCGCCGCACAATTAATGTTGCCTTCAACTCTTCCGTTTAAACGGAAGTCGCCATCGGTGATGATGTCTCCCCTTACCGTGGTTCCTACTGCCAGAATGTTATGCAAACCATTTGAGGGCGCTTCTTCTTTAAATCGTATTTTCATTTGATCGTGTTTATTTAGCTCGTGAGTGTGCAAATATAACTTTATTTTTGTAGTAGAAAATTTCTTATGCTTATTTTCCCAAAAATCATGACCACACAGATAGAATTAAACTCCCTCCGCTTCCATGCTTTTCACGGCGTATTGCCTCAGGAACGCCTCACAGGCAACGCTTTTACCCTCAACATTTGCATCACGGCACCTCTGCACAAGGCCGTCGCTTCGGACAATCCCGGCGATACCATAAACTATGCCGACGTCTACCGTATTGCTGCCGCCGAGATGGCTGTGCCTTCCCTCCTCCTCGAGCACGTGGCCGGCAGGATAATGGCTGCCCTCAAGCATAGCTTCCCGCAGATATCCGCCCTGGAGGTAAGCCTTGCCAAGCTCAATCCGCCCATTCCGCATGCCGACATGCACAGCGCCTCCGTTACAATCCGCGAGCAGTACGGCCCCGAACCCTGAGCGGGCTTGTGCCAGGCGATACTCCACGAAAAAGGCCGCCGAACGCTCAGGTTCAACGGCCTTTTCCTAATTATAAGCGGTTATTCCCAAAGATATTATTCGGGCATATATGCCCTTGCCTTAAATTCCTTGTCCACCATCCTCAGTATGCCCGGCTTCGACTCAACGTCGGAAAGCGTCCGGTATATTTCGGTGGCGGTGGCTTCTTCCTCAATCTGCTCGTTTATGAACCAGCCGAGGAGGTTTTGAGTAGCATAGTCCTTCAGCTCAACCGCCGTGCCCATCAGGGCATTTATTAAAGAGGTCACCTTCTGCTCGTGATGCAGCGTGTGGAGGAAAGCGTCCGACGGGCTTTTCCAGCCGGCAGGCACCTCGGCAATAGGCTTCAGCTCAACACTCCCGCCGCGATCCTGCACATATTTGAGCAGCTTCAAGGCATGCGCCTGCTCTTCCTGAAACTGCACGTACATCCAATTGGCAAAGCCGTGGAGATTTTTACCGGCAAACCATACCGACATACTCAGATAAAGATAAGCCGACCAAAACTCGGCGTTGATGTGCTCATTCAGCTCTTTTTGCATTCTATCGTTCAACATATAAATTATTGTTTAAAGATTAATAACGGCAAATATATGCATTCATTCGGATAAGGCAAGCATCGCAAGTTCAAGCGCATTATATTTCCGGGCATTGACCGGCGAGCCTTTGCCCGCATATTTGTCATGCAACTCCGGCCGGTTGCAGAGCTTTCTCCGGGCAGCCTTTCCTAACATTAGGAAAGCCCGGTTTTTTTGGGGCAAGGCTCCCGATAGTTAGGAAAGCCCGGATTTTTTCCGGCAAGGCTCCCGATAGTTAGGAAAGCCCGGTTTTTTTGGGGCAAGGCTTCCGATAGTTAGGAAGCCCGGATTTTTTTTGGGCAAGGCTCCCGATAGTTAGGAAAGCCCGGATTTTTTTGGGCAAGGCTCCCGATAGTTAGGAAAGCCCGGATTTTTTCGGGCAAGGCTCCCGATAGTTAGGAAAGCCCGGATTTTTTCGGGCAAGGCTCCCTAACGTTAGGAAAGCCCGGTTTTTTTCCGACAAGGCATCCGATAGTTAGGAAAGCCCGGTTTTTCTCGGGCAAGGCTCCCGATAGTTAGGAAAGCCCGGATTTTTTTTGGGCAAGGCTCCCGATAGTTACTTTTGTAAAGTCTTTTTCTGTTTCAAGCTTTCCTAACATTAGGATCGGCTGTTTTTTTT
>JAITGS010000046.1 GCA_031280435.1 Tannerellaceae bacterium | reverse complement strand
GTCATCCATGGAGCCAGTGAAATCGTTTTACTGCCTCCGGCGTCATCCATGGAGCGAGTGAAATCGTTTTACTGCCTCCGGCGTCATCCATGGAGCCAGTGAAATCGTTTTACTCCCTCCGGCGTCATCCATGGAGCCGGTGAAATTTCGCACATCCGCGGCAGAGCCATTTCTCATACCGGATTCAAGCAAAAATAACTACCTTGCACTTCCCGTTATCAATGTCCGCCAATACAACGGGCAAAATGACGGCAGGGAGAACGACCGTTCGACCGTCCTTCGGCTTAGCGAAAGCCATATATCAGTAACAGGAAGTAAAATCAAATTAATAAAGAAAGGAGATAGGATTTATGAAGAAAATAGAGAGCCCTTTAACAGTCGGTTGCGCCACATTTGGCCTTATCATTGTGACAGCCTTTATGATTGGTTCCTTAATGAGATGTATAAGACCGAGTTATGGGGGATTCGACGATGGAACTATTGTAGGAAATATTTTAAGCTCGCTTGTACTTGCTCTTATATGCTACGGCATCTGTAAGCTCTACAACTTGGTGATTGCTATTATGTGCAAGTTCGGCCACGACTGGAACGGTTGCAAGTGCAAACGATGCGGAGCTACAAGAGATGAGGGCCATGACTGGGACGGATGTAGATGCAAACTATGCGGCAAGGGTACACATGACTGGGACGGACGTAGATGCACACGATGCGACAAAACGGCTGAAAGCTGCTCCAATTGCGGTGGTGGTGGCTATGTGATTCGCGATTATGATACACAGAGGTGCAGTGACTGCGGCGGCAGCGGAAGAGCTCGCGACTATTGAGCGCATACATTAATACTATTATAAAGAAAGGAGATAGGATTTATGAAGAAATTTTTAGAGGAATGGTACTGGCTGATTGCAGTTGTGATGATAGGACTTTTTAACTTGTACGAAATCATTAGATGTTCGATTTCTCATGACTGGGACGGATGCACCTGCAAACGATGCAACGAGGATAGACACGACTGGAACGGATGCGAGTGCAAACGATGCGGTTCGGAAAAACAGGATTGGGATCGCTGGGGGGATGTCGACATGTGCACACGATGCGGCAAGATTGCTGAAAAGTGTCATCATTGCACTGGCTATGGCTTTCATGACATGGGCTATGATTATACTTCAATATCGTGCCGTGACTGCAACGGCAGCGGAAGAGCTTGCGGCTATTGAAATAGCTGCGGCCCCCCTCTTATCAGCAGGAAAGTTCCTGCCTGAGGAAGGGGGCGGTGAAGCTTTCTGTGTTTTCTGAGGATATCATCTCTTCCGGAGTGCCGGCAAAGAGGATGCTGCCGCCTTTGCGTCCGCCTTCGGGGCCGAGGTCGATGATGTAGTCGGCGCACTTTATCACGTCGAGGTTGTGCTCTATGATAATCACTGTATTCCCCTTATCTACCAATCGCTGGAGAACGCCGAGCAGAACCCGGACGTCTTCGAAGTGCAGGCCGGTTGTGGGCTCGTCGAGTATGTAGAGCGTCTTGCCCGTATCGCGCTTGGCGAGCTCGGTGGCGAGCTTCACGCGCTGGCTCTCGCCGCCGGAGAGGGTGGTCGACGGCTGTCCGAGCTTGATGTATCCCAGGCCAACGCTCTGCATAGCCTTTATTTTGGCGATTATGTTGGGAACGTTCTCGAAGCACTCCACGGCCATGTTGATGGTCATGTCGAGCACGTCGGCTATGGACTTGCCGCGGAAGCGCACCTCAAGCGTCTCGCGGTTGTATCGCTTGCCGTGACATTCTTCGCAGGGCACAAATACGTCGGGCAGGAAGTTCATCTCTATGGTTTTGTAGCCGCTGCCTCCGCAGGTTTCGCATCGTCCGCCTTTCACGTTGAAGGAGAAGCGCCCCGGCTTGTATCCGCGAATCTTGGCTTCGGGCATGCCTACAAAGAGGTTGCGAATGTCGCCGAACACGCCCGTATATGTTGCCGGATTGCTGCGCGGAGTGCGTCCTATGGGCGACTGGTCCACGTTGACGACCTTGTCTATGTGCTGAGCTCCCTCTATGGCTACGTAGGGCAGGGGCTCGGTCAGCGAGCGATAGAACATGCGGCTGAGTATGGGCTGGAGAGTATGATTGATGAGCGTGGACTTGCCGCTGCCCGATACGCCGGTGACGCATATCAGCGTTCCGAGCGGGAAGCTTGCGTCGACGCTCTTGAGGTTATTGCCCGAAGCGCCTCTGAGGGTGATGCTTTTGCCGTTGCCCGCGCGGCGTACGGCCGGCACTTCGATCTTCATCTTGCCGTTGAGATAGGCTGCGGTGAGCGTATCGGCCTCGGGCATGGCGGCAGGCAGCCCGGCGAAGACCACCTTGCCGCCTTGCCTTCCGGCGCGGGGGCCGAGGTCTATGACATAGTCGGCATTGAGCATCATCTCCCTGTCGTGCTCAACGACTATGACCGAATTGCCTCCGTCGCGCAGTTGCTTCAGGGAATTTATCAGCCTCAGATTGTCGCGCTGGTGCAATCCTATGCTGGGCTCGTCGAGTATGTAGAGCACGTTCACTAATTTGCTGCCTATCTGAGTGGCAAGCCTGATGCGCTGGCTCTCGCCTCCGGAAAGGGTGGCGGCCGCACGGTTGAGCGACAGATAGTCCAGCCCAACGTCGAGCAGGAAGCGCAGGCGCGAGCGTATCTCCTTCAGTATCTCTACGGCTATCAGCCTCTGACGGCTGTCGAGGCGCTCCTCCAGCCCTTCCGTCCATCGGCTCAGCGCGGCTATGTCCATTTCGGCAACCGATGCTATGTCGAGGCCGTCTATGCGATAGTGCAGAGCCTCTCTGTTCAGCCTGGTGCCGTTGCAGGCAGGGCATCGCTCTACGCCAACGAACTGTCCGGCCCATCTGCGGGCGTTCTCCGAAGCCTCGTCGTCTTGCTGCATCATGATGTATCGGGTGACGCCCTCGTAGTTGCCTATCATAGCTGCCTGCTCGCCCGGAGCCAGCTTCACGTCGAGGCGTTCGGAGCTGCCGTTCATTATCTCGTCCATAGCCTCTTCGGGTATATTCGCGATAGGAGTTTTGATAGTCACGCCGTGCTTTGCGCATATAGCCTCAATCTGGCGGAAGATGAGCGTGCCGCGATACGAGCCGAGGGCGGTGATGCCTCCCTGGTAGATGTTGAGCGAAGTGTTGGGCACAATCTTGCTCATGTCGATAATGTTCCGCTCGCCGAGGCCTTTGCAGGCGGGGCAAGCGCCTTGCGGCGAGTTGAAGGAGAAGTTGTGCGGAGCAGGCTCCTTGTACGACAGGCCCGTGGCCGGATCCATCAGCCGGCGGCTGAAGTAGCGTTCGGTATCGTTCTCGGCGTCGAATACGAGCATCAGCCCGTCGCCCTGCTTCATGGCCGTGAGAGCCGACTGCCTCAGGCTGCGCTCAATGTCGGGCCCCACCACCATCTTGTCTATCACCAGCTCTATGCTGTGCATCTTGTATCGGTCGAGCTTCATCCCCGGCAGCAGATCCTCAAAGGCGCCGTCTACCCTCACCCTCATGTAGCCCTTCTTGCGCACCTGCTCGAAGAGTTCCTTGTAGTGCCCTTTGCGGTTGCGCACCAAGGGAGCCAGGATGTAGATGCGCCTGCCCATATAATCTTTGGTGATAAGATCGAGTATCTGCTCGTCGCTGTACTTCACCATCTTCTCGCCGCTCAGATAGGAGAAGGCCTCGCCCGCACGTGCGTACAGCAGGCGGAAGAAGTCGTACACCTCGGTGGTGGTGCCTACCGTAGAGCGCGGGTTGCGGTTCGTCGTTTTCTGCTCTATGGAGATGACGGGGCTGAGGCCTGTGATGCGGTCGACGTCGGGCCGCTCCATGTTGCCGAGGAAGTTGCGAGCGTAGGCCGAGAAGGTTTCAATGTACCTGCGCTGTCCTTCGGCAAAGATGGTGTCGAAGGCCAGCGACGATTTGCCGCTGCCGCTCATGCCGGTAATCACCGTAAGCGAGTTGCGCGGAATATCTACATCTATGTTCTTAAGATTATGCACTCTGGCTCCCCAAACGGAGATAAGCCCCTTTTCAACTGCATCCTTGTTGCTTGCCATATATATACGATAATAATTTAGTATTTCCCGCAAAGGAACGATTTTTTATCCGGATTAGGCGACTGATGCCCCAGCCCGGCCGTGGCCGCGCCCTCTCAACCATAATCCCATCCCCTTCACCCAACCGGAGGCCGACCCATTTACGTTCATCGCAAGCATCCCCGATTCGGGCAAGCAAACATTCTCGGCAGCACGAGAAATATATCCGCAGGCAAATGAAAGCCTTTGTTGAGCTGAAAGGGCCTCCCGCAAGGCTATGCCGCATCGCAACAGCCGCATTTTTCCCGGCTGGAGCCCCTCTAAAATCGCATTCTGCCGAATTCGTTTTTCGCAAGCCAATGCGAAATCGCATTATGCCGAATCCGTTTTTCGCAAGCCAATGTGAAATCGCATTATGCCGAATCTGTTTTTCGCAAGCCAATGAAACTTGTCATTATGTCAAATCTGTTTTTCGCAGCCCAATGCGATTTTGAGAGGGCATCAGGGCAACAGATTTAAGGCGATTGCAGCTTAAAACGACGCAGTAAGCGCGGATTATAATGAGTCAGAGCCTGCCGTCGGCAACCTCTGCCTCCCAGAAGCCTTTCACGTCGAACACAACGGAGAGGGGGGCGCGCAGCCGGTCGAGCTTGAGGCCTCGGAAGCAGTCGTGGGCCACGGCAAGGATGATGGCCTCGAACGGTCCGTCGGGCACGTAGTCCGGCAGATCTATGCCGTAGCTGCGCTTCACGAGGGAGGCGTCGGCCCATGGATCGCAAACGACTATGCCGGCGCCGTACTCCTCCAGGCTCGTTACTATGTCTATCACCTTAGTGTTGCGGATGTCGGGGCAGTTCTCCTTGAAGGTGAAGCCGAGGATCAGGATGCGGGCCCCGGCAAGCGTGATGCCTTTGCGGTTCATGCAGCGAATGGTTTGGGCGGCCACGTAGCTGCCCATGCCGTCGTTCAGCCGGCGGGCTTCGGACATTATGCGGGGATAAACGCCGTAGACTTCGGCCTTGCGAATCAGATAGTATGGGTCGACGCTTATGCAGTGCCCGCCGACGAGGCCGGGCTCGAAGGGCAGGAAGTTCCACTTGGTGGAGGCGGCCCGCAATACATCGCGGGTATCTATGCCCATCGCATTGAATATCTTGGCAGCCTCGTTCATGAGGGCGATGTTGACGTCGCGCTGCACGTTCTCCAGGATTTTGGAGGCCTCGGCAACGCGGATGGAGGGCGCCGCCCAGGTGCCGCCCTCGAGCACCGAATCATACAGCCGGTCTATCCTTGCGGCAGCCTCCGGAGAGGAGCCCGAAGTCACCTTCACAATCTTGGAGGGCACGTGAACCTTGTCGCCGGGGTTGACCCGTTCGGGCGAGTAGCCGGCGAAGAAGTCGACGTTCAGCCGCAAGCCCGACTCGCGCTCAAGTACGGGTATACATTCCTCCTCGGTCACGCCGGGATATACGGTTGATTCGTAGACGACGTAATCGCCCTTGGCGAGCGCCCGTCCTACGGTTTCGCTGGCCTTGAGCAGGGGGCCGAGGTCGGGAGTGTTATTGGCGTCGACCGGAGTGGGCACGGCCACGACGTAGAAGTTGCAGCCGCGGATGTCGTCCGCATTATCGGTGCATACTAAGCCGTCGGCTATGGCCTCCAGCAGACGCTCGGAGCTTACTTCGCAGGTAGAATCGCAGCCGGAGTTGAGGGCCTTAACCCTGTCCGTATTCGGGTCGAAGCCCCTCACGGCGTATCTTTTCGAGAAGAGCAGGGCTATATGCAGGCCAACGTATCCGAGGCCTATAAGGCCGATGCGTACATCCGCAGCCATATTATCATCATTCATAAGTCAAACCAGTAATTTATTTTCAACATAAGGGTATTTACGGAGGGAAGGCCGAACATACGCTCCAGGTTATCGCCCCAATCCGCGGCATATCCGCCCGTACGCTGCGACCGCCGGTGTTCCCACACGAGGTAGAGCGTTGAGCCCGGCAGATATTCCCATCGGCCGACTATGTTGGAGCGGAACTCGTTGAAGCGGAAGTCGGGGTCGGCAAAGGAGCCTCCATCCCAGGCATATTCTCCACTGTTGTGGTCGACGGCTATGGAGCGGAAGCGATCGGAGTACGCATCCGCGCGAGTGTCGGCGGCAAGCTTGAAATCGCTGAAGGTGGCGGTGGATGTAAAGGGAGAGGCGTAGCACTGTATGGAGATGTCCGGGGTGATATTGGCCTGGAGCCTGAGGGTGGCGCCATACGTCCGCTGCTTCATGCGCCCCATCAGATAGTCGGAGCCGAGGACGCCGACGTATTGCAGTTCGTCGTCGTTGGAAGCGTAGCTGAATTGGCCGGCCAGCAGGATATGGTTGCCGAGCCTGAGGTTGAGCGACGGCGCCAGCGTGTTGTACGAGCGTACTTGCCCCAGGTGCCTGCGCCCCGTCCAGTTGAAGGCGAAGACCAAGCGGCGGGCCTTGTCGGTATTGAAGGTGAGGTCGGTGATAAAGGCCGGGTTGTATCGCATGTCGGGGCCTCCGCGGAGCAATCGGCTGTCGAGCTGATGCCAGGCGTAGGTTTCGTTCAGGACTATCTCGTATCGGTTGAGCAGCATGGATTGCCATTCGAGCCCCGCGTAGTTGTTGATGGCGCTGCCGCCGTAGTCCCACTGGTTCTTCTGGGTGAGGGTGATGCGATTGGAGCGGAAGATGCGCCACACGTCGGTTTGGCGGAACTCCAAGGCGCTGAGGTTGCTCTTGAGGTCGGCCTGCCTGAGGTATCCGGCATCGTTGAGGTCGAATCCGGGCGAGGCCCATTCGAAAGTCTCGGCGAAGGTGAAGCGGGAGTTGCCGCGCCTTCCTGCCTTCAGGTATCCTCCCGTTCCGACTAGGGATGTCCGCGCGGGATCGATGCCGACGTATCCCGCCGCCGATTCGCGCTGAAAGTAGTGCACCGGATTGCTTTGCAGGCGGGCGATAGCCTCGGCCGAACCCTTGACGGAGCTCAGCATGGCCTTGGCGTCTATGTAGTAAAGCCTGTTGTTGAAGTATTGGGTGAAATCAATGCCGGCCGTGTATGCATTGGCCGGCAGCAGCGTCTCAAGTACGGGCTCGCCTGAGAAGAAGCGGTTGACGGAGGTGATCATTCCTCCGACCAGAGTGTTGCCGTTCCTGTTCTTCTGCACACGGGCCACGGTATAAGATGCGGGAGCCTCAAGCGTTTCGAGGGATTCCGTGCCGACGCGGCTGACGCGGGTAGATAATCTGGCGGTGACGCTCTGGAGCAAGCCTATGGTGATGCCGTTGCGGTTGGTTCCGGTGAGCTTCATGGCGCCTATGATGGGCACGTTGCCCTTCTCCTCGGCAAAGACGTCGGTGCCGTTGAGCCCCCGGACAGGGCTCGAAGGGGCGGAGCCTATGCGCCTGGAGTAAAACATCATGTCGCTGCCGTTGCCGAAGTCGAGTATGTGCTTTCCCTCAAGGAAGAAGGGCCTCTTCTCGTCGTAGAAGGTTTCGTAGGCGGTGAGGTTCATCACCGAAGGGTCGAGCTCCACCTGCCCGAAGTCGGGGTTGACCGTGAGGTCGAGGGTGAAGTCCGACAGCGCAAAGCGTGCATCTAATCCGGCATTGAGGCTGCGCGCCGGGCTGCCGCCGTAAGGGCTTCCGGCAATGGATGGAGCAGCATGGTTGCGGCCCATCAGATAAGGCCTGAAATCCATGCTCCGCGGCCGGGGAAGGCTGTCCATGCCGTGCATCTCGCCGAAGGAAAATACGTGGCCGTTGTTCTTAAGCGGAATCATGCTCCAGTTCTGCACCTCGTTGTTGCGCCTGATGATCCGGCGTATATGCAATCCCCAGATGCCGTCGCCCGACTTCCAGTTGTATCTCAGCCGGCTGAAGGGGATCCTTATCTCGGCCGTCCAGCTCGAATCCGCAAGGTCTACCTGCGTGGCCGATTCCCAGACAGCGTTCCAGCTAAGGTTGACATCCAGCCGGTCGGTAACGATAAGGTCGGTTCTATTGCCGCCGGAGTTGACATTAAACTCAGGCGCCGCCCGGAAATCGTGATAAGTGTCGAAGGCAACGCTAACCAGGTCGCCAATGCCGTTGGCGTCCCTGTTGTTCACAAAGCGGTTCATGCGTTCCGGCTCCGCATCCTTGCAATATATACCTATATATATATGTGTATCGTCGTAGAGCAGTTTTGCTTTTGTAGGAGATGCGGAGGGCGCCCTTTCGTAGGGCGTAACCTGCACGAAGGGCTCCGACCACAGCCCCTGTTCCTCCCAGAAAGGCTCATCGAGCCTCCCGTCGATAGCAGGTTTCGCCCCCGTAGCGCGAGATATTTGATAAACACGCTTGTAAGCTTTGTCGAACGGAATAGTTTCCGTCTGCGCATTTGCAGCCGCGCAGAGGCATAACAGTAAAAGATAAAAAGAAAATTTGTGCATCTCCTGAATATAACGTTTCGGCAAATGTAAGGAAAATTAAGAGCTTTATCTACCCCCATAAAACCCAAAGCCAATATCTCAATCCCTACGGCAGCAGCATTCACGTCCGGGGCGGAATCACTCACGTCCGGGAAGAAATCACTCACGTCCGGGGCGGAACAAGTAGTCTCTGGAATAAGGCAAAATTTTCCAAGCAAGATTTATATCTTATCCCGGCCCGAAAGTATGCGCCCTGTTTTCGGTATTGGAGGGGAGGCGAACTATGGCAGGGATGGCGGCAATGGCTTCAGTAGGCAAAAATCTTTTTCAACAAGATTTTTTAATCACCTTAAGATTCGTATTTTTGCGACCATTCTGTTGCTCCGCATGGGAGTGACGAGCTTTTTCATTAAGAAAAACAACAAATTCATGAAGCAAATATTAGTCACCGGAGGGGCCGGGTTCATAGGTTCTCATCTATGCGAACGATTACTGAACGAAGGGAATGTCGTTATATGTTTGGATAACTATTTCACCGGCCGCAAGCACAATGTCAGTCATCTTTTGCAGGATTCAAATTTTGAGCTTGTCAGGCATGATGTCACCTTTCCGTATTACGTTGAAGTGGATGAAATATACAACCTTGCATGTCCCGCCTCTCCGGTACATTATCAATTCGACCCCGTCAGCACGGTCAAAACCTCGGTGATAGGCGCCATCAACATGCTGGGGCTTGCCAAGCGCACCAAGGCTCGCATCTTGCAAGCCTCAACCAGTGAGGTTTACGGCGACCCGGCGGTGCACCCGCAGGAGGAGAGCTACTGGGGCAATGTGAATCCGATAGGCGTCCGCTCCTGCTACGACGAGGGCAAGCGCTGCGCCGAAACGCTCTTCACGGACTACCACAGGCAGAACGGGGTTGATGTCCGCATCGTCAGGATTTTCAACACCTACGGCCCCCGGATGCGCCCCGACGACGGCCGCGTAGTGTCGAACTTCATCGTTCAGGCTCTGCGCGGCGAGGATCTGACCATATACGGCGACGGCACCCAAACCCGCAGCTTCCAGTACGTTGACGACCTCGTCGACGGCATCATCCGCATGATGCGCGTCGAGAGCTTCATCGGCCCTGTTAACCTGGGCAATCCCGGAGAGTTCTCGATGCTGGAGCTGGCCGAGAAGATCATCGCCTGCACCGGCTCCCGCTCCCGGATAAGCTATCAGCCCCTCCCCTCCGATGATCCCCGACAGCGCAAACCGGACATCTCCCTCGCCAAAGCGCGGCTGAACTGGGCCCCCAAAGTGTCGCTCGACGAAGGCCTGCTCCCCACCGTCGAATATTTCCGGCAATACCTCGGAGCGCTATAAGACAACCATACGATCATGACCTCCGACACTCCTCAAACTCAGGAACCTACCTTAAAGGAAAAGACCGCCAAGGGACTTTTCTGGGGAGGCGTCAGCAATCTGGTTCAGCAAATCATAGGGGCAGCCTTCAACATTATCATAGCCCGCATACTCTCGCCGAACGACTACGGCTTAATCGGCATGCTGGCTATATTCACAGCCATTGCGAATACCCTCATGGATAGCGGATTCACGACAGCTCTGATAAACCGTAAGGTCATAAGGCATGAGGATTACAACGCGGTGTTCTGGTTCAGCGTCATACTCGGAGCGGTGCTATATGTGGCCCTGTTCTTCGCCGCCCCGCTGATAGCAGCCTTCTACGAGCTGCCTGTGCTGACGAACCTGTCGAGGCTGGTTTTCCTCAGCTTCCTGATCAACAGCATGGCTCTGGCTCACAATGCCCTCCTGGTTAAGAAACTGATGGTTAAGGAGCGGGCCAAGATAGACATCACGGCCGTAAGCCTGTCCGGAGCCGTCGGATTAATCCTCGCCCTTTCGGGCTTTGCATACTGGGGCCTGGCGCTTCAAGCCATACTGATGGCTGCCATATCCGTAGCCTTAAGATGGTACTTCGCCCCTTGGCGACCGAGCTTCGGCCGCATAGACTTCGAGCCCCTGAAGGGGATGCTTGGGTTCGGGATAAAGCTGCTGGTGACAAGTATAGTTGTGCAGGTCAGCATGTATATTTTCTCTGTCATTGTAGGAAAAGTGTATGGAGAAAGGCCGTTGGGCTATTATTCGCAGGGGCAAAAGTGGATGCTGTTAGGCAATGTGGTAGTTTTAGGTATGATTGCATCCGTGGCACAGCCTATTTTGGTAGAAACCAGAGGAGATATGCCTCGTCAATTAAATATATTCAGGAAAATGATGCGTTTTGGGGCGTTTATTTCCTTTCCTGCATTTGGAGGCTTAGCATTTGTCAGCCGAGAATTTATTTTAATTACTCTTGGAGAGAAATGGAGTGATAGCATTCCCATTCTTCAATTATTCTGCATATTTGGAGCAACTAGTTTTCTTGTACACCTGTATTATTTACTATTAATTATATATGAAAAAACCAATGTAGTCATGTGGTACTGCATTATTTATTCGCTGTTATTACTTGCAACTGCTATTTTTTCCTACACGTACGGCATTTTAGCAATGGTTATAGCATATATGGGTCTACACTTATTAAGCATAGGAGCATGGCATGAGAGAGCCGCCCGTATTATAGGTTTGCATTTTATTCATCTAATAAAAGATGTTATACCTTATTTTATCATTACTTTTGCCTGTATTTTGATCGCATGGATATTTACCATACCAGTAGAAAATATCTATGTTATTTTCTTTATGAAAATAGGCATTACGGCTTTGCTATATATAGTATTAATGAAATTCAGCGCCTCTGTTATCTTTAAAGAGAGTATGGAATTAATCAGTAAACGATATAAATAGATATGGATATAAAAAATTATCAGAACAAGTTCTGGCAGAATTTATTATTAGGACGGCGCTATAAGAGGTGGACATATTTGGAATCTTTTGCTTACTTGATGAAAGGGGTTGCCAGAGAATTAAATATAGCTCCTGATTTCTTTGTTGAATGGTATAATGATATTGCAATTAGAGAATTTAAGAGAAAGTGGTTAAAGAAGGATAGACAAAAGTCTTACTTTAATTTTAATGACTGTAAACTTCCAGATGTTTCAAATTCTAAAGAAAAAACACATGGTCTAATGGGAGTATTTGAAGATGTTTTTTTATTTCCGTGTTATCATAATGACAATTACAACAAATCATTTGTACTTTTTATGGATGCCATAATGACTGAAGGTCCGTATGGGTATGTTGATGATTGCATTGATGTAAGGATTAAAAAAGGAGACATTGTCATAGATGCCGGGGCTTGGATTGGGGATTTTAGTGCTTATGCAAATTCAAAAGAAGCAATAGTTTATGCTTTTGAACCTGCTGAAGAAACATTTCATTTACTTTGTGAGACTAAAGATTTAAACAACACCAATTCGCTTTTTTGCATAAAAAAAGGGTTAGGCGATGGAGAATACGAAAATGAACTTTTAACAAATAGGTTTGGCTATAGTAATACTTGTATTACGGATAAGGACTTATATGGTTCATACATGCAAATGTCTCACGATTGTGAATCATCTCAAAAAGAAAAAATACTTATTACGACTTTGGATAAATTTGTAGAGGAAAACAATATAGCGCGAATAGATTTCATCAAAGCAGATATTGAAGGTTATGAGCGCAATATGTTAAAAGGGGCCTCCAATGTTTTAAAGACTTTTGCACCAAAATTAGCGATATGTACATATCATTTGGTCGATGACCCTGAAGTATTGGAAAAAATTATATTAGAGGCAAACCCCAAATACACTGTAGTACATCTAAAACATAAGTTGTTTGCAGCGGTTGTGTGATTTTTTATTTTAGAAATGCGCTCTCAAGAAATCATAAATACATATTAGTTATGCCACAAGTAAAAATTTTAGTTTGCTCGCACAAAGAAGACTTTGTGAGAAGTGATGATATGCATATGCCTGTACAGGGGGGAAAAGCAATTGCCAAAGTAGATCTGGGCATCCAAGGAGATAATACGGGCGAGAATATTAGCGAAAAAAATCCGTATTACAGTGAAATGACTGTCTTGTACTGGGCATGGAAAAATTTAAAAGATGTCGACTATATTGGTTTATGCCATTATAGAAGATATTTTAAATTCTCATCTTTACCTTTTAGAAGTATCATGATAGCCTCTGTTGATCAATTTCAGCGGATGAAGAATACGACTTTTAATCTGAGTAAACACTTGGGCAAATATGATATTATTTTAGCAAAACCTTTCATCTATCCATATAGCCTTGATGTTAATTTTTCAATAGAACATTATAGCGATGATTATCGCTTACTAAAAAAAGTAGTTCTTGGTTTATTTCCGGATTACTACCCATCTTTTATTCATGTTATGGAAGAAAACAACAAGTTTTACGGATGTAATATGTTCATTGCGAAATGGGATATTCTTGATAATTATTGCAAATGGGTCTTTGCAGTATTGGTTGAAGTTGAGAAATTAAATGATTACAGTAAATATTCCACATATCAAGCGAGAGTTTTGGGAGCTATGGGAGAGCGATTGTTGCAGGTTTATGTACATAAGCATAAACTAAAGTTTAAAACATACCCAATAGTAATGTTGGATGAACAACTATCATTACCATCAGTAAGCAAAAGTATTACTCATTTTATAACAGTTAATATTGCATTCTTGATCACTCGACCTTGGAGATGGTGGAAAGCAAAATATTTTGGAGGATCTCGAAGCTGATAGGATAAAGAATTAATAAAACAATAATATCGTAACATCATCTCTTTCACACACGGATCTATGCAACACATTCCAATTTGCTTCACTTTTAATTCAAACTATCTTGTAGGAGGAAGCGTAGCTATTTTTTCCCTACTAAAAAACGCGAATCCTTCTTACTATTACGACTTACATATTATCCATTCTGATATTTCAAAGAAAGGTCAGAACGGATTAATGGCTATTGTAAATAAATTTCCCAATGCCTCCTTGGAGTTTAAGGAAGTAGATTATTTCGCTGACAGCTGGGATAATTTGGAGAACAAAGCGCATTTCTCCAAAGAAACATTTAATAAGATAATACTATCAAGAATATTCCCACAATATGATAGGATATTAGTGTCAGATGTCGACATCCTTTTTTTAAAAGACATTTCTCCATCCTACTTTTTATTTCCTGATGAGTTCTTTTATTATGCAGGAGTAAGCAACATATTGGAAGTTGCAATGTCAGATCAGTATAAGGTAAATTTCAGCAAAGAAGAAATGACTTTATTGCAGAAAGGTATTTGTTGTGGCTATCTGTTAGTAAATCTAAAGTGTATTCGAGAAAGAAGCAAAGATGATGAGCTAATTGATTTTTACAGTAATAATTTAAACCGTCTTGTATTGGTCGAACAAGATCTTATTAATATCTCCGCATATCCTCATATCAAATACATGCCTTTCACTTACGGCGTATATCCGTTCTTTTATAAATTAAACAAGAACGCCATAAGCTTCAATACGGCTATTGATATTGAAAAACCGGAAGCTCAATTCGAAGACTTACTGAGAAGCCCCGTATTGCTCCATTATATAGGTCCCTTAAAACCTTGGAACAGTTTTTTCCGCGGTAAGCAAGGTATCTGGTTCCGATATTTGATTGAAGGCGATTTGTTCATGTACTATCTAAGGAAACTACCGGCAGCGCTTAACAAAAGGTTGAAACGATACAGTATTAAGCGATTTATTCGGAAGATATTCAAAAAATAAACAATTACCAATACATTTACATTACAAAACATGAGTATAGCAACCGGCAAGTTCTTAGGATATCTGAAATATTTGAAGCAGAAAGTAACGAGAACGCCAAGATATTTATTGACAAAGAAAGTACGAGAATATTTGTCATCTTCCGAACTTAAATTAAATGAATACGACCGAAAGGGAATCCTTTATTTTCTGCGTTTCAATTTGATTGATACGTTTAACTATCCTTACTTGCATAAATATAGATTTAGAAGAGTGCGAGTATTCTCGGATCAAGATAGAGGACTATCATTTGTTATCACTCCGCAAGGACATCGCTTATATTTCAAAAGAGACATGACTAAACAGGAAATTGTAATGTCATATAACAGCTTATGCTCGGAATTAGATAATGCATCTCCCCATAACTATAACTTTGATAATTTAAGAGTCACAGAAGATTCTATTTTGGCGGATATTGGTTCTGCTGACGGCCTGTTTAGCCTTGGATATGTTAATAAAATAAAGAAGTTATATCTATTTGAAACGGAGCCCGAATGGATAGAAGCATTGGAAGCTACATTTCATCCATGGAAAGAAAAAGTCGTCATCGTCAATAAATATGTATCCGATCGTAATGAAGGTGAACATATCGCGCTGGATCACTTTTTCAGAAATAACGAAAAAGCTACCATATTGAAAATTGATGTCGATGGCGCTGAAAAAGCTCTCATATCGGGAGGAATGCAGCTTGTTAGAGAAGGTTTTGCCGACATACTGTTATGCACTTATCATCGCACTGATGATCTGGAATACTTCTCCAAATTATTGCGTGAAGAACATTACGACATTAAAGTATCTAACGGCTATATGCTGTACATTTGGGAGCAAAGAAGTGATTATCAAATAGAGCCTCCTTACGATTTCCGAAGAGGATTAATTCATGCCAGACGTAAAAACTAATAACCCCATGGACAAAGAACTCATTCCTCGTAAGATTCACTGGTGCTGGTTGAGTGACGATCCGCTTCCTCGGCTTGTGCGGGATTGCATCAAATCTTGGCAAAGGATTATGCCGGATTATGAGATAATACGCTGGGATACCAAGCGCTTCGACATACATAGCGTACAATTCGTGGAGCAGGCATACAATGCGCGAAAGTGGGCATTCGCCGCCGATTATATTCGCTTGTTTGCGCTTTATGCCGAAGGCGGAATATATCTGGATTCCGACGTTAGAGTTTTCAGGAAGTTTGATAAATTCCTCCGTTATTCCGCTTTCTCAGGCACGGAAAAATGGCGAGATGCTCAGAATAAATATACCGGTTGCGGCATTCAGGCTGCAATAATAGGAGCCGAAAAAGGAAATCCGTGGATTAAAGATTGCATGGCATATTATCTTTCCAGAGACTTTATAGTAACGAACGGAAAGATTCAGCCCGTCGACGTTTCACCGGCTGTCCTGGCTCATTATGCAGACATAGGTTATGGCTTTAAGTACGACATATTTTCTACCAAAGCTCAGCTATTAAAAAGCAATATCGCGATCTTTCCTCCTTCCGTATTTGCATCTTTATGGAGCGAAGCTAATTTATCCACATATGCAATGCATTTGGGTGAGCAGGCATGGATTGATGAAGCCGTAGCGAAAAGAGCAACCGAGAGCAGAGCCGGAAAGCTTTACAGACAATTATGCAGCTCCAATCGTTTGTGGGCTATGATTCATTATTGGCGAAAGCATTGTCTTTATTTGCTGTCACACAAATAACCTTCTTTTGGGATCGAATAATCTTTAAACTAATGTATAAGCCTGCCATTCTATTCTTAATATTTAATCGGCCGGATACAACTGCCAGGGTGTTCGAGCGTATACGTCAAATAAGGCCCGCGAAGCTATATGTTGCTGCCGACGGGCCTCGTTTACATAAAGACGGAGAGGCGGAACGCTGCCGCGAGGCGCGTGAGGTGATCAATGGAACTGATTGGGATTGCGACGTAAAATACCTGTATCGGGAAACAAATCTGGGATGCAAAATTGCCGTATCGGAGGCTATAACCTGGTTTTTTGACCATGAAGAATACGGGGTAATTCTGGAGGATGATTGCCTGCCGGATCTTTCTTTTTTTCCCTATTGCGAGGAGTTGCTCATACGATATAAAGATGATGACAGGGTTGGGCATATAGGCGCAAACTGTTTCTTTCCTAATATCGTCGACAGGCGTTTGAGTTACGACTTCTGTTCCTTTTCGCACATCTGGGGATGGGCCTCGTGGCGAAGGGTGTGGCGCGATTACGATGTGAACTTTTCGTATTGGGAAGAAGCAAAAAAGGATAAAAACAAGCGCAAATCCTTGTTTATAAATATGCGTGAGGAGATCTATTTCTCCTCTTTTATTTCGGATACTTTGCGGAAAGAGAACGGAAAAGATACATGGGATGTTCAACTGTTATATATGCTCAGGGCGCAGAATCGTTTGTCCGTTTATCCCTCCGTCAACTTGGTAACAAACATCGGTTTGAGCTCGGAAAGCGCTACGCATACCAATAAGCCTTCGCGTAAAACAAGGAGAGCATTTGTAGAGGCTCAAACCATATCCTTTCCGCTGCAACATCCGCAGTATATGTTGTCGAACAAAAAGATTAACGCTACCACCTTCAGGAAGAACTTCTTTTCGTATAAGCGCTTGTTGCGCTATTTCCTGAAGCTTTATTAAGTCGGCCGACAGCTATGAACGTTATTCATATTTCCACTTACGAATCGTCGGGAGGCGCTGCAATAGCTGCAAAGCGCTTAATGAATGCTCAAAATAAAGCTGCTCACAAAGCAGCTTTACTTGTTTTAAAAAAGCAGACCGACAGTGCCGATGTATGTGCCGTTAATGATTCGCGGCTGCACAAACTTCAGGCTTTTTTCTGCTTCGCCTGGGAGCGTTTGATTATATTTATGCATAACGGATTCAGCCGCAAATTGCTTTTCCGGGTATCAATTGCAAACGCAGGTACGGACATAAGCCGGCACCCCTTAATACGCGAAGCCGACCTTATTCATTTGCATTGGATCAATCAGGGTTTTCTCTCGATTCGCGGCATAAAAAAACTGACAAAACTCGGCAAACCCATTGTGTGGACCATGCACGACATGTGGCTTTGTACCGGCATCTGTCATCATGCCTGGGAGTGCAATAACTTCAGAAACGAGTGTGGCTTTTGTCCTTTCCTGCTATCAAAGAAGAAGGATTTATCCTACAAAATCTTTCAAAAGAAAAAATGTTTTTTCGGTTCCAATATTCATATTGTTGCGGTCAGTACATGGTTAAAAAGCCGGGCCAAAGAAAGCTCCTTAACTGCCGGTATGAATATATCCGTTATTCCTAATGTGATAGACCTTGAGCTTTTTTCTCCTTCAAATAAAGTTGCCGTAAGGAGAAAATATTCATTCGATTGTCAAAAGAAAATTATCCTTATGGGAGCTGCAAAGCTCAACGATCCCGTAAAAGGTTTCGACATGCTCTGCGCCGCCCTGCATTGCCTCAAAAAAAAGCAGGAAAACTGCATGCTCCTGCTGTTCGGCACCATAAAAAACGACGCGGATTCCATGCTCGCCGACCTTCCGTTTAATCACTTGCATCTGGGATTAATTTCCGATACGTCCGTGATTGCGGAATTGTATGCTGCCGCCGATGTTGTTGTTGTTCCGTCGCATTATGAAACTTTCGGACAAACAATAATTGAGGCAATGGCTTGCGGATGTCCGGTTGTGGCCTTTAATAACAGCGGCGCAAAGGATATTATCGATCATAAAACAAATGGCTATCTGGCCGAATATAAAGATCCGGAAGATTTCGCCAATGGCATTTATTGGGTTCTCAACGAAGCCGATTACGACACACTTTCGCGTAATGCAATTGCCAAAGCGGCGCAAAATTTCGGCGAAGCCATAGTTGCCGAAAAATATTTGAATCTTTACGAGAGCCTCCTCAAGGCATAATCATTTTTTTCTTCACATATACCATATATGAGGTTCTGTTTTTATAGCCGGCAAAGGCGGAGGGCCGATCGCCGTTTTTGTCAGAAAATCTGCACAAAGGAAGTAAAGCTCGAAGCATAGGTCATTCCCGCGAAGGCGGGAATCTCCGATCGAAAGACGGGACGAATGAAATATTTTATCAGCAATATTTAATTCTCCTCAAGTAAAGTCAAAGTAATCAATTACAAATCGCGATGAACAAATTCTATGTTTATATATTGGCAAACGCAAATAATACCACC
This sequence comes from Tannerellaceae bacterium, assembly GCA_031280435.1. GTDB lineage: Bacteria > Bacteroidota > Bacteroidia > Bacteroidales > Tannerellaceae > DFXE01. The sequence goes on along the minus strand of JAITGS010000046.1, from coordinate 61,971 downwards.
TTATACATAGGCATCACGAATAATTTGGCACGCAGAGTTTATGAGCACAAAATGGGTTGCAATAATAGTTTCACACATAAATACAACGTCACAAAGCTTATATGGTACGATTGCTTTCCCGACCCGAACAGTGCAATATTGCGAGAAAAGCAGTTGAAGAAATGGAACAGAACATGGAAAGAAAAACTTGTCTGCACTATCAATCCGGAATGGGAAGACTTGAGCATAGGCTGGTAGGCTTATGCGGTTTGGATGGAGCTGCGCAAAAAACAGTTCCCGCTCGAAAAGCAGGTCATGGCGATGCACAAAGGAAGTAAAGCTCGAAAAGCAGGTCATTCCCGCGAAGGCGGGAATCTCCGATCGAAAAACGGGACGAATGTATTTGTATCATATAAAAACACATACAATCGTCCCAGCTCTCGATCGGAGATTCCCGCCTTCGCGGGAATGACCTATTTGGGCAGGCTGAATCACCTTTTGACGCATTTCTCGACGCAGTCAATCTCCGATCGAAAAACGGGACGAATGGATGTTTTTGCTTCAAATAATATAAATACAATCGTCCCAACTATCGATCGGTCATTCCCGCCTTCGCGGGAATGACCTGTTTGGGCGGGCTGAATGACCTTTTGACACATTGTTCGAGCGTGGATCATTTTATGAACATCGACCGACCTGCGGTTCTAATTGCTTTGATTCCCCCCTATTTTCTTTTGCCCCGGCCGCATGCGTGCGGCGGAATGAGGTTTTGTTTGCAGACCGCTACACATTATATATATAGTATCCGAAATTATTTCAAACCGATATTCTTATGTCTGAAACTGTTTTTATTGCCGGAGGGGCGGGCTTCGTGGGTTCAAACCTTGCCTGCTGCCTGAAGGAGAAGTATCCGAGCTGCAACGTCATCGCGCTCGACAATCTGAAGAGGCGCGGCTCGGAGCTCAATCTGCCCCGGCTCAGGGAGAGGGGCGTACGATTTGTGCACGGCGACGTTCGCAACGCGGAGGATCTGCTCTTCGACGAGCCCCTGCATTTTATCATAGACGCAGCCGCCGAGCCTTCGGTGATGGCCGGAATCGGCGGGGCGCCGGACTATCTGATACACTCCAACCTGAACGGAACCGTAGGCCTGCTGAACCTTGCCCTGCGGCACCGGGCCAAGTTCCTGTTCCTCTCTACCAGCCGCATTTATCCCGTCCGCATGCTGGAGACGCTCGCCTATCATGAGGAGGATACACGATTTGCGCTCGATGCCGAGCAGCCGCACGCGGGAGCTTCGGTTCGCGGCATAGCCGAAGATTTTCCGCTCGGCGGCGCCCGCTCGCTTTACGGAGCCACCAAGCTGGCGTCGGAGATTATACTCCGGGAATACGAGGAGTTCTACGGGCTGAAGGCCGTCGTAAACCGTTGCGGCGTCATTGCAGGGCCGCGCCAGATGGGCAAAATCGATCAGGGAGTGGTGGTGCTGTGGATGGCTGCCCACTTCTGGCGCAGGGAGCTCGCCTACATAGGGTACAACGGCAGCGGCAAGCAGGTTCGAGACGCCCTTCATATACTCGACCTCTTCGACATCATAGATTACGAGATGAACAACTTCGACGCCCTTTGCGGCAAAACTTTCAACATAGGCGGAGGCGCAGAGCGCAGCTTCTCGCTTCGCGAACTCACCGACGCCTGTGCCGGCATCACCGGAAACAGCATCAAGGTAAGGCCATGCCACGAGCCGCGCCCGGGCGACATTCCCATCTACATCACGGACAACAGCCGCATCACGGCCGCCACCGGATGGCGCCCCACGCGCAGCACCGGCCTGCTGCTGGCCGATGTCTTCGAATGGATCAGAGCTAACGAATCATCACTAAAAAACATATTATCACAATGAAAACAGCAGTCATAACCGGCTCGGCCGGACTGATAGGCAGCGAGGCCGTGCGTGCATTTTCCGCAGAAGCCGATCTCGTTGTAGGCATAGACAACAACATGCGCGCCCGATTCTTCGGCGAGGAAGCTTCGACGCTATGGAACGAGCGGATGCTCGAAACCACGGTGCCAAACTATGTGCATCATTCGGCAGACATACGCGAGCTCGATGCCATGGAGCGAATCTTCAAAACCTACGGACACGACATAGAGCTCGTGGTACACGCCGCCGCGCAGCCAAGTCACGACTGGGCCGCGCGCGAACCCGTCACGGACTTCGGCGTGAATGCCGTAGGAACCTCCAACCTGCTGGAATGTACCCGCCTTTATGCGCATCCGAAGTCGGTTTTCATCTTCACGTCGACCAACAAGGTTTACGGCGACGCTCCGAACGAGCTGCCCCTTGTAGAGACAGATACGCGATGGGAAATCTCCGCCGAGCATCCCTACTTTGAGCACGGGATTGACGAAAACATGCGCATAGACCAATCAAAACATTCCCTCTTCGGAGCATCCAAGGTGGCCGCCGACATCCTTGCGCAGGAATACGGCCGCTATTTCGGCATGAACGTAGGCGTGTTTCGAGGCGGATGCCTCACGGGGCCCTCGCACTCCGGCACCCAGCTCCACGGATTCCTTTCCTACCTGATGAAATGCGCCGTGACCGGCCGCGAGTACACCATCTTCGGCTACAAGGGCAAGCAGGTACGCGACAACATACACTCCCACGACCTCATACAGATGTTCCGGCACTTCTGCAAAAATCCCAGGCCGGGCGAGGTATATAATGCCGGCGGAGGACGATTCTCGAACTGCTCCATGCAGGAAGCCATCGCCCTCTGCGAAGAGATAGCCGGCAAAAAGATGAACGTCTGCTATACGGATACCAATCGCATCGGCGATCACATCTGGTACATCTCCGACCTTTCCAAGTTCAAGGCCCACTATCCGCAGTGGCATTGGCAGTATGATTTGCGCCGCACCTGCGAGGAGATCTTCGCGGCTATCGTCGGGCGATAAAGCATCAAAGCATCACCACATCAATGACTCTTTCCGTTGTCATCCCCGCCTATAACGAAGAAGGCTGCATAGCCGCCACACTGCAACAGCTGTACCGCAGCCTCACGGAAGCCGGCATAGAGCACGAAATCCTCGTCGTAAACGATAACTCCAAAGATGCAACCGAGGCAATACTGCAGGAGGCCTGCCGCCAATATCCCACGCTGAGATACATCACCAACCACGGGCCAAACGGATTCGGCTATGCCGTGCGAAAAGGTTTATCGGCTTACCGAGGCGATTGCGTAGCGGTTTTTATGGCCGACATGTCCGACGATCCGGCCGACCTTGTTGCTTTTTACAGGCTTATGATTACCGAAAACTGCGACGCAGTTTTCGGTACCCGCTGGAGCTCCGGCGGGTGCACGTTCGACTATCCGCGCCACAAGCTCTGGCTCAACCGCCTCGCAAACCATCTCATCCGCATCATGTTCCGCACCCGATACAACGATAGCACCAACGCCTTCAAGCTCTACAAGCGCAGCACCATAGACGGACTGCAGCCGCTGCTCTCGCCACACTTCAACCTCACGGTGGAGCTCCCCCTCAAAACCATCATCCGCGGATATTCCTACCGCATACTGCCAAACAGCTGGACCAACCGCAAGGCCGGCGAATCTAAGCTCAAGATACGGGAGATGGGAACGCGATACTTCTTCATACTGCTTTATTGCCTCATCGAAAAGTTTTTTTCGCGGGGCGACTTCAAAAAGAAATGGTAATCAAGGCAGCCTAATGAAACCGCACACGAACATAGCCCGGCTCTCGCTTTGGGCCTTGGCCGCACTCGCCGCCGCAGCCTACCTGCTGATCATAGCCCGCTTCGGCGTCAACATACCCATGGACGACGACTATCACGCCTTGCAAAACTTCCTCCTGAACTTCCTCAAAGCCGACGGCGCAGAGAAACTCCGCCTGATGCTCGAAGCCGGCAACATGCACCGGCTCGTGCTCATGCGGCTCGTGGTTCTGGGCGTATATGCCGTGAGCGGGCAGCTCAATTACTCGGCCTACATTTGGCTCACAAGCCTTTTCCTGCTCGCCATAGCGCTGCTGCTCTATCGCGAAGGCGCCGGGCGAAGCGAATCGAAGAGCCTGCTTGCCGCCATAATCTTCCTGCTGCTGTTCAACGGCCAGAACCTCGGCAACAACCTCTGGGCCATGTCCGGCGTGGCCAATATAGGCAGCGTAATGCTCACGCTGCTGTCTATAACCCTGATACTGTCGGAGCGCCGGGCAGCCTTTGTAGCCGGCATTGCCGTATCGCTCCTCACCATATACTCCAACGGCAACGGCATGCTGATGATACCGCCACTCCTGGTATGCCTGTGGATGATGAAAAGGCGGCGGGAGCTAATCGCCTTCGGCCTCATATCTGTCACAGCCGCCGCGCTGTACTTCATCAAGCTCGAATCATCCCGCGTGGGCGGCAGCCTGACGGATCACCCGGGCGTGAAGCTCCTCAACACATTCGCCTTCGCGGGCTGCAACCTCTGGATACCCTCCGCCGGATACATAGCCGTGGCCGCCGGAGCAGCCTGCGCCGCCATTTACCTTTGGGGAATATACCGGGGAGTATACAAAACCAACCTCTGCGTTTATGCCTGCCTCACTACGCTCTTCCTCACAGCCGCGGCCACAGCAGCCGGCAATGCTCCCGTATTCGGCGGCGAATCTGCGGCGCCCTGGCGATACAGAATCTACGGCAGCATGTTCCTCGCCCTGACCGCCATTCTCGTGACGAACAATCCCAAGGCTTTCGGGACGACAAAGCTCCGGCGCATCTTCCCCGCCCTCGCCCTCGCCTTCTGCATACTCTCCACCCTGTACTGCTATCGCAAGGCCGAGCGCCGATACGAGCAGAAGGTAGTGTCGAGCTATCGTTGGCGCACCGCCGGACAGGGGCTCGGCCTCCGCTACCCCCATCTCGAAGCACATCTGGCCGCAGGCCTCTCCGAAGCCGAGCGCCGAGGCCTCTACCGCATGCCGCACTATCCGCTCTCCTTCCTGCACACTCCTCTCAGAGACTATGCCGGTCGCAATTTCATCCCCTTCAACCATGGCATCACCGCCAGGCTCGAAACCCGCCGGGAAGACCGCTACCTCGTAGTAGAAGGCTGGGCTTATCTCAACGAGCCCGCCGCACTGATGGAGCAGGAAGACATATACATATATATAATAGGTGTAGGCGGCGATGAGCCCCGACTGGTTTGCCGCCCGTGGTTCGAGCGACGCTTCGACGTAATCGACGACACCGCAAAGGCCGACTGCGGCTTCCTGGCCGTAATAGATTCCGCCGAGCTACCCTCCGAAGGCTATCGCATAGAAATAGGCCTCCGCTCCAGACTGAAGCCCGGAAAGCCCGTGAAAATCTTTCGCCCGGGCGATAATGCTTCAAAAAGAGACTGCGGGGAAAATTCCGGAGCCAATGTCGTTCGCATTTAGCCTGCGGAAAAAAAATGGAGCCAATGTCGTTCGCATTTAGCCTGCGGAAAAAAATTTGGAGCAAATGTCGTTCGCAGTTTGCCTGCGGAAAAAAATTTGGAGCAAATGTCGTTCGACTTTTCCTTGCGGAAAAAAAATTGGAGCAAATGTCGTTCGACTTTTCCTTGCGGAAAAAAAATTGGAGCAAATGTCGTTCGCAGTTTGCTCGCGGAAAAAAAATTGGAGCAAATGTCGTTCGCAGTTTGCTCGCGGAAAAAAATTTGGAGCAAATGTCGTTCGCAGTTTGCTCGCGGAAAAAAAATTGGAGCAAATGTCCTTCGCAGTTGGCTTGCGGAAAAAAATGGGGCCAATGTTGTTCGCAGTTGGCTCGCGGAAAAAAATGGGGCCAATGTTGTTCGCAGTTGGCTCGCCTGAAAATCTCAGGCAAATGCCTTGGAAGATGAGGCTGCATTTTTAGAATCCCGGACTGTTTCAACAGTATCTCAGCATGAAATTTTCAATCATAACCGTTACGTTCAACGCGGAGAAGGTGCTGGAAAGCACCATACTCAGCGTTCTGAACCAAACGTATCCGCACATAGAATACATCTCGATCGACGGCGATTCCACCGACGGCACCAAGGCGATAATCGAAAGGTACGCCGATGCCTTCGCCTGCCGAATCTCCGAGAAGGACGCCGGCCTGTACGATGCCATGAACAAGGGCCTGCGCCGGGCCACGGGCGACTACGTATGGTTCCTCAATGCCGGCGACCTGATTCGCCACGGCAACATTGTGGCCGAGATTGCCCAAGCGGCCCGGCTCGGCAACATGCCCGACATACTCTACGGCGAGACCGACTGGATGGACGCCGACGGCCGGGTTTTCGCTCCCCGACGGCTCAAGGCTCCCCGGCGGCTCAGCCCCAAGAGCTTCCGAAACGGCATGCTGGTATCGCACCAGGCCTTCCTCGCCCGGCGGGCCATAGCGCCGGAGTTCGACCTCCGCTACCGCTTTTCGAGCGACTTCGACTGGTGCATCCGCTGCATGCAGGCGGCCCATACGATTGCCAACACCGAGCTGCGCTTGGTGAACTACCTCTACGAAGGCCTCACGACGGCCAACCGAAAGGCTTCGCTACGGGAGCGCTATCGCATCATGTGCCTTCACTACGGCAGGCTGCCTACCATAGTCCGGCACCTGTGGTTCGCCCTGCGGTTCTCGTGGGCGAGGCTCACATCTGCAAAGCAATAATTCATAATTCAACAAAAACAAGCTTCCTCATGAAAAGAAACTTAAGTAAGTACGTGCCTCACGGCATAGCCGTCATTTTTTTCCTGGCGCTGGTTGCAATTTATTTCGCCCCGGCGGTGTTCGAAGGGAAAGTGATAGCGCAGGGTGACAACATCAAGGCCTCCGGCATGGGATACAGCCAGGTGCAGAAGTTCGCCGATACGGCCGAGCCGGGCGAGTTCAGCCTCTGGTCGGACGCAATGTTCGGCGGCATGCCCTACGGCCCCGGTTACGGCGATCCGGCTCCGGCGCTGCCCTCATTCGTATACCTCGATTGGCTACTGAAGCTGCCGGGCTATACCCATGCGGCTATGGTCTTCACGGGATTAATCTGCTTCTACGTCTTCCTCTGCGTGCTTGGCGTGAACCGCTGGCTGGCCGTTGGCGGCGCCATTGCCTTTGCCTTCGCTTCGTATAACATTATTGTGATAGAGGCGGGCCATATAGTCAAGGCCTACGTGATTGGCTACATGCCTCTGACGCTGGCGGGGATGATGCTGCTGTTCCGCAGGAAGCTGTTCTGGGGAGGGATAGTCTTCCTGCTCGGCGTGGCCCTTTCGCTTATGAACGGGCATGTGCAGATTACCTACTACCTGGTTCTGCTCGCGCTGTTTGTATATGCAGGCTATACCGTCCGCACGCTTATGGAGAAGCAGCTGGTGGAATGGGGCAAGGTGTCGCTCGTGATGGCGATTTGCGTAGTGCTGGCCGTGCTGCCTAATGTGCGGCAGATGTACCAGAACTGGGATCTGGGCCAACACTCCACCCGCGGGCAGTCCGAGCTGACGCCGGCTCCCTCCTCCGACGGCTCTGTCGAAAAAGCCTCGACGGGCCTCGACAAGGATTATGCCTTCCAGTGGAGCTACGGCAAGACGGAGCTGCTGACGCTGCTGATTCCGAATGCCTACGGAGGCAGTTCGGGCGGCATGCTCGGCCCGTCGTCGGCGCTGGTGAAGGCGCTCAAGCAAAACGGGGCCCAGGTGGGACGCGAGGTGCAGTCGTACACGTACTGGGGCGACAAGGCTTTCACGTCGGGGCCGGTGTATTTCGGAGCGCTGGTCTGCTTCCTCTTTGTGCTGGGAATGTTCGTGGTGCGCAACCCCATCAAGTGGTGGATGCTCGGCGGGGCTGTGTTCCTCACCTTCCTGGCTCTGGGGAGGAACTTCGGCGCCTTCAACGACTTCATGTTCCATTATCTGCCGCTGTACAACAAGTTTCGCACCGTGGAGATGGCGCTGGTGATTCCCGGCCTGGTTGTTCCGGCCATAGGAATCTGGGGGCTGTCGGTGGTGCTGAAGCGGGAGATTAGCGACCGGGAGTTCAAGCTCGGCATGCTGTGGGCCGGTGGCATAACCGCGGGCCTGTGCCTGATCGTTCTGCTCGTTCCTTCGCTTCTGCTAAGCTTCCGCTCGTCTATGGACGATTACTATCTGGGACAGATGCCCGAATGGTACGTCTCGGCGCTCATATCCGACCGGCAGAGCCTGGCTTCGAAAGATGCGCTGCGCTCGCTGCTGATCCTGGCCGTAGGCGCGCAGCTGCTCTATCTGTTCTGGCGAAAGATGAAGAACACAAAGAACGGGGCGGCCATAGTCAGCATAATCGTGAGCCTCATCATACTGCTCGATCTCTGGAGCGTAGACAGGCGCTACCTGAGCGACAAGAATTTCACCAAGGAACGCCCGGAGCAAACCTACAAGCTGAGCCCTGCGGACGAGTTTATCCTCAAGGACACGGCCGAATCCTTCCGCGTTCTGGGGTTCAACAATCCGTGGCAAAACACCGACGTGTCCTACTTCCACCACTCCATCGGAGGCTATCATGCCGTGAAGCTGCGCCGCTATCAGGAACTGATAGACCACAGGCTCGACGGCGAGTACCGCTCCATTGTAGAGAGCCTTCAGGCCGCCCGCAGCCTTGCGGATATAGATTCGGTGCTCGCCCTTTGCCCGTCGCTGAACATGCTGAACATGCGCTACATCATATACAACCCGAATCAGCCGCCGCTCGTCAATCCTCACGCTATGGGCAACTGCTGGTTCGCTCCGGAAGTGGAGATAGCCGAGAACGCCGACGCCGAGATTGCCGCCCTCAGCCGCATAGCCCCGCGCCGGACGGCCGTTGTAGACCGCCGCTTCGAGGCCTCACTGAAGGGATTCGCAGCTCAGCCCGACTCGGCCGCCTCCATCAGGCTCGAAAGCTATCGCCCCAACCGGCTTACATATAGCAGCAGCTCGTCCACCGAGCAGCTCGCCATTTTCTCGGAGATATACTATCAGCCCGGCTGGAAGGCCACGATAGACGGCCAGGCGGCCGAGCACTTCCGCGCCGACTGGATTCTGCGCGGCATGCGCATCCCCGCCGGCGATCATATAATCGTATTCTATTTCCACCCCGACCGCTACGTGGCCGCCGCCAATATTTCCTCCTTCAGCTCTTTCTTCATACTGCTGCTCCTCCTTGGCGCCGCGGGCTATTCATTGTGGAGCGAGATGAAGAACAGGAGGCAGGATGCGGAGATTGAGAAATGAGCTTTCCTGAACGTATAGAGCCTGTGTAAGATCCCGCAGGCTCTCTTCCCCCCGTTAGCCGGCCCCTTTGCAAAAGCGCAGAGGGGCCGGTTTCGTTTATGGTGCCGGAGGCCGGAACCGCGAAGTTCCGGCCTCCGGACAGGAAGCCGGAAACTTGAGATTCCGGGGCCAATTCTCCGGACAGGAGGCCGGAAACTTGAGATTCCGGGGCCAATTCTCCAGACCGGAAGCCGGAAACTTGAGATTCCGGGGCAAATTCTCCAGACCGGAAGCCGGAATCTTGAGATTCCGGGGTAAAAAGAGGACATGCGACGGCATAAATCTGTGGTTTTGTCTACGACGCTGCACAAAATGAGAAAACGGCCGTTGCGGCGACCGTTTTCCTTTCAGGATTAATCCGAGCTGTGCTGCCGGCTTGCTGCATCTGTCGGGATATGGCAGCAAGGGCCGGTCTCTTACTTGTAGAATGTTTTATCGAAGGCCGAAAACTCGCCTTTGCCGCAGATAAGCCTGCTCCATACGGCCGAGATGAAGCCGCATCCGTAGCCCGTTAGCTGTATAAATGAGGCGACGACCGAGAGCCGGCCGATTTTGGGGCTGCGATTCTTCAGTCCGGCATCGACCATCACAAGCAGGGCATAAACAAGCGGCAGCAGCAGGCTCCACCAATAAAAAACGGCTGCTGCCGGGCAAGCTGCCATCCCTATCGTGAAAAGCGCGGGCAACAAATGCACGAACTTGAGCGAATGGGGATGCTTTTTGTATAGGTTAATGCGGGCGATACCTGAGTTATAAACCTGGCGGTAGAACTTGCGCCAGTCGGTGCGACGCTTGTGATAAACCCAGGCTTCGGGCAGCAGCCTGACGCGATAGCCGGCCTCGTGCAGGCGTATGCTGAGGTCAATATCCTCGCCGAAGCGCATGCGGGCAAATCCTCCAATCTTGCGGTAGACCTCCGTCTTCATGCCCATGTTGAAGCTTCGCGGATAAAAGCGGTCGAGCTTTTTCCGTCCGCCGCGTATTCCTCCTGTTGTCCAGAACGAGGTCATAGAGTAGTTGATGGCTTTCTGCACCGGGCTGAAATGCTCTGCTGCGCGGTCGGGCCCTCCGAAGACGTCGGCCTTCGTTTGCTCCACTCCCAGCCGCACGGCCTGCACGTATCCCGGCGGCAGGATGCAGTCGGAATCGAGCACCACGAGGAAGTCGCCGCCGGCAAGGGAGGCTCCGAAATTGCGCGCCGGCCCCGGCCCTCCGTTCTCGATCAGGAAATAGGAAACGTTGAGCTTGCGGGCATATTCCGCAACAATATCGTCGCACTTGATTTGCGAACCGTCTTCAACGATAATGACCTCAAAACCTCCGGCGGTTTGCTCCGTGAGGCTTTCGAGCAGCTCCCGAACCTCGTCCGGCCTGTTATAAACCGGCACAATCAGCGAAATCTTTTCCATACATTATATATATATTATAATTTGACGAAAGCAAAAATACGAAAAAGGCGGCCCTAAGCCGCATCAGCTCGCAGTGCGGCCTTTTGCAGGATAATAAATTCATTATATTTGCCACGCAAAATAACTTTTAAACACATTATCAAATGACACTATTAATCATCCTCGGAATTGTAATTGTATTGGCATTGATTATCGCATCCATGTACAATTCGCTCGTTAAACTAAGAAACAACCGTGAGAATGCCTTTGCCGACATTGACGTTCAGCTAAAGCAAAGGCATGACCTGGTTCCGCAACTTGTTGAAACCGTCAAGGGCTATGCCGCCCACGAGAAAGAAACGCTGGACAGAGTGATCAGCGCCCGCAACGGAGCTGTCAACGCACGCACAATAGACGACAAGATCGTTGCCGAAAACGCACTCTCATCGGCCCTTGCCGGCATGAGAATCACCGTCGAGGCTTATCCGGACTTGAAGGCCAACCAGAACTTCATGCAGCTCCAGGAAGAGATTGCCGACCTTGAGAACAAGCTCTCGGCCGTCAGGCGATATTTCAATTCCGCAACGCGGGAATATAACAATGCCGTGCAGACCTTTCCATCGAATATCATCGCAGGTATGTTCAATTTCAGGCGCGAGATGATGTTCGACCTTGGCGACCAGCAGCGCGCTACGCTCGACCAGGCTCCTCAAATCCGCTTCTGAAGCATGGAATACGTCGGAATACAAAAGCAGAGGCAGCGCAATAACATGCGTTCCCTCTGTTTGCTCGTCCTCTTCCCCTGCCTCATGGCCGGGCTGGTTTATCTGGCCTGCTTTCTGCTTGCTAACAGCACCGCCTGGATGTCGAACGACGAGGAGCAGAGCGCGTATTCCGGTCAAACGATCAACCTGCTGTTCGTCACCGTCCTGCCATACGTCCTCGGCGGCGTGGCGCTTTGGTTCGTCATCGCCTGGTTTTCCCACACGGCCATCATCAGTCACGCCACAGGCTCGCAACCGCTTGAGAGGAGGGAGAACAAAAGAGTGTATAATCTGGTGGAAAACTTATGCATGAGCCAGGGAATGAGCATGCCGGCCGTTAACGTTATCAACGACGATTCGCTCAATGCCTTTGCCGGCGGAATCAATAACCGAACCTATTCCGTTACCCTCACGACGGGCATCATCAGCAAGCTCGACGACGAGGAGCTCGAAGCCGTCATCGCCCACGAACTGACTCACATACGCAACCGCGACGTCCGGGTGCTGATCATCTCCATAGTGTTCGTCGGCATCCTGAGCGTCTTGGCGCAAAGCGGCTTCAGGATATTGCGGCACATGCCTCTGGGCGGCGGCGGGCGGAAGAAGAATAACGGCGGAGGCATCTTTTTTATCATTCTCATCGTAGCCATTGTTGCAGCCATAGGATATTTGTTTGCCTCCCTCATGCGATTTGCCATATCCAAGCAGCGCGAATACCTGGCCGACGCCGGCGCCGCGCAAATGACCCGCCGCCCCTGGGCCCTCGCCTCGGCGCTGCGCAAAATAGCAAGCGACCCGCTTGTGGAAGCCATAGAGCGAAAAGACGTAGCCCAGCTTTTCATAGAGGATCCGAAAGATGCCTCACTGCGAAGCGGCAACCTCTTCGGGCTGTTCTCAACGCATCCTCCGATAGCAAAACGAATAGCCATCCTGGAGCAATTCTGATTCCGCCGGTAAAAATGAAAACTCCCGAAAACCGTAGCCTCCGGGAGTCCTAAGAACCAAAATCACAAACTTTGTAACGGTAACTGCTAATCTGCCGGCTATGACTCGCGAGCTATAACTATTCTCAAGTCGGATTTGTCCCACACCAGCGTTTCTCCTTCGTCTTTTATATCTTTTACAAAGTTAATGCGCAGTATGGCCTCGCTTTGCGAGCCTTGCTTCTCACGATTCTGAATTAGATCCAGGATATTGCCCATCTCGAAAGCATTCACAACAATATTGTTTTTCTCCGGAGCCTTTCCTTCTCTGGACAAAGTGGAACGCAGGTAGAACATGTATGCATTAAGCCCGGTCGACGAATCCTTTACGGGCTCCAAGTTCGAAGCATCGCAGTAAAGTATCCACTGATTTTGCTGGTCGCTCATCATCGTAATATCCGAAAAGAGGAATAGCTTATTGGAAATGAGAATAGCATAACCTCCATTGCTGCCATAGTTGGCGTCGACGGCATAAGCGATTTTTTGCTCATTGTCGAGCAGTACGGTTGTATCCAGCTTATATCCGAGGCAATTGTACTTGTCTACCGATGCCACTTCGGCAATGGTTCCGGTATAATATTCCTTGGTTGCGACATCAGCATTTTCGGGATCTCCCAAGTCAACCGAGAAGGAAAAAAGGACACAGTCGTCCGGGAAAAAGCCTGAGCCGCTTAATCCGGCAGCATAGAAGCCATAAGGAGCAAAATAGGGCGCGTCGATCAGCATTTTCCCGCTCTTTGCATCTAATTTGATTACGCCCGGCATTCCGGAAGCAGTATGAATTTCCGATCCTCCGCCCAAACACGAAGTCAGTAAAAGTAAACTTGCGGCAATACATCCGCTCAAAAGAAGATTTTTCATATAGTCAAAAAAGTTTATTTATATAATTACATAATAATATTAAAATCCTATTCGTATTCCGAGCAGCGGACTGAGGTTCCAGGGCTTTTGGCTGTAAACGGTCTCTATGCTGCTCCCGTTGTCGAAATGATACGAAACTCCCGCTTCTGCAAACACTCCTATATATTTCATCAACGGATAGTTCAGTCCGGTTCGCGCATTAAGCGACCATTGCAGTTCTTTCATGCGCACGGATGTGTTATTGGTTTGCAAGGGTTTGTCGTCGCCGGCGTAGAGGCTTGCTTTTTCCTGCCCGGCAAAGTTGAGCTCTCCCATACCCCCCGCAGATGCGTACCAGGTGAGCTTGTTCCATTCGGCGATTTTATATGTTACAGCCAGCGGTATTCCGGCGAAATGCAGATGTTGTTTGGTTTGGGTGCTGTATTCGCCCTCGGTTTCCCATTCCGATCTGAGCAATGTGTACACCAGTCCGGTTGAAAGCGCCCATCTGTCGTTGAGGTTTCTGTTGATCGAAAATCCGAAAGAGAGAGGAATCTTGTGGTCTATTTTAGTTTGGGGAGGGGTTCCCGCATTGAAATTGACGGGCGCATTCAGCTTCATCAAGTCGCGGTCTTCGATGGAGCTGCTTCGCAACAGATAGGTGGGGGCCAAGTTGGTAGTCCCGCCGTTAATTCCTCCGAAGCCTGTTCCGAACGTCCATTTTTTCTGAGCCGTCCGCGCCGCTTTCTTGCCTTTGATATTCGCAACTCCAACGGCTGCCACAGCGGCGTCGGCAATGAGCAAACCCACAGGCGAATATGCAGGCGGAACAGGCATAGGCTCTATTTTCATTGCGAGCTCGCGGCTGTTTATATCTGCGGATAAATTTGCCTCCTCAATTTGCTTCAAAGCAACTTTAATTGAAGGGGCGGATTTTATGTGCTTCGCTAAATTACCGTAGGTTGTGCTCTGTCCGTCCGTGTCATCAGTTGAGACATCCTCGTGTTTGTCTATATCCGGCTGAGCGTAGGGAGTGTATTCCCCATTGGATTTGTCAACGCTGAAATCTTGCTCGACCACACGGTTCGACCAGTACCATCCTCCTCCGACAGTCAATAATATAAGTATGACAGCGGCGGCATAGCGCCATCTTTGCCATGTTTTAAGACGTTTGTTTTTGGTCAGTTTTGCAGCAATAAGCTCCCAATCCTCCGTCGAGGTGTCGGCTTCCAGGTTTTTAAGTTTAGTTCTGAACAAATGTTCAAACGAGTCTATGTCTTTATTCATTATGTAGTTCTTATAAGAGTTTCCCAATTTTCTTTTGCAATAATTGCCTTGCTCGAGTGTACTGCGAACGTGACGTGCTTTCCGTAATTCCCAGCATTTCTCCTATCTCTTTGTGAGAATAGCCCTCAATCGCAAAAAGGTTAAAAACCGTACGAAATCCGGCCGGCAGTTCTTGCACCATAGCTAATAGTTCCTGAGCGCTTAGTTCGGTCAAGACCGAATGGAAGGAGCTCGAGGCCTCAGGCGCTTGATCCAAAGATATAGCTTCTTTCAGTATGTCCATCTTGCGCAAATATTCCAGGGCCGAGTTAACAAACACCTTTCGCATCCATGCTTCAAACGGGCCTTCCTGCAGATACGAATCTACATTTGTAAACAATTTGACGAATCCCTCCTGCAATATATCCCGAGCGGTTTCTCTGTCGCTAACGTAACGCAGACAAACCCCCATCATTTTGCGTGAGTATTTATCGTAGAGCTCTTTTTGAGCCAGACGGTCATTTCTTTTGCAACCGTCTATCAGTTGTTGCTCGTTCATTCGGCGGATTAATTGCTTGCACAATCTGAAGCTTCTCGCATAATTGATGCTTGTCCCAACCAAAACGCTGCACCGGTCTCAATAATCATTTGCCGAAGTCGGCCGTTCAAACAAGTCTCGCGTCTGTGGATGCATTACAAATTTAGCGTATTTGTGCTGATACAAAAGATGTAACCGGGCCTTTGCCGCCAGGTCTGTCCAAGAATAACGGATAGCATATTGGCCTGCGAAAATTTGATTCGTTAAAAAGTGAAATCGATTTAGCTTGCGGAAATTTGATTTGCCCCAAAGTGAAATCGATTTGGCTTGCGGAAATTTGATTTGCCCAAAAGTGAAATCGATTTAGCTTGCGAAAATTTGATTTGCCCAAAAGTGAAATCGATTTGGCTTGCGGAAATTCGATTTGCCCAAAAGTGAAATCGATTTGGCTTGCGGAAATTTGATTTGCCCAAAAGTGAAATCGATTTGGCTTGCGAAAATTCGATTTGCCCAAAAGTGAAATCGATTTGGCTTGCGGAAATTTGATTCGTTAAAAAATGAAATCGATTTAGCTTGCGAAAATTTGATTTGCCCAAAAGTGAAATCGATTTGGCTTGCGAAAATTTGATTCGTTAAAAAATGAAATCGATTTGGCTTGCGGAAATCGGGGATATGCGTTACGAACTTAAGGTTTGCCCCGGGAGGCAAGCAGCAATATGTGCCGCAAACAGAATTTTATATCTATATTTACGCCAAAATATGAAAGATGCAACAATACACGGAAGATGAACTTGTAGAGCGATTGAGAGAGCCATCCACTGTTCGGAATGCTTTTGCCCAGGTAGTGAACATGTATAGCGAGAGATTGTATTGGCAGATACGGAAAATGGTATTGAGCCATGACGATGCAAACGACTTGTTGCAAAATACCTTTATGAAAGCGTGGATGAACATTGAATATTTCCGGGGCGACGCCAAGTTGTCGACATGGCTTTACAAGATTGCGATTAATGAATGTATTACCTTTTTAAACCGCCAGCGTGCCTCCCACCAGGTTTCGATGAATGATGCGGATGTGTTTTTACTTGAGAAACTAAAGAGCGACGAGTATTTTGACGGCGACGAGTTGCAGCTCAAACTGCAAAAAGCTATACTCCGATTACCTGATAAACAGCGGCTTGTTTTCAACATGAAATATTACGACGAAATGAAGTATGACGAAATGTCAGAGATACTCGGCACATCAGTCGGAGCATTGAAGGCATCTTATCATCATGCGGTAAAGAAAGTGGAAGAGTTTTTAGCAAAAGAAGTTTAAACCTTCCTACATGTATAGTGTCAAATCAAATATAAATTAAGATATGAAAAAGGGAATGAAAACCTTGGAACAATTAAAGGGCAAAAATCCGTTCAGGATGCCTGAAGGCTACATGGAAGACTTCACGCGGCATATGATTGAGCAGCTTCCGGAGAGGACATTTGAAGAACCTCCAAAGATTTCGTGGAGAGATCGAATTTTGCCCTGGGTCTATCTGGCTGCGGCTATTGCCGGGCTGGGATTATTTTTTGATGTACTCAATCGCAATGAAGCGGGCGATGGCGTTGCCAAAGACAATTACATTGTAAGCACGGAAGCACCTGAAAAATCGGCATCTACGTACGACGCTGAGGATGGAGACGATTATTTAGACTATCTGGAGACGCAATACACAAACTATTTGCTGGCCGAGGAATTAGGAAAGCTTGAATGACAGATTTATTTTTAGAATATTTTTGCAATTGGAATTAATATGCATAATAAATTTATACTTACCTTTGTAATGCTGATGGTCGTGTCGCTTTTAGGGCTTAATGCTCAAGACCGCTCAAAGGCATTTGATAAAGAAGCCTTTCTGATTAAAAGGAAAGCATTTTTCACATCGGAGTTGGGCCTTACACCACGAGAAGTTGAGCAGTTTATACCACTGGTTGAGGAGTTGCAGGAAAAGAAATTTGAAGCCGGACAACGATGTAGGAAATTAACAAGAGATATTAGAAGAAAGAGCAATCCAAGTGATGATGAATACATATTCGTAATAGACGAATGTTTGAAGATGGGCCTTAAAGAGGCAGAATTGGAAAGAGAGTATTATGATAAGTTTAAGAAAGTCTTGTCGCCCGAAAAACTTTATAGATATAAAGAAGTCGAATTCAAATTTGTACGTGAGTTCCTAAACGAAGACTCGAATATGCGTAACCAAGCTGAACGAAGACGGGGTGATAAAAGAGAAGAATAATAGATATTATCATTATTTGTGTTTTTTGTTTAGATTTAGTTTTGGCGTTTAAGTTAAGGGAGGGGTGGCGACGTGATGTCGGTTCCCCTTTTGTTTTTTTATTAGTTTCTACTTTTATCCGGGAAAATCTTTCACATATCACTGTCTTGTTACCGCACTAACTCCTTTCACGGCTTTAATTTTTCCTATCAAAGTGGCCAGCGAGCGTGAATCTTTTACTATAACGCCAAAATGTCCCTGAAAAAAACCGTCGCCGGAGTCTATCCGGATAGTGCGCAAAGCAATCCCATTTTCCTTGCTAATCACAGAGGTTATGTTCGTAACGATACCAATATCGTCACGCCCCAGAACGAGTAGATCTACAACATAGTCGTTCGCGCCTTTACCGCTCCAGCGGGCTTCGACTATACGGTATCCGAAGCGTTCACGCATCTCGTGCTCATTCGGACAGTTGACACGGTGAATTTTGATGCCTTGCGTAGATACGAAAGCAAAAATCTCGTCACCAAATATGGGATTGCAGCATTTTGAGAGCTTATATTCAATGCCGGTAAGATTTTTGTCGATAACGAGTATGTCGGGGCGCGTGGTCATTTCCTCCATTTCGATGCTGGGAGTGAAGGTTCCGGCGCTTATGACTTCCTGGTCGAACTCCTTTTCTTTGCGATCGAAGTCAAGATATTCGTCGATAAACTGTCCCGAATCCAGTTTGCTTTCGGCAATATCGAGGTAAAAATCCGTCACGGTTTTGTATCCTTTCTTTTTGATCAGGCGCATGAGAGTGGGTTCGCTGAGCTCTATTTTGCGATTTTTGAATCGCCGTTGGAGGAGTTCTTTGCCATATTCGGCATTCTTGGCGGCGTCTTCGCGCAGAGCTTGTTTGATTTTTATCCGTGCTTTTGAAGTTGAAACGAACGAGAGCCAACCGGGTTTGGGCGACTGAGTGGGTTGCGTTTGGACGGCCACGGTATCGCCATTGTTCAATACGTGACGAATGGGGACATTGCGGTCGTTTACCCTCGCCGATACGCATCGCGAGCCAACTTCGGTATGTACGGCAAAGGCAAAATCGAGCACGGTTGCACCTTTGGGGAGCTTGAGCAGGGCGCCTTTGGGAGTGAAAACATAAATCTCGTCGCTATACAAATCCATGCGGAAATTTTGCATAAGATCATAAGGATCCGTATCCTTGTTTTCGAGTGACAGGCGAACATTGGCAAGAAGTTGGTCGAGACCGGAATCTTCTTTGACGCCTTTATATTTCCAGTGTGCAGCTAAGCCTTTTTCAGCAATTTCGTCCATTCGCCGCGTGCGAATTTGTACCTCAACCCACTGCTCACGAGGGCCCATCACGGTGGTGTGCAGGCTCTCGTATCCGTTGCTTTTCGGAATTGAGATCCAATCTTTCATACGTTTCGGATTAGGTTGATACATATTTGTGATTATTGAAAAGGCCCGCCAGCATTCCGAGCGCTCTTTATTGATAGAATCGAAGGGCATGTCGAGGATTACGCGAATGGCAAAAAGATCGTATATCTTCTCAAATTCAGTTTGTTGCTTCCTTAGTTTATTGTTGATGGAATGAATCGACTTGGTGCGGCCCTTTATGTCGAACAGAAAGCCTTCTTCCGTGAGTTTTTCCTTCACCGGAGCGATAAAACGAGCAATATATGCATCGCGCGACTGCTTGGTTTCGCTGAGTTTCTCCTTTATGAAAGCAAACTGCTGAGGATCGGTATATTTGAGCGAAAGATCTTCGAGCTCTCCCTTGATGGCATAGAGGCCAAGGCGATGAGCAAGGGGCGCGTAAAGGTAGGACGCTTCACGAGCCAGACGCAGGCGCTGTTCGTCATCAGCAATTTGCTTGCCCACGCGCATCATGTAGAGACGATCGGCCAACATTAGCAGTATGACGCGCACATCTTCGGCAAAACTGAATAAAAGACGATGAAAATTTTCAGAATCGACGGCAGTATTGCGAGCATAAAGCTCAGATGTGCGCAGCAGGCGCTCAACAAGCTGAGCTGCATCGGTATCAAAGAGTTTTTCAACATCGCCCGTCGTATGAATCTTCTTAAACACCGGGCGATAAAGCATTTGGGCAATCAGAGGGCCGCGTTTGAGGCCCATTTCGTCGGCTGCAATCCGAGCCGTTTCCAAGTTGCGCAACAAGCCGTTGATGCCGTTGCGATCGCGGTTATAACACTCGCGAGCAGCAGCATCGGCAATCAAATGCTGCAACTTTTTAAGCTCCTTCTTATTCAAAAATGCCAAAAGAGAGCGTGAAAGCGAACGAACTGCGGCATTGAAGCGCAGGTATTCTTCAGCTGTAAAAAAATCTTCTGTTTTCATAAACGCAAAAATAATTTAATAATTGATTGACTGAGCAAACGAATCCTCAACAAAATACGAAGGCGACGCTGCGAACCGGCCACTCCCGGTAAATAAGTGGCCCTTTTATTCAATTACAGTCTTTAGCCATCTCGGTACAGTTCCCATATCTCCCATCTTCGTGCGCTCATAAATTATATCCCGCAAAATGGTATTGCCTACTGCTTTATGAAAATATATACCGTAACGACCTGCACCTCGTATACGAATATTTTCCAGGCTCAAATTCTCAATCATCTTTTCATTATCGCAGCCAATAAAAATCGCGTCGTATTTTGAATCATATAAATCTATATCGCAAAAGCGAATATTGCGAAGGTCGTATCGCAAGTAAGATGTGATATGTATGGCTCCGGCTGTGCTGCCGTCGATTATGTCGCCGTTAAAGCCCAGAGGGCCAGGGATACAGCCTCCTTTGTAAACCGAAATCCGGCTGAAAAGGATCTCGCCTTCCGCAGCAAATTCTCTGCCGGGGAAATCTGTCGTTACACGCAAGGCGGCTTCCATGGGGTCGATAACGAGAATATCGAGAGCTTTGTGATTGCGGCCACCGAAAAAGCCAAGGCTCGACGCCCTCCAATTATTTTCGGCCGTGCAATAGCGGTATGTAATATTCTCGCACATCTCTTGCCCTCTCGACCACGAAGCCATATCATCGTCACCATTATTGCGAAAACTACTGTGGGAAACTATTGAATTGCGGCTACCGAAAGAAAGGTTGATCCCGTCGGCATAATGGTTGCGGAAACGGCAATGTTCTACGGTCAGATTCTCGGCTCCGTCAATCCATCCGCCGCACTCAAAGTGCTCAATCCACAAATTGCTTATCCTTGAATCCTTGCCGAACGAACCCATTAATCCTTTGCCTACCTGTCCATTACGACCGTTATGGACAAAATAACGCCTCTCGTTGGCGGTAGTGATGTAAAGGCCTTGGAGGTGAGTATTGTCGGCGCGCGATTCTATTCCGCGGCGGGCATAGGTCTTTTCATTATCCGGCGGAGCGGAAAAGTAGAGCTCAACGTGCCACATGCCTGCCCCTATCAGGGAGGTGTTCGGCTCGTTTATCACAATACGGTCAGCAACTTCATATCGTCCGGCAGGAATATATATCACTTTACCTCCATTTGCGGCAACAAATTTTTCCAGCGGTTCGGCTCCGTTGTAAGCAATTTTATTAATTCCGGCAATAGATTCAAAGGTTATTGCTGCGGGCACGGGTTCGAGCTCAACGAAGTCGATTGTGTATGTGAGGTCATTATCGTCTGTTTTGACTAAGCGAAAGCTTGCGCCCCGCGGGATTTTTTCGGCGAGTTTTACTCTTGTTTCGTCAAAGCGCATGCGGGCAAACTTATTGGAACCAGGGATGTTATCCGGATAAGTTTGTCCGCTCATCAAGGCGTACTGCCATGCCCATCGAGAATCAAGGTCGATGCTGCGTACCGCTTTTCCGTTAACAAGCAAGGATATTGTTCCGCGCCGTCCGCGTCCTTCAGCATCGTCGGGAATAGAAAAGCGCAACGTTAATCCATCGGCAGCTTCATCATTTTTCCATTCCACATATTCGCCTTTTTGCCTCAACTGTACCGCTACATTATTCGAGGCTTCCGACTGTATTTCGGTTTGCGTGTACGTTGGCGATAAAAATAATCCATTCGAGCTACACTTTTGAGGTTCAGCTTCATAACGCTTATACGGCCGATCGAAATAGCCTCTTTTCATAACATCGTCGGGAAATGATACGCTTTGCGCCGCCAGGCCTGATGGGAGAACTGTAAGGGCAATCATGATAAGTAAATTTCTCATTTTGTTTTTTACAATTTATAAGTTATACATGTAAATATTTTTATGACAATATTCAAAAAAAAAGAGCGTTAAAACAAGTCCAACGCCCTTTTGCTTTCAACTTTTTAATTAAGCACCTTTCATTTTACCCGATAATTGCCGATACAATCGGCCCCCAATTACCATGTTCCCCGCGGGTATTTTCCCAGCACATAGAGAGATAAACCGTTTTACCGCACTGGTTTATATCAAATGTGAGGGTAAGGGTTGAGCTTTGGCTGTATGCCTTTTGCGGAAGTTTATCCCAGTATGTAGGATGCTCATCCAGAATGGCATATCGACATACAAAGCCCTTTGTCTTGTTGGGTTTGTTCTTTTCCGAATCTTCAACATGAATAAGAAGCACACCGGGAGCCGACGATTCAATTTTTATAGCAACCGGATAAGTTGTTGCAACAGCAGCCGGCGTGTGGGTAGTTTTATGCGGTTTAAGGCCAAGGCTGATAAGATCCGCATCGGTGATAAGAGAATTGTAGACGATGTGCTCTTTTATAAACCGGCGAAGGCCCTCGATGAGGCTTTTCTTTGCCGCGTTCTTGTTGGCAACCGCCACAGGAGTATGGGTCGTTGGATCATTGACAATGGCATACTTAGCTTTATAATCGGTGTACGCCCCCTTGAGTGCGTCGACCGTCAAAAATAACGTGCTACTTTCGCGAAGTTCGCCTGTCGACGGATGGTCGACGGGAAGGTTCCAATTTACAGATTTTGCATCAACTCTGCTCACAAAATTGTCTAACCAAAGGATCAAGTCTGCCTCTATGGCAGGAAATACGTCTGGATGATGATTCATTGAAATTTTAATTTATTAGTAAGTGATTAATAATATGTGATTTAAATCTAATCGAATAAGAAATTTGACATCCCCGAAATACTTTTGAGTGTCCCCGAAATGTTTTTGAGTGCCCCGAAATGCTTTTGGGAACACTCAAAATGCTTTTGGGAACACTCAAAATACTTTTGGGAACACTCAAAATACTTTTGGGAACACTCAAAATGATTTTGGGAACACTCAAAATGATTTTGGGAACACCCGCAATGATTCCGGGGACACCCGCAATGCTTTTGGGGGCACCCGCGATGATTTTGGGAGCACCTGAAATGGCCGGCTGAATGCCTGCTAAAGCATTTGGCGCTGCCGTTTTTCTATTGAGGAAATTGTTTTGCCTTTCGGCAGTTACAGTTTTTATATATGTCATACATTTGTAAAGTGTGTAAATTATTTATTTGATTAAGTGCAAAAGTAGAAAACATTTTTTATAGAACAAATTTCAAGTACACTTTTTATATGCTTTTTTGTGTTTGAGGAAACTTTTTGTCCGTAAATGCTCTAACGCCTGCTATAATGCACTTAGATGCGCTTTTCTCAATTCTTTTATTTATGTTTGTCAAATTTAAAAATTATCATACCATGACAAACCGAAGAAATTTCATCAAAACATCCGCCGGCATTGTGGCAGCTTCTATGGCAATGCCGGCCTTTTCTTTTGCATCGCAGCCTCAAGTTTCTGCGAATGACCGTATTCGCGTGGGCCTCATCGGATGCCGAAATATGGGTTGGGGTGATTTGGCCGACATGCTTCTCAATCCCGAAGTTGAATGTGTTGCCCTCTGCGACGTCGACAGTAACATTCTGGCCGGCCGGGCTGCCGAACTTGAAAAATCGCACGGCCGTCCTCCACAAATCTTTCATGATTACAGGCGTCTGCTTGAAATAAAAGATATAGATGTTGTGATAATAGGCACTCCCGATCATTGGCATTGCTTGCAGTTTACGGATGCATGTTCTGCCGGCAAAGACGTTTATGTTGAAAAACCAATTGCCAATTCCATAGCCGAATGTGAGGTGATGACCCGCGCCGCCAAGCGATACAACCGCATAGTAAGCGTTGGACAACAGCAGCGTAGCGGCAATCATTGGCATGAAATGGTTGAATATATTAACCGCGGCATGCTGGGACGAATCGCGCGGGCCGATGTTTGGGGAAATTTCAGGTATGGAGCCCTCGACAAGCCGTTTCCTGATGAACTTGAGCCTCAAGGCGTTGACTACGATATGTGGCTGGGCCCCGCTCCTCTGCGTCCTTTTAACAAACAGCGCTTCCATGGCTCGTGGCGCATGTTTTGGAGCTATGGCGGCGGGTTGATGACCGATTGGGGCGTGCATCTGCTCGACATGGTGCTGTGGGCCATGAACATTTCGCGCATGCCGCGGCGAGTAACGGCCATAGGCGGTAAATTTGCCTATCCCGAAAACGCTCCGGAAACATTTGATACTCAGCAAGTAGTATACGAGCTCGACGATTTCATAATGACCTGGAGCCACACCGGAGGCACCGAAACCGGCCCCTACGGTCGCAATTACGGCATGGCTTTCAAAGGAACAAACGGCACTCTCGTGGCCGACCGCGAGAATTGGGAAATAATCCCGGAACGAAGCGGGGCCGACGGCGCGGGAAAAGTCGAACCTTTGAAAGTGCTTTCCGATCACAAAGAGCGTCACCGCCATCTTGCCGACTTCGTCGCATGCATTAAGACCCGCAATCCACTCACAGCTTGCACAATAGAGCACGGCAGCCTGAGCGCCTGCTATGCTCACCTCGGCAACATAGCGGCACGGACGCAATCCATGCTCGTGTACGATGAAAATGCCCATAGATTTGTAAACAATCCGCAAGCAGATGCGCTGCTGAAACCCGAATATCGGTCGCCCCGGCAGTTCCCAGGGGTGTGATGCCGAAAAATTCGGGAGAAAAAGTTGCGCAGGAGCTTACAATTTTCATCTATGGCAGCGTGTCAGCTTAAAGTTTTCAACAATTGCCCCGCCATTTCTCACAAAGCATTGTGTATGTGAAGAGAATCTTTATCTTTGCATTTTTATTTTATTGAACATTCTTTAATCTACAAAACATGAACAGATCAATATGGGACGCATTTAAATTATGGTTACTGGCAAACGTGATTTTACCTGTTTGTGCGCCTCCATTGATTGTCTTTATTATTATGCCGATAGGGCTTGGGCTTGGCGCTCCGGTTGGAGACATCAACCCATTTAATCCTATATCTTTATTTCTGATTTTAGTAGATAAAGGTGTCTATTCATTCCTGGGCATAACCGTACTGCTGAGTCTATTCCATGATCGTAATGCTGAAGAAGTAATAAAAGGATGGATTGCTGTATCTTGGACTATATACGTGATTTATTTAGGGATTATTTTTATTAATTCCTTAGAATTTACTGACGTATCACAAATCGGCATACATTACAGGACTGCATTTTATTCATTTACTGCTTTTGCAAGTGTCTTTGCAGCAGTAATAAAAATTAAAATATTAAACAATAACAATCAATAGTTAAGACAAATTGCCCCTATGTTAGAAGAAAAGACTTTCGTATATGTGACTTATGCTATAATGGTATTCGCCGCATTTACATTGCTTTGGACTTATCGGAAGAATATAAGAAAATCTTTCGATGAAAGAAAGGCCGCAGCCACAGCTGACAGCCTAAGCGGATATGACATCGCAATGCAAAATAAAGAGGTGCGGGATGCACGGAAATGGGATATTGAGAACCATGGCCAAAAGCGGGAAGACCGCCAATATTATGAATTCGGAAAAAACATTTTGGCCTCGGAGATATATAATGAACTCAAGAACAAAATGAAGGAAGAGGACTATAATATTTAATTTATTTTTCTCCTTTTTATGGACGAAAGAAATACAGAAATCCACAAGTTAGGACGTGAGCTTGAGAAGTTAGTTCAGGAAGAACGAGTTGAACAGGAACGTGAGAGGTTCGAAACAATCAGGAAATTATATAATGATTTTATAGAAGGATATCCCGATATAAAATCATTTGTTTATCTGAATGAAGACTTACTATGCCTTGTCATGGCTCGCTACTTTGATGATATATACAGGTTCAAACTCTATTCCCATTCAGAAAGAGCGGACAGACATAAACAAGCTGCATATTCAATAAAATGGCTTTCGAGAATACGTCCGATTCAGCTTTTACCGGGTACGAAAGCCACAAAAGAATTCCTGTTTATTAATGCCTCATTTGCCATTATTGTAGGAGTTTCATTCTTGGAATTAAATGTTTTTGAAGCTATTGATTTTCCTTTTTACAAACATTTATTGCTTGATATTCAATATGGAGAAATCTCCGGCAAGAAATACGCAACGCTTATGTATACGATTGAAGAAATGGCTAAAAAGCAATCCGGATGTAAACCGGAATCCTCGTCTAACAACTCACAAACAACCTCAATATCATGAAAAGAAGGACTTTTATTAAATCGGCGGGCATGATTTCATGTGCCGCTATTGCAACAAACTCATTAAATGCATTTACAATGACAACAGACTCTTTGCCTTCCTTTGGGATAATCACAGGGAATACGGGCGGGGAATGGTTGAAGGCTAATCCGCGTGCGGCTTTGCGCAAAATTGCCGAATGGGGATACAGGGAACTGGAATTCGGAGGCTCGTTCGACATGGAGCCGGCCGAGCTGCGAGCCTTCCTCGCTGAGCTCGGACTCAACCCGCTGATCGGGTCGACAGGCATGGCGGCTTTGATTGGAGGCGATCAGCTCGGAAAGGACATTGCGCTCTGCCAGGCCTTGGGCAAGAAGTACATCGCATGCTACTGGCCTTGGACGGACGACGGCA
This sequence comes from Tannerellaceae bacterium, assembly GCA_031280435.1. GTDB lineage: Bacteria > Bacteroidota > Bacteroidia > Bacteroidales > Tannerellaceae > DFXE01. The sequence continues at coordinate 35,736 of JAITGS010000046.1, read as the reverse complement.
AAAACAAATCGCTCGACGACTGGAAGCGCGTGGCCGACAATCTTAATCGCGGAGGCGAGATTTGCAAGCGCGAGGGCCTCAGCCTCATCTACCACAATCACGACATCGAATTTAAATTGACCGAGGGACAGCTGCCCTTCGACGTTCTGCTGCCGGCTCTCGACCCCGAATATGTAAACATAGAGCTCGACCTCTACTGGATTGCGAAAGGCAACAGCTCGGCCGAAGATTACATCCGCAAATATCCCGGCCGCTATCCGGTTTTCCACGTTAAGGATATGGACAAAACCGCCGAGCGCAGCTTTGCCTGCGTTGGCGACGGCATCATCAATTTCCCCTCCATATTCAAGCTCAACTCTGTTGCCGGCGTGAAGCACTTCATAGTTGAGCACGACAGGCCGGCCGATCCGGAGGACTGCGTAAGACGGTCGGCCGAGTATCTCAAGACCTTATGAAAGAAACAATCCGGATTTATTGTCGCAACACATCATCCTTCATAGAGGTAGAAGCCGGAGCCTCGCTGCCGGAGATCTATGCGGCGGTGGGAGAGCCGCTTGCAAACAGGCCCTTGCTCGGCCTCGTCAATAACAATGCCCGGAGTTTAACCTACCGCTGCTATCAGCCCAAAGACGTAGAATTTGTTGACTATTGCGATACGGCCGGGCAGAGGGTTTACGTACGCTCGCTTTGCCATATCCTCTCGAAGGCCGTGCACGACCTGCTTCCCGAAGCTACTCTGTACATTGAGCATCCCATTTCAAAGGGATACTATTGCGTTATAGGCAAGGGGCCCGTCGATGCGGCCGTTATCGAGCGCATACGCAACAGGATGCGGGAAATCGTAGCGGCCGACATGCCTTTCGTGCTCCACACCGTTCGCACAGAGGAGGCCGTCGAGAAGTTTCGCAGCCTCGGCATGTACGACAAGGTGAGGCTGGCCGAAACTGCCGGACGAATCTACACCTCCTACTACGAGCTCGACGGCTACATCAACTTCTTTTACGGATGCCTCACGCCTTCCACCGGATATATCACAACCTTCGACCTCATTCCCTATTTCGACGGACTGCTCCTGCGCATACCGAGGCGCGATTGCCCAAGCGAGCTCGAGCCCGTCGTCAGGCAAGACAAGATGTATGAGATATATAAGGAAAGCCTGCTACTGCTGCGAGCTCTCGGACTTGAAAACACAGGCGACCTCAACAAAGCCATATCCGAAGGACGAAGCCGCGAGATGATACTCGTGGCGGAAGCCATGCAAGAAAAACAAATAGCACGCATTGCCGACCAAATCGCCGGGCGATATGCCGATGGTCTTCGCATAGTCCTCATCTCCGGCCCATCATCATCGGGCAAAACCACCTTCGCCCAGAGGCTCGGCATCCAACTCATGACCAACTTCCATCAGCCCTTCGCCATCTCGCTCGACGATTACTTCGTGGAACGAACCGATACCCCGCGCGACGAATCAGGCGACTATGACTACGAATCGCTCTATGCCCTCGACCTCGACTATTTCAACAGCGATCTCAACAAACTCCTGGCCGGCGAGGAAATCTCCCTCCCAAGCTACGACTTCACAACCGGACGGAGGGTATATAAAAACCGCAGGCTACGCCTCAGCGCAGGCTCCCTGCTCATCATCGAAGGCATACACGCCCTCAACCCCGAACTCACCGGCCATATAGCCGACCGGCATAAGTTCCGCGTTTACGTTTCAGCCCTCACAAGCATCTCGCTCGACAATCACAACTGGATTCCAACGGCCGACAACCGATTGCTGCGCCGCATCGTTCGCGACTATCGCTGCCGCAACTATTCGCCCGTACAAACCATTGCCCGCTGGCCAAGCGTTCGCAAGGGCGAAGACAAATGGATTTATCCCTACCAGGAAACCGCCGACGCCATGTTCAACAGCGCCATGCTATACGAACTCGCCGCCCTTCGGCGCTATGCCGACCCCATCCTGGCCGAAGTGCGGGAAGACGAAAAGGAGAACGTCGAGGCCCGCCGGCTGATCAGGTTCCTCAGATACTTCAACCATATTTCCGACTTCGAGCTGCCCGGCACATCCCTCTTGCGCGAGTTTCTGGGCGGCGGATCATTCACGCATTGAGCCCCGCTGCCTCCGAGCCCATGCGCAACACCTTCCTGAAGCTGCATCTTTCCATACTCCTGGCCGGATTCACAGGCATACTCGGCAAGCTCATCACGCTCAACGAAGGCCTGCTCGTTTGGTATCGCATCATGTTTGCCCTGCCCGCCCTGCTGCTGCTTGCCCAAACCAAGCACATTCCTATGCGGCAGGCAATTCGGATAATGGGCGTCGGAGCCCTGCTCGCCATGCATTGGGTGTTTTTCTTCGGAAGCATCAAAGCCGCCAATGTATCCATAAGCGTGGCAGCCTTCTCGATGACAGGATTTTTCACCGCCATCCTTGAGCCTCTGCTCAACCGTCGGCGCATAGCCCTTCGCGAAGTTATGTTCGGGCTGATAGCCGTGGCCGGCATCTGCCTCATCTTCCATTTCGACCTCAGGTATCGCCTCGGCATCCTCCTCGGCATTTTATCCGCACTGCCGGCGGCCCTCTTTTCGATAGCCAACAAGGCCGTGGGCGGCGAGCATCCGGTGCGCACCATAGTGATGTACGAGATGATAGGCGGCTTCCTTTGCATAAGCCTCATGCTGCCCGGCTACCTGTACTTTTTCCCCTCGCCCTCCCTGCTCCCCGTCGGGGCGGACTGGGCCTACCTGCTCGTCTTCTCGCTCGTGTGTACGGTGGGATTGTATCTTCTCCAGATAGATGTGTTGAAAAAGATTTCGGCCTTCACCCTCAACCTCAGCTACAATCTTGAGCCAGTGTACAGCATCATCCTCGCCATGCTGATATTCGGCGAAAGCCGTGAGCTCGGCCCCGCGGCATACGCAGGCTTGGCGCTGATTGCAGCATCCGTAGGTCTGCAAACCGTATTTCAGTTGAAGGGGAAGGCTTAGTTTGCAGCTTTATTCCTTTCGGAGATATTATCGCCTGCCTTCATTTATATAGGGCTTGCTGTTAAATTCAACAGCATTTATTTGTTGTGAGATTTGGTTGCCAAACGGATCATTCTGTGTCTTTTTTCGAGAAAACAGTCCTTAAAAATAGATTTTTGAAAGAAAAATTCGTGGCAATGGAATTGCTCAATTTTCAAGTGCATGGTTTTTGAGTGTCTTTATCATATTTCCTTGCACTTATTATAAAAAACGCCCATGTGATGTGCTGGTTAATAATGAATTGTGAATTTAACAGCAGGCCCTATATATCTCCCCGTCCGGCCTTAAGTCCAAGTTCCAATGCGCGCCCGGCAAGTTCCTCGATGTAACCCAGAAAAGGCTCGACCTGCTCAAGCGTGGCATTAGCGCCATCCGAAGGAATCAAACCCACCTCAGCGTCACATTTGTTGAGAGCGTCAAGGTACAGACTCTTCTCTTCAGTCGGCACTATAAGCATCGGATAGCCATGGCGCAGCAACACATAATTCACTAACAATCGCGCAATACGGCCGTTGCCGTCCTCAAAGGGGTGAATACGGATGTAGCGATAATGCAACAGGCCGGCAAGCCGGATTGGAGTGAGCTCGCCCTTTGCCTCCTCCTCATTATACCATCGCAGCAGGTCGGCCATTAATGCCGGCGTTTCCTCCGGAGATGCATAGTTGAAAATTTCACCGGTTACTGTAACGACAGAGTTGGGGCGGGTTTTATACACTCCAACTTTTACTTCGTAACGGCTTACGACATCGCCAAGCTGTTGCGTCTTATAAAAATCTTCAACAAGAATCACTCGATTGAGATTGCGGATAAAAGCTTCCGAAAGCGGACGCTCCCTGTCCACGGCCTCACGCTTCACCAATTCCAGACCTGCGTTGTGCGCCTTCATCTCTTCGTAATCACGCATGTTGGCATCGCCGGAAGTTTTTCCGAAGATCAGTAACAACATTGTCTGCCCGTAGGTCAGCACGTTTCCCTCCAGATGATTGGAATTATAGTTAAAGTCCAGCATGAACTTCTGTTCCAAACGTTGCCGGCTATCGGCAGGCAGCGGTTGCAGCTCTTGCCACTCCCTGTATAAAGTCTCAATTGTTTTCATTTCGCCTACTGTATTTTGCTTTAATAATTATCTTCAGTTTCCCCGGCCATTGCCTGTGAAGATGTATCATCTGCAATGCCGGGCTAATCAAACCGATGCGACAAAGTTACGAGAAGTCCCTGTAATGCCCCCAATCCCCCTTCCCGGCACAAAAGGCCTCGCCGGCCAAGGCTATACACTTTTTGCATCCCCTTGCGATTTTCTCCGGCCGACCAAAATGATTTCAGTTTCTCGCGAATACGTTCGCACGAAACCTCTACGATGGAGGTCGCTTGCGAATACGTTCGCACGAAGCTGAAATGGTAGCTTTAAGTCACGAAGGGATTTCTCGCTTCAGCAATCCTCCATTTCTCCGACAATCCTTATGGTTTCTACGCTGACGGTGCAAACCCGCTGCAATAAATCAATGACTTGTTCTTTGTAATCGGCAAAACGATAGGTGTTGAACTGTTCGGCAATGATAGGGTCTTTGGGACTTCTCTCCTGATACTGGTCGAGAATCCACTCCAAAGCGCTGCGGTTGCCGAGCCGGTAGTTCCATGCTTCGGCGGGTATGCCGCGCAGTTCGGTATTTTCATCTACCATTATGACGCCGGCTCCCTTGTCGGCTTTTAATACGGCTTGCGGATTAATCGTTTTGCCGGCGGCTTCTATTGCTTGTAATGGATATGGCGTTACGTTTTCGTAATTGATATGCAAGTCCATCAACCGTTCGCCCCATTTTGCCCATTTATAAAAATCGTCGTAGAAAGGGATGCGCGGAAATTCGCGTTTCAGATTCAGCTCGTATTTTTTGCGGTAGGCAGGATTGTGAAGAACGGCATAGACGTAGTGAAAGATGTCGTGTTTGGTGATAGTTTCGGTTTCGTAATGCGCCGCAAATTGATGCAATCCCCAGTCGGTGATGTTGTCGATACGGTTGCCGTTGTTGTCGTAGCGGTAGAGGGGTAGGCATTGGGTTTTCTCAAGGAAATCCAAACTTGAAATTGTATTTATCGCTAATGCTTGAAAGGGTTTTGAACAGCTTATTCCCGAATAAGCGATAACCCTGTTTTCTTTATTAAAATTCTTCCCGAATATGGTTGTATGATTTGACGTAAGCCTGTCGGATAATTTCTTTTCCGAATAATAACGCATCATATGATAAGGACGATACAAACAAGCAACAATGACTTTCCTGTCAAATCTCAAATTGCTTTTCCTTTTGAGATTTGACTTTAATGTGGCGCTCCATTTTATGGTGTAGTCCAATAATGCATCGGCTGTTTCTCCCGATTTTAGTTGCTCTTGATAGCGTTCAATGAAATACTTGATTTTTCGTGTGAGGTTGTCTTCCGACAAATCAAATACCCATGCATCTCTTGCCGAGACAATCCCGGTCGAAAACAACTCAAACAACGTCTCATTTCCACGTCCCAGTTTCGCATTTTTACTGTTCAATAGCAACAGGCTATCAAAATCATTGGCCGGAATATTTATCCAGTTATTGTATTTATCAGGGCGAATGATTTCAAACGGAAGCTTTCTGATCTGGTTTTCGGCAAGCCATTGCAGCTTTTGCTCTTTGCGCTGGAAATCGTCAAGGGCGATATAATGCATTTTACAGGTCACGTTTTCTCTATCTTGCTTTTTTATCAAGAACATGATTGCAACGCCGGTTTGTATGCCGAAAACATTGTGCGTTGTGCCGGCGATTTTAGGGTTGGCGCGAACATCGCTTCGAGTATCAATAATATATATCGCATCAAATTCCTGTTGAACGGTTTTGCGGAATCCGTCGAATGTTCGGCTGTCTATAAAGCTGCGGTTTGTGACGAAGGCCACAATACCATTGCTGTCTAACCTGTCGAAGGCCCAGCGATAAAAGCGTGCGTACATGTCATACACTTTGGTTTTCTGCGCCGTACTGTATTTGATAAACGTGTCTTTTATGCGGCGGTCGATTTCGGGATATTCGCGATTTTTATTGTTGTCGTTTTCATTAGCCTGGTTCGCATTGTAAGGCGGATTACCGATGATAACAGCAATTTTCTTCTCGTTCTGTTTTTGAATACGCAGGCTGTTTTCTTCGGAGAAAAGATTGAGAGCTCCCTGTTTGCCCTTATAATTGAAGCCCATATTGTCGAGCGTATCCACAAAACAAAGATTGTTGAACTCGGCATAGCGATTCATTTTCTGAGCGTAAGTGTACTCAATATTTAAGTTGCTGATGTAGTATGGCAGGATGGCGACTTCGTTGGCGTGGATTTCGTTGCGATACTTATATTCGAGCTTCTCCTTGCGGATATAATCAATCATATCGCAAACAAAAGTTCCGGTTCCCGTAGCCGGGTCAAGGATTTCAACGTTCGGATCTTCGAGGTATTTATTGAAATGTTTGTGCAGCAGATAATCGGTGCTTTCGATCATGAAGCGTACAATTTCGTTGGGCGTATAAACTACGCCTAAGCGGTCGGCGGCCTTGGGGTTATAGCTTTTGTAAAAGGTTTCGTAAACAACTTTGAGGAACTTCTGTTTCTCGTGGTGATCGGCAATGGTGGCGGCTGCGGCTTTGATTGCCTCGTAGTAATGCTTGATTCCCTGCATGGTTTCGCGACGCAAATATCCGGTAAAGAATGTGGCAATCACTGATTCGAGTTCGCGGGCGATATTGTTCTCGCGGTGAAACTGCGTTTCGTCGAAGATCGTATTGAAAATATCTTCTGTCAGGATGTGCTGTATTATCATTTCATGCACATCTTCCCGTATGATATTAGGATTGATGCTTTCACGGCAGAGCGTCAGGAAATCGGAAGAAGTTGTTATAAAAGCGGGATTCGAGCTTTCAGCTTCTATAATCATGCTCCGGAGAGAGTCTGTCACTTTGGGAATGTCCTGCTTAAACAGTTCGATAGCTTGACGAAAATTAGAAACTTCGGGACGTTCAAAGGAGAGAAATTCCGTCAGCAGGCGATCGAGAGCGTTAACATCGCTCATAGAGCAGCGCAGCACTTCTTCGCCGTTCTGAATCAACACGGCAATGCGGCTGTCTTCAAAGAGGATATTGTCTTTCGGGTAGCCCTTGGCGAATTTCCTCCGGATTTCTTCGTCGAGATTGTCGGCTTCATCTTTGCTTTCCCAATAACCCCAATCCTGCCGCAGGCTGTCTTTCAGGGTGCCGTCGGGCGTCACAGTCTTGCCGCTTGCAGTTTTGATGCTGAGTTCGGCAACAATAGTCAGTCCGCGTTTACGAGCATAGCCGCTCAGCAGATTGTAGAAGGCATTGCGGATGGCAGTTTCCTTTCTCGTACCGCCGTAGTCTTTTAAGTTTTCAACTTCGACGTGGTATTTGTGGATGGAGTGGAGCGACATAATCTCAATTAGTTTAATATGAAATTCACTTATTTTAATCCGCTAAAATACCCGATTTTCCGCAACAGCACAATGATTGTTCCGTACAAGCCGGTTGAAGAGATGATGCTGCCTATTTCCGAATCAGCATTGTTATCCGCAGGGCCATGTCGAAAAAAACCATCTTGGCGTTCACGTTTTGGGCTATATGCACCTCGGCTTTGGTTAATTCCTCGGATATTGCAAGAACGTTATGCTCGTAGATGTGTGGCGAGAATTTGGCGGCAAAGTCGGCTTCCTGCCGGTTCATATAGTTAAGTTCCGGAGCATTGAAGCGGTAAATGAAGTTCTCGCGCATCAATCGCTGGCAGTAGGCGAGGAAGTTTTTTTGCCTCTCCCTGCCGATTTGCGCAAGCTTTTCCGACTGCGTTTTCATGCCCTTGATGTTGCGAGCCCATGCATTGCGCATGATTTCCCGGAACTGTTCGAGAAAGAATGCATGCTCATCGCTCACGCTGATCAGCTCTTTTGCCTTCAGATAATTGCCTTCGGCCATTCGGGCGACGTCGCGAGCCGATTCGGGGTCGAGGCGCTCGATGCGGACAAGGGCCTCGGCAAGTTCCGGGGCTGCAATGGCTCGCACGTTGATGCGCTGCACCCGCGAAAGTATAGTTCCCAGAATCGTGTCGGGCTCGTCCGTCACCATAAAAATCAGCGTATTCTCCGAAGGTTCTTCAACGAGCTTGAGCAGCTTGTTAGCGCAGGTGAGGTGCATTTTCTCAGGCATCCATATCAGCAGTATCCTGTATTCGGATTCATAAATGCGGTAGCTGAGTTTGCGTGTTATCTCTTCGCTTTCCTGCGAATAGATGATTGGCTGGGTGTTGCCGACTTCGATGTGGTTTGTCCATCCGTCGAAACTGAAATAGGGAGAGATGCTGAGGAAGGCTCGCCATTCCGGCATATAATCATCACATATCATCTTTTTCCTTTCCCGCTTGGCCATCGGGAATACGAAGAACAGGTCGGGATGAGCCAGTTCGTCGTATTTATGGCAGGAGGGGCAGCGGCCGCAGGAGTCGGTTGGCCTGCGGTCCGTGCAATTAAGGTATCGTGCGTAGGCCAGAGCGATGGGGAAAGCTCCGGCTCCTCCGCTTTCGACGAACATCTGTGCATGCGGCACAAAGCCTCGATTGGCAGCTTCGATGAGCTGACGCTTCAATTCGTCCTGGCCTACAACGTCGCGGAAATACATTTGCCGAAAGTTATTCGATTATACTGTTCCCGCAAGATAGCTGTGGATAGCTTCCGCAGCCCGGCGGCCCGACTCTATGGCCCTGACCACAAGGCTTGCTCCGAGCGTGGCGTCGCCTGCAACGAACACTTTGTCGACCGACGTTACCGAAGGCGATGAGCCTGTCGCCACGTTGCCCCGGCCGTCGTATGCCAGGCCCAGGTCGTCCAGCAGGCCTTCGTGAACAGGATGCACAAAGCCCATGGAAAGGAACACCAGGTCGGCCTTGATCGTTTCCGTTTCGCCCGTCAGCAGGTCTTTGACCTCCACGCCCGTGAGCTGTCCGCCTTCTCCTACGAAACGCTGAGTGGCGATAGACCAGCGGCGGGTGCATCCCTCCTTGTGCGAGCTCGACGTCTTGAGCACGTTAGGATAGAGCGGCCAGGGGGTGTCGGGATTATATTCGGCCGGCGGCTTTTGCAGGATTTCGATCTGCGTGACGGAGGCAGCCTTACGGCGAGCCGATGTGCCGACGCAGTCCGAACCCGTATCTCCTCCGCCTATGACGACAACGTTCTTGTCGGCCAGCCGGATTTTCTCGTCGTCGGGTATTGTTTCTCCGCGCACTATGCGGTTTTGCTGCCTGAGGAGTTCGAGGGCGAAATGTACGCCCTTCAGCTTGCGACCCTCAACATTGAGGTCGCGCGGCTGTCCCGACCCGGTGCAGATGCAAACGGCGTCGAAGGCTTCGAGGAGCTCGTCTGTCGACATGTCGCGGCCGGCTTCGGTGTTATTCCTGAAAACTATTCCTTCGGCGCTGAGCAAGGAGATGCGTCGGTCGATTATCTTTTTGTTCAGCTTAAAGTCCGGTATGCCGAGGCGAAGCAGTCCACCCGGAAGCTCGTCTCTCTCAAGCACCGTCACCGAGTGTCCGCGGCGGTTGAGCATATCGGCAGCCGCAAGTCCGGCCGGCCCCGAACCGACGACGGCCACATGCTTGCCTGTGCGTCGCTTGGGCGGATTGGGCTTTATGTATCCTTCGAGAAAAGCTTGTTCAACAACGGCAGCTTCATTCTCGCGAATAGTTACGGCCGTATTATGAAGGTTGAGCACGCAGCTTTTTTCGCATAGCGCGGGGCACACCCGGCCTGTGAACTCGGGGAAGTTGTTCGTTTGCGACAGTATTTCGTAGGCCTCTTGCCACTTCCCTTTGTAGAGCGCATCCTGCCATTCGGGCATACGGTTTGCGATGGTGCATGCCCAATGGCAGAAAGGCACGCCGCAGTCCATGCAGCGCGAGGCCTGCAACATACGGTCTTCGCGATTGAGGGTCTGTTCCACTTCGCCGAAATCTTCAATGCGCTCCATGACGGGGCGATAGCCGGCTTCTTTTCTGTTGATCGTGAGGAATGCTTTTGGGTTTCCCATATATGTTTTATCTAATAAGAAAGCGAATTAATAGTCGTGCTCAATTTGAGCTATCTTCTTGTTGATGGCATCCATCTTCTGTTCCTGGAGGATTTTCTTGTATTCGAAAGGAGTGACCTTGATGAACCTTTCAACGTAGCCGTCCCAGTCCTGGAGGATTCGTTCGGCCAGCGGGCTGCCGGTATACCGTGCATGTGCAGAGATCAGCTGATGCAGCTCGGCGCGGTCTGCATGATCTTCAACGAGCGACAGCTCCACCATCTCCATGTTGCAGAAGTAGTCGAACTTCTCGTCTACGTTCAGGACGTATGCAATTCCTCCGCTCATGCCGGCGGCAAAGTTCTTGCCCGTTGTGCCCAGCACCACGGTTCGGCCTCCGGTCATGTACTCGCAGCAGTGATCGCCAACGCCTTCGACCACGGCAATGGCTCCGCTGTTACGCACGCAGAAGCGCTCGCCTGCACGTCCGTTGATATACACTTCGCCCGAAGTGGCTCCGTAGAGCAGCGTGTTCCCTACAATGATGTTGTCTTCCGGGGCGAATCCGCTGCCGGCCGGCGGCGATACTGTTATGCGGCCTCCGGACAGTCCTTTGCCCAGATAGTCGTTAGCTTCGCCTTCAAGGCTTAGCGATATACCTGCGGCAAGGAAGGCTCCGAAGCTTTGGCCGGCCGATCCTTTGGCCCGTATGCGAATGGTATCGGCGGGCAGTCCGCTGTTGCCGTACCGCCTGGCCACTTCGCCCGAGAGCATTGCGCCCACGGTGCGATCGGTATTGGAGATGGCTATGCTGACCTCAACCGGCAAGCCGCGCTCTATGGCCTGGCTACACTTGAGGATGAGCTGTCGGTCGGGCACCTGGGCTATCCTGTGCTCCTGATCACGCACGCAAAGCAAAGCATTATCGGTTTGCGCAAAATAGAGCAGGCGGGAGAAGTCCACTTTAGAAGCTTTGGGATGCATGGCCACGTCCGTGCGAACGGCAAGCAAATCGGTGCGCCCCACTATCTCGTCCATGCTGCGGAATCCCATGTCGGCCAAATGCTCGCGTACTTCTTCGGCAAGGAAGCGGAAGAAGTTTATCAGGTAGTCGTGCTTGCCTGTGAAGCGCTGCCTCAGCTCCGGATTTTGCGTTGCAATCCCAACGGGGCATGTGTTCAGGTGGCATTTGCGCATCATTACGCATCCCAAGACGATGAGGGCGCCGGTGGCGAAGCCGTATTCCTCGGCTCCAAGCAGGGCGGCGATGATAATATCCTTGCCGGTTTTGAGCTGTCCGTCGGTTTGCAGCTTGACGAATCCGCGCAGGTTGTTCATCACCAGAACCTGCTGCGTTTCGGCCAGTCCGAGTTCCCAAACGAGGCCCGCATGCTTGATGGAGCTCACCGGGCTGGCGCCTGTGCCGCCGTCGGCTCCGCTGATGACTATGGTGTCGGCCTTGGCCTTGGCCACTCCGGCTGCAATTGTTCCGACGCCGCTCTCCGACACGAGCTTCACGCTTATGCGCGCCGCAGGGTTAACGTTCTTTAGGTCGAATATCAACTGAGCCAAATCTTCTATGGAATAAATGTCGTGATGCGGAGGAGGAGAGATGAGCGTGATGCCGGGGATGGAGTGCCGCGTGGCGGCTATGATTTTGTCGACTTTGAAACCCGGAAGCTGTCCGCCCTCGCCGGGCTTTGCGCCCTGGGCTATTTTGATCTGTATCTCGTCGGCATTGACTAAGTATTCGGTGGTTACGCCGAAGCGTCCGGAGGCTATCTGCTTGATGGCGCTGCGGCGGTTGAGGCCGTCGTCGCCTATCTTGAAGCGAGCCGGATCTTCGCCGCCCTCGCCCGTGTTGCTTTTGCCGTTGAGAGTATTGAGGGCTATCGCCATGGCCTCGTGCGCCTCGCGGCTGATGGAGCCGAACGACATGGCTCCGGTTACGAACCTGCGGGTGATGCTCTCGACGGGCTCCACCTCGGATATGTCTATGGGGTTGCGCTTCCATGTTAGGAAGTCGCGGAGGAAGATGGGATAGTCTTTGTTGTCGGCTATGGAGGAAAATTCCTTGAAGCGGGCATAGTCGCCCAGCCGCGTTGCTATTTGCAGCTTGGCTATGGTTTCCGGATTCCAGGCATGATGCTCGCCGTCGCGACGGTAGGTGTAGATGCCGTTATGCTCAAGCCTGGGAGGCTCGCTGCCGAAACCTTCGCCGTGCAGGGATATGGCGTCGGATGCAATGTCGTCTATGCCTATGCCTCCTATCGTCGACGACATGCCGCGGAAATAGCGGCCGAGAACCTCGTCGCCTATACCGACTGCCTCGAATATCTGTGCGCCGCGATAACTTCCGAGCGTGGAGATGCCCATCTTGGACAGTATTTTCAGCATCCCTTTGCTTACGGCCTTGATGTAGTTCTTCTCCGCCGTATGATAGTCGAGCTGCATCTCGCGGCGTTTCACTAAGTCGTCGAGTATGGCGTAGGCCATATACGGGTTGACGGCGCTGGCTCCGAATCCGAAGAGCAGAGCGAAGTGCATCACCTCGCATGGCCCTGCGGTTTCTACCACTATGGCCGTTTGCATCCTCTTGCGCTTCTCTATCAGATGATGATGAATGGCCGATAGTGCGAGCAGCGAAGGCACGGGCGCCATCTTGGCGTTTACGCCTCGATCGCTTAGGATGATGTAGTTGTATCCTTTGTCGACAGCCTTTTCGGCTTCGCTGCACAGATTCTCCAAAGCCTGCTCAAGTCCGTCCCGGCCCTCAGCTACGGGGAAGAGCATGGGCAAGGTCAGGGTGCGGAAGCCCTTGTAGTCGAGGTGCGTCAGGATGTCGAGCTCCTCATTGGTCAGAACCGGATTCTGCAGCCTGACCATCTTGCACTGTTCGGGCGCAGGCTCAAACATGTTGGCTTCCTGGCAACCTATATATAGGTATAGCGACATCACAAGCTCCTCGCGTATGGGATCGATAGGCGGGTTCGTGACCTGTGCAAACAGCTGCCTGAAATAGCTGAACAGTTGCTGGGGCCTTGGCGACAAAACGGCAAGCGGAGCATCGTTGCCCATCGATCCGGTGGGCTCTTTGCCTTCCACGGCCATAGGCATGATGATCCTGCTGATGTCTTCGGCCGAGTATCCGAATGTTTTGCGAAGCTCGGCCAGACGGTCTATATCGTGCCTCACGGTTCGGCCCGAAAATATGTCGGAGAGTATAACTCGGTTCTTGGCCAGCCATTCCCTGTAAGGATAATCGGAGGCCAGGTTTTCCTTCAGCTCGTTGTCTCTATATATTTTGCCTTTGAGCGTGTCGACCATCAAAAGCTTGCCGGGCTGCAAGCGTCCTTTCTCCTTTATCTCCGAAGCGTCGAAAGGCAGTACGCCGGCTTCGGATGCAATCACTACCGTATCGTTGTGCGTGATGAGCCATCGGGCGGGCCGGAGGCCGTTGCGGTCCAACATTCCGCCTGCATATCTTCCGTCGGAGAAGAGCAGGGTGGCGGGCCCGTCCCATGCCTCCATCAGTATGCTGTGATATTCGTAGAAAGCTTTAAGCTCCGGCGATATGGGGTTCTTCGCGTTCCAGCTTTCGGGAATAAGCATGGACATGGCATGCGGAAGGCTCATCCCGGCCATCAGCATATACTCCAGAACATTGTCGAGCGAGGCGCTGTCGCTCATTCCCGGCTGTATTATGGGAAAGAGGTCGGCCGAATCGTCCAGGAGCGGCGAGCGCAGCACGCTCTCCCGCGCCTCCATCCAAAAGCGATTGCCGCGTATGGTGTTGATCTCGCCGTTATGCCCAAGCAGGCGAAAGGGCTGGGCGAGCGACCAGGTGGGGAAGGTGTTGGTGCTGAAGCGCGAGTGAACCAATGCCATGCCGCTGGTATAATACGGGTTGGTGAGGTCGGGGAAGTAGTTGCGCAGTTGCACCGAGCTCAGCATGCCCTTGTAGATTATCCGGCGTGTGGATAGGCTCACTATGTAGAAATCTTTCTTGAACCTGAGCTCCGATGCCTGCGTACGCTTTTCGAGCTTCTTGCGCAGCATGTAGAGCTTGCGCTCCAGGATTTCCTGGTCGGTATCGTCGCTGGTGACGAAGAGTTGCCGTATGGCGGGTTCGTTTTCGCGGGATATTTCTCCGAGTATATTGCTGTTGACCGGAATATCCCGCAGGGCAAGAAGCTTGAGGCCTTCGCGGCTCAGGGCTTCTTCGAGGTATCCCATGCAGACGGCCGCCTCGGCTTCATCCTTGGGGAGGAACATCAGCCCGGTGCCGTACCGGCCTTTTTCGGGTACGGGTATGCCTTGCAGGAGTATAAACTCGTGGGGAATCTGCGTCATGATGCCGGCGCCGTCGCCCGTTTGATTGTCGGCGCTCTCGGCTCCGCGATGCAGCATGTTCTCCAGCACTTGCAGTCCCTTCTCTACGATGTCGTGCGACTTGTTGCCGTAAATGTTTACGAGGAGCCCAACGCCGCAGGAGTCGTGTTCGTGCTCAGCTCTGTATAGTGATTGCGTAGTCATATAATAGCCTTCTTATATATTATATTGTTAAAATCCCTTTGTTTCTTTTCCGTCGAGGAGGCTCCAAAAATTTTTTTTGGCGGTTTTTTTTCGTCGAGGAGGCTCCAAATTTTTTTTTTGGAGGCTCCTTTTCCTTCGAGGAGGCTCCAATTTTTTTTTTGGAGGCTCCTTTTCCTTCGAGGAGGCTCCAAAATTTTTTTTTGGAGGCTCCTTTTCCGTCGAGGAGGCTCCAAATTTTTTTTCGGAGGCTCCTTTTCCGTCGAGGAGGCCCCAAATTTTTTTTTTGGAGGCTCCTCGACGGAAAAGGAGGGGCTCCAAAAACGATTTTCCGTCTGTTATGAACTCATCACGGAGGGCCTTGCCGCAGGCGTTCTCCCGCCCCAAACAGGTCGTGTCCAAAATGTAGAGACGCGATGCATCGCGTCTCTACGCACAACGCCTCGCCCCGCACATCAGCCTCATGACCTGTTTTGCGGGCTGAATTTCTTTTTGAACACCCTCATTAATAACTGTCGTTGTGAACATCCCTGATCGCCCGGCCGCTCGGATCGTTCATCTTGGCAAAGGATTTATCCCATGCCAGAGCTTCGGCCGTGGAGCATGCCACGCTCGGAACGGAGGGGACGCATCGCGCAGCGCTCTCGCTCGGAAAATGTTCTTCAAAGATGCTTCTGTAATAATACTCCTCCTTGTTTTGCGGCGTATGGATGGGGAAGCGCTCGGAGGCGGCGGCCATCTGGGCGTCGCTCACCTGTCGGGATGCCACTTCCTTCAGCGTATCTATCCAGCTGTATCCTACGCCGTCGGAGAACTGTTCCTTCTGCCGCCAGGCAATATCGTCGGGGAGCATGTGGGCAAAAGCTTCGCGCAGCACTTTCTTCTCTATCACCTTGCCCGGAGCCATTTTGTCTTGCGGATTAAGGCGCATGGCTGCGTCGAGGAACTCTTTGTCGAGGAAGGGAACGCGCCCTTCTATGCCCCATGCCGCCAGGCTCTTGTTGGCCCTCAGGCAGTCGTACAGGTGCAGCTTGCTGATTTTGCGTACCGTCTCTTCGTGGAAGGCCTGGGCGTCGGGAGCCTTGTGGAAATAGAGATAGCCGCCGAAAACCTCGTCGGCTCCTTCGCCGCTAAGCACCATCTTGATGCCCATGCTGCGGATGACGCGGGCCATGAGGTACATTGGGGTTGAGGCTCTCACGGTGGTCACATCGTAGGTTTCTATGAAGTAGATAACGTCGCGAATGGCGTCTATGCCTTCCTGTATGGTGTAGTGGATTTCGTGGTGCACGGTGCCTATGTATTCCGCCGCACGCCGGGCGGCTTTCAGGTCGGGCGATTCTTTGAGGCCTACGGCGAAGGAGTGGAGCTGTGGCCACCATGCATCGGCCTTGCCGTCGCTTTCTATTCGCTTGCCGGCAAATTGCTTGGCTACGGCCGAGGTGATAGACGAGTCGAGCCCGCCGGAGAGCAGCACGCCGTAGGGCACGTCGCTCATCAGCTGCCGCCTTACGGCTTCTTCAAGGGATTTGCGCAGCTCGCCTATGTCGGTAGGGTTCTCCTTCACGGCTTCGTATTCCATCCAGTCGCGCGAGTACCATCGCATCAGCTTTCCTTCCTTGCTGTCATAGTAGTGTCCGGGCGGGAATGGTTCGTATTCGGAGGCGAAGCCTTCCAGGCCCTTTAGCTCGGATGATACGAGCGTGTGCCCGGCGCTGTCCTTTCCTATATATAAAGGTATAACCCCGATAGGGTCGCGAGCTATCAGGAAGCGGTCCTGCTCTTCATCGTACAGCGCGAAGGCAAAGATGCCGCTAAGCTCCTCTATGCACTTGGCTCCTTTCTTGCGATAGAGGGCCAGGATTACTTCGCAATCGGAGCCGGTCATGAAATCGTATTCGTTTTTGAGTTCCTCGCGAATCTCACGGTGATTGTAGATTTCGCCGTTAACGGTCAGTATCAACTTGCCGTCGCGAGTTGTCAGAGGCTGTTTGCCCGAAGCCGGATCGACTATGGAAAGACGTTCGTGCACGAGTATAGCTCGTGTGCCCGTGTATATTCCGCTCCAGTCGGGCCCCCGGTGACGAATACGCTTGCTCATTTCCCAGGCTTGCCTGCGGAGCTCGCTGCTATCCTCGCGTATATTAAAGATTGCTGTTATACCACACATGTACGAAAAATTAAGAATTTAGTGTTTAAATGATTGTTTATCGGGCCGCAAAGTTACAAAAAGATTCAAAGCAAACAAGGGAGATTACAGTAGGACAATCTTGGCCAAACAAAAAAAATCATGTGTCATCCTTAAAATTATTAGAATCGACAATTGATTCATGAAAATTGACAACACGATGATTCAAAAAATGATCTACTTTTGCACTGCAAAGTAAAAGTTAGGTTTTCATAAGTGTTAGTTTGTATTTCGAAAGGGGCTGCTGTGAAGCATCCCCTTTCTCTCTTTCGGGGGGGCGGCCTGCATAAAGCTCTGAGGAATCGCATACCTTTGCCCCCTATGTTGAACAAGATAAATAGATTGAGATATGACACAGCATCCTTTAAATAACGTTTGGGCCATCATAAATCCTATCTCCGGCATAGGCTCGAAGCGCAAAATCCCGGGAATGATCGAAAAGATGTGCGCATCGGCAGGTTGCGAATGCAGTATAGCCTTTAGCGAGTATGCAGGCCATGCCCGACAGATAACCCGTAGGGCTATCGAGAGCGGAGCAGGCATTATCATTGCCGTGGGAGGAGACGGAACGGTGAACGAGGTGGCCACATCCATGGTACATTCCGATGTTGTTTTGGGCATCATTCCCAGAGGCTCCGGCAACGGCCTGGCTCGCGAGTTGCACATCCCCATGGACACGCACAGGGCTTTAGAGCTGATAATGAAAGGCCATGTGTCCACAATAGACGGATGCCGCGCCAACGAACACATATTCTTCACCACTTGCGGCTTAGGCTTCGACGCTACCGTCAGCCAGAAATTCGCTGCCGAGAAGCACAGGGGCTCACTCACCTACGTTCGCCGAACCATCACCGAATATCTTTACTATAAGCCCGAAGTATACGAGCTCCGCATCGGGCGCCGGGCTGTGAAGGAAACCGCCTTCTTGGTTGCCTGCGCCAATGCCTCACAATACGGCAATAATGCATACATAGCTCCTAATGCCGACGTTGCCGACGGCAAAATCGACGTCACCATACTCGCTCCCTTCACCCCGCTCGAAGTTCCCTCCCTTGCCTTCCAGCTTTTCACGAAGAACATAGAGAAAAACAGTAAAATACGGACGTTTCAAACCACGCAGCTCTCCATTGTCCGCCAGAGCCGGGGAGTGATGCACCTCGACGGCGATCCTGTCATGGCCGACGCCGAAATCAACATCTCTGTTGTGCCCAAAGCCCTCAAAGTCTTTGCTCCCGATAATATTGCCGGGCAGAGCAGCTCGCAGAACCTTTTCGAGCGGGTAACGGCCTTTTTCAATTCCCGCTTCAGCCATTAGCCTCCCCAAACGCAAAGCCGCCTTGCAACAATACTGCATGCACGACGCCTGCATTGCAGCGCCCCCCATCCGCGCGGCCAAACAACTTCCCCATCAAGTAATCCGCATCACCTGAAGGTTTTCAGGGAGCATCAAAACCTGCCGCGGGGGTTCCCGAAATGTTCGCGGGGGCTCCCAAAATCATCGCGGGGGTTCCCGAAATGTTCGCGGGGGCTCCCAAAATGTTCGCGGGGGCTCCCAAAATGTTCGCGGGGGCTCCCAAAATGTTCGCGGGGGCTCCCGAAATGTTCGCGGGGGCTCCCAAAATGTTCGCGGGGGCTCCCGAAATGTTCGCGGGGGCTCCCAAAATCATCGCGGGGGCTCCCGAAATGTTCGCGGGGGCTCCCAAAATCATCGCGGGGGCTCCCGAAATCATCGCGGGGGCTCCCGAAATCATCGCGGGGGCTCCCGAAATGTTCGCGGGGATGTCATTTTCCTCATCCGCAAAGCCGCAATAGCCATATTGTCAAGCAATAACAAAATGAGACAAGACGCCCCAAGCATACATTTACCCGATCACGCAGCAAATTCGGCCGCAGCCTGAAATTTAAGGCACCCCTGAAGGCATGGCTCAAAAAAAGACGCCGCTGTTGTTATAAAAGTTGTTTTTACCCTTCAAAATAAGGGCAGTTACAACGGCGCGTCTGACGGGTTTGAGCCTGCATTAGTTGTTTTTACCCTTCAACAGAAGGGCAGTTACAACACTCTCTCGACCCAGTATTCCTACTGCAAGTTGTTTTTACCCTTCAAAATAAGGGCAGTTACAACTGGGGCAACGCAACCGTAAAAGCGTATGGGTTGTTTTTACCTTTCAAAATAAGGGCAGTTACAACCAAGATTAATTGACGTAACGGTAGGACAGCGTTGTTTTTACCCTTCAAAATAAGGGCAGTTACAACAAGCTACGGGTGTGTCCCAAGCTTATATTAGTTGTTTTTACCCTGCAAAATAAGGGCAGTTACAACATGAATTTAGTGGCTTCCATTCTTAGGCGAGTTGTTTTTACCCTTCAAAATAAGGGCAGTTACAACCGACGAAAGGGTTTATCCGGTGGTGGCAAAGTTGTTTTTACCCTTCAAAATAAGGGCAGTTACAACGGAAGTCAGGTTTCAACATCAACATCTTAGTTGTTTTTACCCTTCAAAATAAGGGCAGTAACAACGGATTGACGGACTTATTTTTTTAGCAAAAGTTGTTTTTACCCTTCAAAATAAGGGCAGTTACAACAAGGTATACGGCAATGCACAGGTATACGGGTTGTTTTTACCCTTCAAAATAGGGGCAGTTACAACCTAATACAACAAATTACAGCGTAAGTGTAGGTTGTTTTTACCCTTCAAAATAAGGGCAGTTACAACAACAAAATGCAACACGAAAAAAGTTATCAAGTTGTTTTTACCCTTCAAAATAGGGGCAGTTACAACACCGCATAGTATATAATGTAAGGTTTGACGTTGTTTTTACCCTTCAAAATAAGGGTGAAAATATTTTATCCTCAATGTCAAAGAGCGTCTTCCTGCCTTTTCAACGTATTGTTTTCGTCTGTGGCAGTAGCATAAAATTCCAGCATTTCTTTTTGCAGTTTTTCTGCAATCTGTTCATGCAGCGTTATTAAAAATCGCGCAATAGACTTACTCTTAAATTTCACTATACTTTCAGTATTATCATTGTCATCTTCCGGACGTTTTAATCCATCTATCTTAAATTCATATTGGAAAAGCAGCTCTTTTAATTCGTCGGATAAATACATACCCCAACCTTCTTTATAATAGAATTCATACAGGCGATTAATAAATTCGCAGATTAATTCTCTATTGAAAAAGTATTCTGTTTTCTCTACTTTTGTTTGATCTTTTTCATTCCTCAGCACTACCACCTTATAGGTAAGGATAGATTTCTCGTTTTCTGCATTTGTAGTATAAATCAGCAGTCCCCAGCATCGTTGTAAAGCGTCGAGTTTTTGTGCATTCAGTCTGCGATATTTTAAAACCTCCGTTTCGGCTCGTAGTTGGCGCAAAACGTTTTCATATTGTCTTTCCATCTGACAAAGCGTATTCTTATTCTCTTTTCGCACCTGCCAACGAGTTATGAAAAAAGAGATTATACCTGTAATAATTACAGCCGTCACCGCAGCTATTGCGCCCCATATATCTCCTTGCATACACATGTTATCTTTTTTTATTTATTAATTCTTTAAAATATTTTTCCAATGCTGCATTTTCCGTGCTTTGAACATCCGGCTTATTTCTCTTATTTCCTGCATAGATTTTAGATTTATCGAAAAGATCGTTTCGCATTTCTTTGCGAAACACCTTCAATACTTTTTTATGCATGTCAGGCAAAGTGTCATAGGTTAATGCAAAGTTCAATTCATTTGCAAACTGCATTTCAATATTATTCGTGAAGAAAGAATTATAGGTTTCGCTCATAGGCAAGTCGAAATGCATTGCCACATTCCGCATCCTTATTAATCCGGTATATTTGCTTTTTATTTCTGCAATATCGCCTATATCCAATCTGTTTTCACCCTGTGTTACCAATTTGTTTTTCCAGATATAAAATTCTTCCAGAGCGATAATACAATTTGTGAATTTTGCCTGATGATTTATTATGTGATTATTAACCTTACTGAAATCGGAAAGAGCAATTTTATTGTTTTCTAACAAGCCTGCCAAATCGTTTTTTCCTTTCTTATTATCTGTATTATGCTTGTTTAAATATAACGGTAAACGCTTTAATAAGTTCACATTGAACGTCTGTATCTCCAACCATTTATCAACATTTTTAAAAGGAACAATAACTGTGTATTCCTTCTGTTGTCCATTATCCTTATATTGCTGTCTAAATTCTATATCTTGCGACAAGATTTTATGCACAGGAGCTTTTGCTTGTTTAATAATATTCCGTTCTTCATTGAAATATTTTAAGGCGATTTCGTAGAGCAGGCAATCTTCATGTTTTGCCTTGTGCAGATCGAATAAAAGTCTTTTATCATTGCATATTTGCAGATAAAAACAAGGCAGCAAATAATCTTTGTTTTCTAAAGACGAATATTTAAATTTGCCATTATCATCCGTCTGCATATATCGTTTTTTTACAAGAAAATCTTTGAAATGTTTGACATTGATATAACGCACACCCTTATGAAGCAGCTTATCATATGAATCCAAATCATGTTTTCCTTTCGTCACTTCATTTTCATGCTCCGGCAACCATGCCTCATATTTGCTCTTTACCCTCTTATAGAAATCGTCTAAATTTTGGGATCTCATGAATATAGTATGAAACTCTTCGTTTTCAAAAAAACATTTATCTTCAAACAGCTTTTTCAATAGTATTTTATAGGAGCTTCTTCTATCAAAAGCATACATCCATTGGCAAAAATCATTAAATTCATCACGTGTAATATGCAGGCTTTCGTGATGTCCCAACTGCATGGACTTTTGTTTGTAAATATTCTTAAAATACATAATATGACAAGCCTTACGAATAAACGTCAGTTTGAAATTTTTGCCTTTATTCTTATCTAAAAATATTTTTTTGCGATTTTCTCTTTCAGCTTGTTTTAATAATTCATCATAACGCTTCTCCCTCGCAAGCGCTCGCTCTAATATCTTTCGAAAAGCTGTTGCCGGTTGTGGATTCTTTTCACTGTAATTATGTTGCGCGGCACAATAGTGATTCAGCAGTCGGCGAGGTAATATTCTTTTGAAAATTTTCTTTTGTTCCGAATCAATGCTATTGTTTTCTTTCAAGATCTTCAACGCCATTTCCTTTGTAATATCCAACTCTTCATCCACATATTCTCCCAAAATATCTTTGCCACGGTTTACCGTATCAACGTGAAAAAGTGCGTCTTCAAGAAAATAAATCAATAAATTACGCTGAATGGCAATGGGACGCGGGTCATCCTTTAACTTCACAAAAAATGCATTGTTTTCCACTACAAAAGGCGTGTCCCACTCCGGATACTTCGTCAAACTTGCCTTGTATGTACTATAAATAACCTCTTTTCCTCCTTTGAATTTAAGTTTATCTAATTCTTGATCGTCCGAATCAAGATAGGAATCGCTTTGTTCTTGTGAAGTATAGAATCGGTACATTTTGAATTGGGCGTCTTCACCGAAATAATTTATCTCAGCCAGATAGCGAATGCCAAATTCCATAAAACGGTCTTGATTACGTGCGTAAGATGGAATAATTAAATTTTGACTAATACGGTTTTCTAGTTTTTGAGCTCTTTTACACTCATTAAACATCTTTGTATGCTGTTCTTTATGCTCCTCTGAGCTCTCCTGTACATATTCCAAAGTTTTATTATCAGGTAATAAATCCATTAAATGATTTAGAATGAAACATTTGTAATTTTCAGGATCTTTATATTCTTTAGAATCATTCACCTTATTTTCTTTAATGTCATTATAGACGGTAAAAATAGTCCTTTCTTTTTCGATGAGACTGCTATATAGTGGCATATTAGGATTTTTTTTATCGGACTTTGAGATTTTATGTTTTAGGTACTTTTGAGCAAATAAAACAAAATCAGAGTCTTCTACCAATGTGGGAAACTCGCGCTCAATTTCCATCTTATAAATTTCGTTCTTGAAATTTTCTACGATCGAAGGATTATTAGCTTCAAGTGCTCTATTCCATTCCAGCGGAAATTTATTTAGATACTGTATTATATCTCGGAAAAATACCAACTTTTTATGTTCGCTATCAATATCCTGGCTGCTGAATTTCTTGGCATAGAAGAGGAATACATTCAGTTTTCGTTGATCTTCAGTCGTGCCGTTTTTCTTGAAGCCTGAAATCCGGGGAATCAACTGGTTCGCTTCATTTTTATATAAAAACATAGAAAACAGAAAGAGCATTGCATTGAAAGACAAATAGCGCCCTTTCTTTATAGTTAGCATTATATGTTGATAATTATTCTTTCCGCCTTTACTTTCATAATTTAATGCCCATTCAAGATCGTCTTCTGCATTGACAAAAAGTATATAGTCTATGGCATTATCCAATGTATTAAACATTTGATTAATGTACCGTATTCGTTCTTTATTGTCTTGCTGTTTTTGTGCAAATTCTTTTGCCTTGACATAAAATGATTGATAAAACATTGTTTTTAGAAAGTCGATTATCTTATCTTCTTCACTCAAACATTGCTCTACAATCTCTTTTTTTTCATCAGTGGTTAATGCTATGCCGATTTGTTTTTCTGCTTTCTCATTTGTCTTCTCATTAATAAACGACTGTACCACTGCTAACCGGAAGCTTTCTTTCAGAAACGCAATTATTGCCGGTGAAATAAGGTCTTCTCGGAGGAAATCAAAAGAATGTAAATAATGACTGTTTAGATTTCGCAGATTTTCTATCAATTCGTGCAGTTCATCTTTAATGTTCGTGAATCGCTTAAAACCAAGCGAGAGATACTTTGTCCATTCTGAGGTTTCCTCATCAATGCCAAAAAGCAGCTCTTTTGCATCAAGCTGCTTGAAACTGTGCTGCACCGTAAAATAATACAGTTTATATATGCTGCTTCCTCTGACATTATTAAATGCCTTTTCGGCAATGGATGCCGTAGTCCCTTTATCTCTAAAAATGCTGCTAATAGACAGTTCGAAATCTCGTCTTATTTCCTTATTCATATTTTTGCTCTTTAAATGTCCCAGCAAAATTGTACAAAAAAAACGAGAACTCAAAAGCTTGGACACATCCCGTACACTATCTCCACAATGCCGCTCTGTGCATCTTGTTGCAGGGGATGTTCCACATTATGAAAGTTTCGGTTACATTTGCACGCAAGAAAATCTTTAAGAATTTTATATGAAACGTAAGAATATAAGGCCCTTCGTTTGGGTGGCATACATATTTATATTATCTACTCTCCAGATTGCGGCGCAAAGGAAGGCGCCGGTGATAACCGGAGCCGAGCAGACGGATCTTGTTGTGGAGCTTCTCGACGGCAAGAGGGTTGCGCTGGTGGTGAATCAAACCTCTATCCTGGAGCGGGTGCGTGTTCATCTGCTGGATACGTTGCTGGCAAGGGGAGTTAACGTGTGCAAGGTTTTTGCTCCTGAGCATGGATTCAGGGGTATGGAGGAAGCCGGCGCTCCGGTTGACGACAGTCGAGATGTCAGGACGGGGCTGCCCGTTTTGTCGCTCTACGGTAAGAATCGCAAGCCCGCCGCGTCGCAGTTGGATGACATTGATGCGGTGGTGTTCGATATTCAGGACGTTGGCGTACGGTTTTTTACTTACATCAGCACCATGCACTACGTGATGGAAGCCTGTGCCGGCAGCGGCAAGGAGTTCGTCGTGCTCGACAGGCCCAACCCCAACGATTTTGTAGACGGGCCGGTACGCAAGCAGGGCTTCGAATCCTTCGTAGGGCTCGACCCCATCCCTGTGCTTCACGGCCTGACCGTAGGCGAACTGGCTTGCATGATCAACGGCGAGGGCTGGCTCGAATCAGCCGATACCTGCCGCCTGACCGTTGTGAGGATACGGAACTGGAGGCATGGCGATCCCTATTTCCTGCCCGTCAAGCCCTCGCCCAATTTGCCTAACGACCTGGCCGTGCGGCTCTACGCTTCGCTTGGATGGTTTGAGGGAACCAATATGAGCATTGGCCGGGGCACCTACTTCCCCTTTCAGCAGATTGGCTATCCGGACCCGGCTTACGGCGACTATACCTTCACGCCGCAAGCGATTGAGAACTGGGATACCAACCCGGTTCACAAGGATAAGCTCTGCTATGGCGTCGACCTCCGCGAGCTGGCCTTTCCGGGAGGCCTGACGCTGCAATTTGTCATCGACTTCTTTGAGAAGGCCGGCCGGCGGACAAGCTTCTTCGCACGCCCCAACTGGTTCGATTTGCTGGCCGGAGAGGCCAGCCTCCGACGCCTGATTCAGGCCGGAATGAGCGAAGACGAAATCCGCCTCACCTGGCAAGAGGAGCTCAACGAATACCGCGCCATACGTTCGAAATACCTGCTCTACCCCGATTATGCGCAGGCCGGAGAATAATAAAGAGGATAAGAACCCGTTAATATTTGAAACTTATATAAGCTGATGAGAACATACAAATTTTTCAACAATCTGTTTGGCTGGATAGCATTCGCAGCCGCTTCAACCGTATACTTACTTACAATCGAGCCGTCGTCGAGCTTTTGGGACTGCGGCGAGTTTGTTTCTTCCGCATTTAAGCTCGAAGTAGGCCATCCGCCCGGAGCCCCATTCTTCATGCTGATAGCAAACCTGTTCTCGCAGTTTGCTTCGAATCCGACACAGGTTCCGGTTATGGTCAATGCGATGTCTGCGCTAAGCAGCGCGCTCACAATCCTGTTTCTGTTCTGGACAATTACGCATCTGGCCCGGAAGATTATTGCAACGGATGGAACCGAGCCGACGCCGGCCCAGCTGATCACCATCATAGGTTGCGGCCTCGTAGGCGCGCTGGCCTATACCTTCAGCGATACCTTCTGGTTCAGTGCGGTTGAGGGCGAAGTGTATGCATTCTCATCCCTGTTTACGGCCTTAGTCTTCTGGCTCATTTTGAAATGGGAAGACGTGGCCGATCGTCCTCATTCCGATCGATGGATAGTCCTGATAGCATATCTGATGGGGCTAAGCATAGGGGTTCACCTCCTGAACCTGCTCTGCATCCCGGCCATAGTCCTTGTTTATTACTACAAGAAGTTCCCGAATCCGAACATGAAGGGCACGCTCATAGCCCTGCTGCTGTCCTTTGCCATAGTAGGCATCATGATGTACGGAGTGGTGCAAGGGCTCGTCGAAGTATGCGGCCTCTTTGAGCTGCTGCTTGTGAATGTGATGGGCCTGCCGTATAATTCGGGAGTCTTTGCCTATATAATCATAGCAGCCGCCATGCTCTCTTGGGGCATATACGAAACGATGCGTGCCAAAGTGCGGCCACAGCAACTGAAGATCGCATTCCTGCTCAATATTATCATCCTCGGCATACCCTTCATAGGCAGCGGATACTGGCTGGGAGCCCTGCTGATTATAGCACTCTCCGTATTCCTGTATAAGATGAAGGAAGTGAAGCTGAAGCTGATGAACACAACGCTGCTGTGCCTCACGGTTATTGTAATCGGCTACGCCTCCTTCGCCCTCATCATGATACGCGCGGCAGCCGATACGCCCATGAATCAGAACGATCCCAAAGACATATTCACTCTGCGAACCTATCTGGCTCGCGAGCAATACGGCGATACGCCTCTGCTGTATGGGCCCACCTTCGTTTCGGACATCAAATACGTTGCCGAAGGCAATAAGCTCATACCGCAATACACCGAAGGAGAGCCGGTATGGAGCCGCACCGTCAAGAAATCGTCCGACGAGCGCGACCGCTACATTGTTACGAATCACAAGCGCGAATACAAGTACGTAGACGAGCTCAACACCCTCTTCCCGCGCATGTACGACACGCAGCCGCATCACATCGAAGGATACAAGAGCTGGGCAGGCTTCAAGGGAACTCCCGTGACCTACTATCAGGGACAGGAGCAGAAGTCGGTGATGAAGCCAACCTTCGGGGAGAACCTCAGGTTCTTCTTCAGATACCAGGTATCCTTCATGTACCTGCGATACTTCATGTGGAACTTTGCCGGACGGCAAAACGACATACAGGGCGAAGGCGGCATACTTAACGGCAACTGGATTAGCGGCATCAAGTTCATCGACGAGCCGCGGCTCGGCCCTTCCGACAATCAGCCCTACGACATGGCCAACAACAAAGCCCACAACGTGTATTACATGCTGCCCCTGCTGCTCGGACTAATAGGGCTCTTCTATCAGGCGCTGGCCGGACAGAAAGGAGCGCACAGCTTCTTCATCACCCTCGCGCTCTTCTTCATGACCGGCTTAGCCATAGTACTCTACCTTAATCAGTACACCGACCAGCCCCGCGAGCGCGACTATGCATACGCAGCCTCCTTCTACGCCTTCACGATATGGATAGGCTTCGGAGTAGCCGGCGTAGCCAAGCTTCTGGAGCGATACGCCAAGGCGCCGGCAATAGTAGCAGCAGGAGTTGCAGCCGCTATATGCCTCATTATCCCCTTCCAGATGGCCGGACAAACATGGGACGATCACGACCGCTCCGGACGATACATGTGTCACGACTTCGGGAGCAACTACCTGCACTCATGCGAGCCCAACGCAATCATCTTCACCAATGGCGACAACGACACCTTCCCGCTCTGGTACGCTCAGGAGGTAGAAGGCATACGCACAGACGTCCGCGTTTGCAACACCAGCTACCTGCAAACCGACTGGTACATGAATCAGATGAAGCGCCAGGCCTACGAATCCGACCCCCTGCCAATATCCTGGAGCTACGAAGACTACCGCATGGGAACCGCGCGCGACAACACACGCATCATACAGGCCCTCGAGCAGCCCGTCGACCTCGGATGGGCGCTCGACTTTGTGCGCTCTAACGACGAACGCACCAAGAAGCTCCCCGGCCTTGACGATCAGATAGCTTTCATACCCACCCAGCACCTCGTCTACAAGGTTGACTCGGCTGCCGTTGTAGCCAACAATGTCCTGCCCAAAGAGCACGAACCATATATCCTCAAGGAAATGCCCATCAACCTTGAAGGCAAATCCTACCTCGGAAAGCAGGAGCTCGCCATACTCGACATGATTCGCACCAACAACTGGAAGCGCCCTATGTACTACGCCATCACCGTGCAGTCGGACCAGTACGTTCGCCTCGACGGATACTTTCAGCAGCACGGACTTACCTACCGCATAGTGCCGCTCGACGTCAAAAGCAATCCGCAGCTCGGCATCAACACCGAAAAGATGTTTGACAACGTGATGAACAAATTCAAATGGGGAGGCGTCGATAACATCAAGCCGGACACCAACCCCATCCGGCGCCTGTTCAAAAACGACTCGCTGCCCGCCATATACATAGACGAGAACTCCATGCGCATGTGCAAATCCTATCGCACAAACATCTTCGCACAGCTCGCCAGAGCCCTCATGGCCGAAGGACAAAAAGAGAAGGCCATACAGGTGCTCGACAAATGCGTGGAAGTGCTGCCGCCCGAAAACATTCCCATGGACGTCCACGCATGGTACATAGCCGAGTTTTATTTCCGCCTCGGCGAAAAGGAAAAAGGCGAAAAGGTCTTTGCCGAGATACTCCGTATATCGAACCAGAACCTGAACTGGTACTGCCGCCTGAGCCCTCCAATGATGAAAACCATACGGCAAAACGTGGAGAACAACCTCTATATCATGAGCGAAGCCATACGCTTTGCCGAAGAGCATCAATCCGAGGTGGCCGGCGCATACAAGCAGCAGTTCGAGTACTACGCATCAACCTACTCAAAAGTATTCCCGCAGCAGAACCGCCAGTAAGCCAATGCTTATAGAGCAACCGCCCCGGCTGTACAGGGCGCTCTTCCGGGGGGCGATATGGAGAAAGCCGGCCAACGAAAAATGTGTTTACCTCACATTCGACGACGGCCCGATTCCCAATATCACCCCCTGGGTTTTGGATACGCTCGCCGGCTTCGGCATCCAGGCCACATTCTTTTGCGTAGGCGATAACGTCGCCCGGCATCCCCACCTCTACGACGCCATCCTCAGTGCGGGACATTCCGTCGGCAACCACACCTTCAACCACCTGCAAGGCCTCCGCACCCGCACCTCCGACTATATAGCCAACGTAGAGAAAGCCGCTCGGCACATCCGGAGCAGCCTCTTCCGCCCGCCCCACGGGCATCTGCGCCTGCGGCAAACGGCCGCCCTGCGAAAGCAATACAGCATCATAATGTGGGACGTAGTCACCCGCGATTACAGCCCGCATGTCAGCCCGGCCGATGTATTCCGCAACGTTCGCCGCTACACCCGAAACGGCTCTATCATAGTATTTCACGACTCGCTCAAAGCCGAGCGGAACATGAAGGCGGCCCTCCCCCACTCCATAGAATGGCTGCTGGGCCAAGGCTATTGCTTCCGAGCCTTAGACGCCGGCGCCGGCAGTCGGCCTGCCCCCGGACTGTGTCCTTAAGCAAATCCGAGGCAGGAGCGGATGCGGCACGGCAAGCCCTATTCTTGCTCAGCCCACCGGGCATTTCGCAACAAAAAAAATGTTAATCGGCTGAGTTTCTGCATTTAATGAAATCCGAGCCTCTCTTTCCGGAGGCCATCTAAGTCCTTAGATGGGCTGATTTTTTTTTCCGCAAGCCATCTAAGTCCTTAGATGGGCTGAATTTTTTTCCCGCAAGCTTTCTAAGTCCTTAGATGGGCTGAATTTTTTTTCCGCAAGCTATCTAAGTCCTTAGATGGGCTGAAATTTTTTTCCGCAAGCCATCTAAGGACTTAGATGGGCCGGATTTTTTTTCTGCAAGCTTTCTAAGTCCTTAGATGGGCTGAATTTTTTTTCTGCAAGCTATCTAAGTCCTTAGATAGCCTGAATTTTTTTTCCGCAAGCTATCTAAGTCCTTAGAGGGGCTGATTTTTTTGGGGGGAAATTTTCGGGCTCATACTATTCAACCATGTCGATAATGCGGCCGCTTAGCTGGAGGAGGGAGATTTCGCATAGCTTGGTGGCGTATTCGGCAATGGACTGCCGCTCTTCGGCGTTGAGGAGGCTGTTTTGAGCTTCGCGGAGCTGTATGCCCGAAAGGTCGCCGAGGCGATAGCGTTCGAGGGCTATGCGATAGTTTTCCTGTGCGGCTATGCGGTTCGATTTCTCCAGCTCCCAGAGGTTGAGGTTGTTTTCGTAGGCCATCCACTGGTTGCTCATGTCGGTTTTGAGGCTTAGGCGGAGGTCTTCGAGCCGGAGTTCGCGGTTTTGGATGGCGATGGCGGCATTGCGCTGCTCTCGCTTTCGGTTGAATCCGTCGAAGATGCTGATGCCTACGGTGAGGCCGTAGTTGAGCCCGAAGCGCTGCTGGAGGTCGTTGGCTGCCGGGCCGGGATTGGTGGCGGTGTATCCGTATCCTGCATTGAGGCGGAGATAGGGATAGCTGCGGCTCTTTGCTTTCTTGAGTTCGAGCTGCGAAAGGCTGATGTTTTTGTTGGCCATCAGTATGGATACGTTGTTCTCCATAGTGCTTTTGCGTAGCTCTGCTTCGTCGAGGAAGGCGTTTGGGCGTATGACGGAGTCGGCCAGGGCTATGGCTTCGTCTATGTTGTCGAAGGCCATGAGCCGGTTGAGCTGTGTGCGTGCGCGGTGCAGTGTTTCGAGCTGATTGAGCAGTGCGGAGCTGTCGGCGTTGAAGTCTACCTGCGCCTGCTGGAGGTCGAGGCGCGACATGGAGCCTATGGAGTATCGCTCTTCCACTATGCGCAGTCTCTCGCGCGAGAGGCTGAGGGTGGAGGTGAGGTTGGCCAGGCGGGTCATTTGCCGGATGAGGGTGTAATAGTCGGCGGATACGGAGGCGATGAAGTCTTCTATGCTCATGCGGGTGCTGAGTTCGCCCATGCTCCTGAGCTCCTTGAGGCGGGAGTATTCGGCCTGTATGCCGAAGCCGTCGAATATGGTCCAGGCGAGGCTGAGGTTGGCGTTGGCCGCTTCGGAGGCTATGTTGTTTTGGCTGTCTGTGCCGTTGTCGGTGGCGTTGCGGGCGGAGTTGAGGTTGCCGTTCAGTCCTCCGCTCAGGTCGACGGTGGGCAGGTATCCGGCGGCCCCGGGCGTGGCGTTGTTGTTGGCCACGAGCTGTTCGTTGCGCACTATGCGTATGGAATAGTTTCGGCTGAGCCCTGTTTCTATGCATCTGCCGAGGCTGTATACCTGCTGAGCGGAGTTTTGGGCCGAGGCTATGAGGGGGATGCCTGTCAGGGCGAGGCCGAGGAGGTATGTTTTCATCCTGCGGTGATTCGTCTTAGCGGGGTTCGTCTTCATTTTGTTGTTTTTTTATGGCGGTCGGTTGAGATATAGTTGTACATGGCCGGAACTATGTAGAGCGTGAGGAAGGTGGATACGAGCATGCCTCCTACTACGGATACTCCCATGGCTATTCGTCCGTTGGCTCCTTCGCCGGAGGCGAATACGAGCGGCAGCAGTCCTACTATGGTGGCGAAGCTGGTCATCAGTATGGGTCGCAGCCTCTGGGCCGATGCTGTTCGGATGGCTTCGCCCATAAGGCTGCCTGCTTCCTGCCTCTGGTTGGCAAATTCTACTATGAGTATTCCGTTCTTGGCCACAAGGCCTATCAGCATTATTATTCCTATCTGGCTGAAGATATTCATGGTGATGCCGGACATGCTCATGAAGATCAGGGCTCCGGAGATGGCAAGCGGCACGGTGAACATCACGATCAGCGGGTCTTTGAAGCTCTCGAACTGTGCGGCCAGCACAAGGTATATCATGAAGAGCGCCAGCACGAGTGCGAACATCAGGCTGTTGGAGCTCTCGCGGAACTCCTTGGACTCGCCGCTGAGGGCTGTGCGGAAGGATTCGTCGAGCACTTCGGCGGCTATGCGGTCCATCTCGTTGAGGCCGTCGCCTATGGTATATCCCGGGCTGAGCCCGCTGGACACGGTGGCGGCCACGAAGCGGTTGTAGCGATACAGCTGAGGCGGCGCTACGTCTTCCACGAGGTCCACGAGGTTGTCGAGCTGTATCATGGCATTGCTGCTGCTGCGGACGTAGATGGACTTGAGGTAGAGGGGCATGTTGCGCTGCTGCCGGTTTATCTCGCCGAGTATCTGATACTGCTTGCCGTTCATGTAATAATATCCCATGCGCTGCCCACTGAGTGCGTATTGCAGGGTCTGGGCTATGTTTCGGGTGCTCACGCCGAGCAGGGATGCCTTGTCTCGGTTGATCGCTATGCGGGTTTCGGGCTTGGTGAATTTAAGGTTGACGTCGGCCATCTGAAACACGGGGCTCTCGCTTACTTTGGCCAAAAACGGGGGAATGAACTCGCGCAGCTTCTCTATGTTGGTTGCCTGAAGGACGTACTGCACCGGCATGCCCTGCCGCTGGCCTCCGAAGGTGGAGTTTTGCTGTACGAAGGCTCTCGCACGTGTTTCCTTCCTGACGGCTTCGGACATTGCGGCGGCTATTTCCATCTGCGTCCGCTTGCGCTCGTGTATGTCGGGCAGCACTATGCCCATGCCCCCGTTGCCTCCGAAGCTGCGCAGCATTACGGAGCGGCGTTCGGGAATGATGGAATCGGTGATGGCTCCCAGCTGCTCGGCAAAGTCACGGACGAACTCGAAGGTGGCTCCTTCGGGCCCGCGTATGTTGACGTTGATCTGCGATCGGTCTTCCAGCGGCGACAGCTCGGACGGTATCTTTTGCCAGAGGTAGAAGATGGATGCCAACAGAACGAGCGTGATAACTATGGCTATCCACCTGCGGCGCAGGAAGGCGTTGAGCGTTCCGGCATAGAGGCGGTTGAGGCCGTCGAAGAAGGGTTCGGTCACGCGATAGAGCCAGTTCTTCTTGTCTCTGTACCGCAGCATCTTGGTGGAGAGCATGGGCGTGAAGGTGAGGGCTACGAAGGCCGAGATGGCCACGGCTCCGGCCAGCACTATGCTGAACTCCTTGAAGAGCCTCCCGGTCATTCCCTGCATGAAGACTATGGGGAGGAATACGGATACCAGCGTCAGCGTGGTGGATATAATGGCAAAGAATATCTCCCTCGAACCTTCTATGCCGGCCTCGCGGGGCTCCTTGCCGTTCTCTATCCTCACGTATATGTTCTCGGCCATCACTATGGCGTCGTCCACTACAAGGCCCACCGAGAGCACTACGGCGAGCATGGTCAGCACATTGATGGAGAATCCGGCTAAGTACATCACAAAGAATGTGCCTATGATAGATACCGGAATGACCACCACAGGCACCAGCGTTACGCGCCAGTCCCGCAGGAAGAGGAAGATGACGATTACCACTATGAAGAAGGCTTCGTATATGGTTTGCTGAACCTCGTTGATCGATGCGCGTATGAAGCGGGTGTTGTCGTATATCACTTCTATGGATACATCCTCCGGGAGGTCTTTCGTGAGCTGCTCTATGCGGTTGTAGGCTTCGTCGGCTATCTCTATGTGATTGGCGCCGGGCTGCGGTATGATGACGTTGATAACCATGGGCTCGCCGTTGCGCTTGAGGAAGCTCTTAAGGTCTTCGGGGGCCAGCTCGGCTCGTCCTATATCGCTGAAGCGAACTATATTGTCGCCGCTCTCCTTCACGATCAGATCGTTGAACTGCTTGGCCGTTGTCATCAGCCCCAGCGTGCGAATGGACAACTCTACGGTATTGCCCTCTATGCTGCCCGAAGGCAGCTCTATGTTCTCGGCCTCCACAGCGCTTCGGACGTCGAGCGTCGTGACGCCGTAGCCGGCCATCTTGGCCGGGTCGAGCCACAGGCGCATGGAGTATCGCTTCTGTCCCCATATCTCGACGCCGCTCACGTTCTGAATCGTTTGCAGGCGCTCCTTCACCACAAGTTCGGCTATCTCGCTAAGCTCCATGAGCGAGCGGCTGCTGCTGCGCACGCCTATCTGTATGATGGGAGTGGCGTCGGCATCGGCCTTGGATACCGTCGGAGGATCGCAGTCGCGAGGGAGATAGCGCTGCGCGCGGGATACCTTGTCGCGCACGTCGTTGGCTGCCGTCTCGAGGTCTACCGACAGCTCGAACTCTACCGTGATGCGGCTCATGCCCTGGCTGCTCACGCTGCTGAGCGAGCGTATGCCGGGGATGCCGTTGATGTTCTGCTCCAGCGGCTCCGTTATCTGGTTCATGATGACCTCGGCATTAGCGCCGGGGTAGGTGGTCATCACCGATATTATAGGCTGGTCGACGCTTGGAAACTCGCGCACGCCCAGCGACCTGTATCCTATCATCCCGAACAGCACTATCACCAGCACCAGCACGGTAGACAGCACCGGACGCTTTATACTCAGTTCCGATATATTGGCCATGGCTATTGGGTTATATTATCAATCGTAACCTTCATGCCCGAACGCAGCTGCATCACGCCGGTGGTGATCAGCGTATCGCCTTCCGACAGCCCTCCGAGCACCTGCACGCGGCTCTCGGTTCGCAGCCCGGTGATAATCTCGGTGTACTTTGCTTCGCCGGCGCCGTACAGGTATACTATGTTGCGCCCCATTTCGGGGATGATAGCTTCGCTGGGCACCGTCAGAGCATTCTTAATCTCATGTTTGCTTACTTCTACCGATACGTACCGGCCGGGCTGCACTTCTTCGCGTTCGTTTGGATAGGTGGCCCTCACCCTCATGGTGCGCGTGGCGAGGTCCATTTTGCTTTCGACGGCATATACCTTGGCGCCGTACTCGCGCATGCCGCGTTCGGAGTTCTCAAGGCGGAAGATGATGGGAGTGCCTTCGGATATGTCGGCGGCATGGCTCTCGTTCACCGAAAACTCAATCTTTATGGGCGATACCTTGGTGAGTTTCACTATCTGAGTGGCCGGCGTAGCGTAGGCTCCTTCGCTCACCGATCGGAGGCCAATGATGCCGTCGAAGGGCGCCCTCAGCTCGGTCAGCAGTATGTTGGCCTTCACCAGCTCAATGTCGGCCATGAGCTTCTCGTAGTCGGTTGTGACCTGCTCGAAAGCCTCCCGGCTAACGGCATCCTTCTCCAGGAGCGCCCTCTGGCGATACACTCTGTCGCGAGCCAGAGGCACCTCGGCTTCCAGCTTCTTGAGCTGCGCCTGCATGGGCCTGTCGTTTATCTTGGCCAGCAAGTCGCCCTGCTTCACGTGCGTCCCTTCCTTGAAATATATACCCACAATCTTGCCCGATGTTTCAAACGACAGGTCCACTTCCTCGTCGGGAATGGCCGTGCCTATGGTGATTATCTTGTCTGTAAGTTCCTGGGGCCGCAGTATTTCGGCATTGATGTTGAGAGCCGGCCTCCTGTACGGCGAATCGCTTGGCCCCGGCGCGCCCGTTGCCTCATCATCACTTCCGAAGAGTTTACGAATAGAAGGATATGCAATCATCCCGATAATAAATAAAACAATGACGGCAATGATGCCCCATCTCATTTTCTTCCTCATAATAATAAGCTTATTGTATTAATACATGATTTCTAAATTGCAGTTTAGACAAGCCCACGCCTCAATAGTTTAATGGCGCCGCTATTTTTGTGCCGCCCGCCGCCCTGTCCCGGCCTCTCTTCCCTGCCTTAGCATTTAGCGATCCCCTGCCTTAGCATTTAGCGATCCCCTGCCTTAGCATTTAGCGATCCCCCGCCTTAGCATTTAGCGATCCCCCGCCTTAGCATTTAGCGATCCCCCGCCTTAGCATTTAGCGCAGCGGTAAATGATGCATCATTCGGAAGCTAAGCTTTCGGCCGCTTTGGTGCGGTCGAAGCGTAGCAGCCAGGTGTCGGGGTTGGGGAGGTGCATCACCACCTGAAAGAGGTCGATGTTGTTTTGCACGGCCGGGAAGAGGTACATGGCGGTGTGTGCGTACCCAAGCTGCTCTATTACGACGTAGTCCACGTTTGCGCTTACGAGCCCCCGGATCAGTTCTTTGTTGTCCGTCGTGAAGCCGTAACTGCAGGCGGGGCCGCGGCTGAACATGTA
>JAITGS010000035.1 GCA_031280435.1 Tannerellaceae bacterium | reverse complement strand
GAAGACTTTCCGGAAGCAAGACTGATAGCGGTTTCGCACGACAGGAGATTTCGCCTGATGAATGGTGTTGAGATTTATCCGGTTTTAGATTTTTTGAAAAAACTATGGAATAATGAAATTTTATAGCATAGGTTAGAAGCAAAAAGTTCGGACAGCAAAGCGTGTAAACCAATATTCGGAGTTTACACGCTTTGTGTTTTTGTAGAAGGAATAAAACAGAAAGCTTCGCTGCCGGAACCGAATACACCTGCGACATAAGCATTGCCCGCACGGGCATATCGGTCTCGTGCAGCATCAATGCCCGGACAACAGCTTCGGGCGGTACCGGCACGGCAGAATAAACAGCTTCAAATACAATATTCGTATCAGGTAGCACCCACTTTTTTTTTGCAGAGATCAACCGTAACCGGTTGCGCTTATCTGCCCGCTTCATATTGTACCACGTTCTAAGCTTCCGCTGTTACAGGAGGCTTAGAACATTTTTTTTGCCGACATTACGGCTGTCCGTTTAGGCCGATCACAAATGTGATTTGCTCCCCAAAATCTCCGCAGGCCGATCACAAATGGGATTTAGCCCAAAAAGTTCCGGGAAGGCGTGCAAGCTTGGAATTTCCTTGCGGAAAATTTTTTGGAGGAAATTACATTTGTAATTTCCTTGCGGAAAATTTTTTGGGGAAAATTACATTT
This sequence comes from Tannerellaceae bacterium, assembly GCA_031280435.1. Taxonomy (GTDB): domain Bacteria; phylum Bacteroidota; class Bacteroidia; order Bacteroidales; family Tannerellaceae; genus DFXE01. Next base: position 21,555 of record JAITGS010000035.1, on the reverse strand, counting down.
GGAATTTCCTTCCCGGAACTTTTTGGGGCAAATTCGGTTTGTGATCGGCTAAAAACCGGCTTTTTGAGGCTTGTGACGGATGTAAAGGCGAGGAAAAAGAATAGGCGGAGGCTTTCGTATCTCGGTTCGGCAGCTTTTGGGCGACAGGACGGTATCCCTCAGCGCGCCTCCCTTCCCGCGTACATTTCTCTTATAGCTTCGGGCAGGAAGAAGCGCACGTCTTTGCCTTCGGCCATGGCGCCGCGTATGAAGGCCGACGAAATTTCTATGAGCGGAGCCTGCACGAGGCGCACGGTGCTGCATCCGGCGGGGATGACGGCCTCGTATCCCGGACGGGGATAAACCAGGATGGGGAAGCTGCGGATGATTTGCTCGCTGTTTTTCCAGCGATCGAACACGGCCCAGTTGTCGGCTCCTATGATGAGATGGAAAAGGCGGTCGGGGAAGGCCAGTCTCAGCTCTGCGAGCGTATGCGAGGTGTAGGATGGCTGCGGCAAGGCGAACTCAAAGTCGCTGACAACGAAGCGGGGATAGCCTGCGGTGGCCTTGCGCGCCATCTCCAGCCGCCAGGCCGCATCGGGCAGCGGCGCATGGGTTTTGAGCGGACTCTGGGGGGTTACGACAAACCAAATCTCGCTGAGGTCTTCGTATTCGCAAAGCCAATTTGCCAAGGCCAGATGGCCGATATGAATAGGATTGAAGGAGCCGGAAAAGATGCCGGTCTTCCGCAGGCTCATAGTATGTTCAGAACTTGCTCTTTTATTTGCTCCAGCTCATCTTTCATGCGAACCACCACCTGCTGCATGGCGGCATGATTGCACTTAGAGCCGAGCGTGTTTATTTCGCGGCCTATTTCCTGGAGGATGAAGCCGAGCTTTTTGCCCTGCACCTGCTCGGTGTTGATAGTGTCTATGAAGTAGTTGAGGTGGTTCGACAGCCTGTTCTTTTCTTCGTTGACGTCGAGCTTTTCGAGGTAGTAAATCATCTCCTGCTCGAGCCGGTTGGCGTCGTACTGAGCTGCGACGAGCTTCTCCAAGCTCTCGGTGATGCGGCTGCGGATCTTGTCTAATCGCTCGGCCTCGTATTGCTCAACCTCAACAAGCAGTGCGAACAGCACCTCTATCTTCTGGATGAAAAAAAGCCTCAGCATTTCGCCTTCCTGTATGCGGAACTCGCGAAGCCTCTCAATGGTTTTGTTGATGGCCGCCTGAATAAGGTTCCATTCGTCGTCGTCAACGCTTCCGACCTCGTTTTGCAGCACTTCCGGCATACGCAGCAGTATGGTGAACCAGTCGGCAGGCTCGCTGATTCCGAGTTCGGCGGCTATGCTTTTGATACGCTTATAATATATTTCGAGGGCTTTTTTGTTTATACTTGCCGGCAGCTCCTTCCCTATTGTTTCTATTTGAATGGAAAAATCAATCTTCCCACGCTCCAGCTCGGCCATCAATAAACTGCGCAATCCCATCTCCTTCTCTTTGTATACGGAAGGAATTTTTGAGGAAAGGTCAAATTGCTTGCTGTTTAAAGTCTTTATTTCTATGGTAATTTTTTTGTCGGGCAGTTCTACCGTCTCCTTCCCGAATCCTGTCATTGATTCTAACATAATAAATAAATATTTTTTCGCAAATATAATAAGATTGAGAGAACATTTAAAGCTTTTTAGATTTACATCACAGGGCAGCGCTCTAAAGCTTTCGTGCTGAAAACATACTGCCGGGCCGTAAGCCGACCGTCAGATTATGCAGCTCACTTCCTTGAGTGCATATCGTCTCGTTTCGCCGCTTCTCAGCATCAGCAGCAGATGTCCCGAAGGCTCCACGTCGGCTATGCAGGCTTCGAACAAGCCCGTTCGGTCTCGATACGGGTGGAAGCCGTCGCGGCGATACAGGGCCTGCCGGTATTCGGTTCTGGCCTCTGCAAGTGCGTCGGCCGAGCATATCCGGCGATAGCGATCGAACAGGCGCCGGAGCAGGCGTTGCAGCAGAGCTTCGCGCTCGTACATTTCGCCCGTGATCATACGCAGGGAAACCGGAGCCGCTTCCATCTCCGGGAAAGCGGTTTGATTTACATTCAGCCCGATTCCTACCACCGACGAGCTGATATACTCGCCCATAAGAGTATTCTCTATAAGTATGCCGCATATCTTTTTGTTGTTCCAATAAACATCGTTGGGCCATTTCACGGTGAAGCCTCCGGCAAAAAGGTCGAGAGTTTCCTTAACGGCCAGCGCGCTTATCTGAGCCAGTATGAACTGCTCGCGCGCACGTATTTGCTCAGGGCGAAGCAGCAGGCTGAAGGTGAGATTCTGCGCCGGAGCCGATTCCCATGCGCTGCCGCCGGCCTGTCCGCGTCCGGCGGTCTGATATTCGGCCGTCACTACGCTGCCTTCCGGCAAGCTGTCCTTCTCGAGCAGTTCGAGCATGTGCAGGTTGGTCGATGCGGTTTCGCGCAGGCGGATGATGGGCGAAGTGTTCATATATCCTTGTATTGCTGTTGCACCTTACGCGGAAGTTTGCCTATTACCTGGCGAAACGAATGTATAATCCACGATTCTATTTCCGCCGAGGGCATATCACGGTTGAGATAGATCGTATTCCAATACTTTTTGTTGAAATGATAGGCGCCTTCCACGGCATTATACTTTTGCCGCAAGTCTATGGCCATGTCCGGATCGCATTTCACGGCCAGCTGAGGCTCGTCGGCATCGAGCGGCAACAGCAAAAACATCTTGTTCTCAACCTTGAAAACCAGCGAAACCTCGTCGAAAGGGAAACATTCGGATACGTTTGGCAGCCGAAGGCAAAAGCGTCTTACTTCTTCAATATTCATAACTCTGAATGATTTAAAAAACTAACTACTATAATCTGCTATCTTTGCAAATGTAATCAACACTCAAGAATATGCAAAAAATAATATTTGTTTTACTATTACTGTCGGCCGCATCATTGCTGTGCCGTGCACAATCGGAGGCCGACACGGCATCGGTAGGCGTCACTCCTCTGACCTATGCAAGCTTCAGCGCCAAGGTGGCCGATGTGTCGCAAAAAGAATGGAAGTACCTGGGCGATAAGCCGGCCATAATCAACTTCTATGCCGATTGGTGCGTTTATTGCCGTCAGATGTCGCCCTCGCTCAGCGAGCTGGCCGATCAGTATAGCGACAAGCTGTACATATATAAGATCAACATGGATACGGAGCCGCGGCTTTCCCGCTTTTTCGGAGTACGTTCCGTGCCCTACACTCTGTTCGTGCCTATGAGCAGCGACCCTCAATACCTGAACGGAGCTATCCCGAAAGTATATCTCGAAGAGATAGTGAAGGACATGTTAGGCCTCAAAAGCGAAGCAGCCGGCAGCGAAAGCAATGAGGCAGCGGAGGCAGCAGATGAGCCCGTAGCCGGCAGCGCTAAGTGAGCCGCCGCCGTCGCGAGCCCTGTACGCAAAAGAAATGGAGCCGAGTGATCAACATTCGGCTCCATTTCTTTTATGAAGGCTATCGCTTCGGAAATTCCGGCTCCGTCAGCCCTTTAGCTTTTCCGCCAGAGCTTGCTCATGTCCTCCAGGGTTTTCCCCTTCGTTTCCGGAACCCAGCGCCATACAAACAGGGCTGCAAGGACGCACATCACACCGTACAGGCCGTATGATACCATAGGGCTGAAGGCATAAAGGGCAGGGAAGGTGGACGAGACCAGATAGTTGAAAATCCATTGGAAGGCTACGGCTATCGCTACCGCTTTGCCGCGAATCGTATTCGGGAAGATCTCCGAGATAAGCACCCAGCAGATAGGGCCCCACGACATCATGAAGAAGGCTGCATAGATGATGATAGACAGCACCGGAACGATGTTCTTCAGCCCAAGGCTGTCGCATATCGCAACTGCAAAGGCTCCGGCCGCCATACCTATCGAACCTATTATGAGCAGAGGCTTGCGGCCAAACCTGTCGACCGTCACAATCGCCACAACCGTGAAGATGATGTTCACAATGCCCATAATCACCGTTTGCAGCATCCCGCCCCCTTCGGCTCCTGCGCTTTCGAAAATGCGGGGAGCATAGTAGAGCACGGCGTTGATGCCTATCGCCTGCTGGAATACAGAGAGCAGTATGCCTATCACGACCACAGTGGAGCCGTATGCAAACAGCTTCTCGGTCTTCTCTTTAGAGGTGGCTATAATATCGGCGAGGATCTCCTTGGCGCGCTGCAATCCGTTCACTTTCGTGAGTACATCCAGCGCCGCAGCTTCATTCCCTATCAGAGTGAGATAGCGGGGCGTGCGCGGAACAAAAAACAGCAGTACGGCAAAGATGCCGGCCACATAAGCCTCGGATATGAACATATAACGCCATCCGCGCGCTATCGTCCAGGGGTCGGAGGCCGGATCAACCATAGCAAGCCCGGATGCATTCCGCATAATCTCGTTCGCTTCGTTGCGAAGCAAAACCGGATTAGTGTGGTCGCCAAGTATAAGGAAGTTCACAAAATAAACGACAAGCATACCGAATATTATGGCGAACTGGTTGCACGAAACCAGCGTTCCGCGTATACTCGACGGGGCAATCTCGGCTATATACATGGGGACTATTGCAGAGGCAAGGCCAACTCCTATTCCTCCGATCACGCGATAACCTATGAAGGCATAAAGCAATCCGCTCGTCGGAACCCCGGGCTCGAAGAACAGGAACTCCGGGAAAAACGATCCGAGCGCCGAGAGGAAAAACAATATCGAAGCCACCCTGAGCGAGTCTCGACGACCTATCCTGTTGGCAAATATCCCCGACATGGCCCCTCCTACAACGCATCCGAGCAGAGCGCTGGCCGCCGTGACGCCATGCAGCATATCGGTGTACTTAAAATCAGTGGCCTGGAGGAAAAATGCCTGCAAGCCCTTCTCGGCACCCGAAATCACCGCAGTGTCATACCCGAACAGCAGGCCGCCAAGCGCTGCAACCAGCGTTATGACCGTGATATAGCCCAGGTTATAATCTCTTTGATTCATCAGATGTACATGTTCACAATAGCTTCGTACAACTCCTGTTTGCCGCTTATCTGGGCCGGCTCGCCGTTTTTAGCGGCAATGTCGCGCAGGTTTTCCAGCGTGAGTTTGCCCTCTTCAAAGAGCTTGCCGTTGCCGGCGTCGAAAGATGCATATCGGCTGGTTTTCATTGCGATATAGTCCGACTGCTCGCGTATGGCGACGGCGGTGACGAGCGCTCGTGCGAAGCTGTCCATGCCGGCTATGTGAGCAATGAAGATGTCCTCAAGATCGGTGGAGTTGCGCCTGGTTTTAGCGTCGAAGTTTGTGCCGCCGCTTCCCAGGCCGCCTGCTTCAACGATTACGAGCATCGCCTGAGCGAGTTCGTATGCATCAATGGGGAACTGGTCGGTATCCCATCCGTTCTGAGCATCACCGCGGTTGGCGTCTATCGATCCCAGCAGGCCGGCATCGGCAGCCGTCTGGAGTTCGTGCTCAAAAGTATGACCCGCCAGCGTAGCGTGGTTCACCTCAATGTTCAGCTTGAAGTCTTTATCGAGGCCGTAATAACGCAAAAATCCTATAACCGTATCGCTGTCGGCGTCGTATTGGTGCTTGGTTGGCTCCATAGGCTTGGGCTCGATGAGGAAGGTTCCCGTAAAGCCGTTTTTGCGTGCATAATCGCGTGCAATGCCCAGCATCATAGCCAGATGATCTTTTTCGCGCTTCATATTAGTGTTCAGAAGCGTGGTATAGCCCTCACGTCCTCCCCAGAACACATAATTTTCGCCGCCGAGCGCAATAGTAGCGTCAATGGCGTTTTTAATTTGGGCGGCGGCCCATGCAACTGCCTCAAAGTTGGGATTTGTAGCCGCGCCGTTCATGTACCTCGGATTGCTGAAAACATTTGCCGTTCCCCACAAAAGCTTAACGCCCGTGGCTGCCTGAAGCTTCTTGGCGTAGTCCACAATCTTCGCAAGGTTGCCCTCATATTCCGTAAGCGAACTGCCTTCTTCCACCAAGTCAATATCGTGGAAACAGTAGAACGGAATACCGATTTTGGTCATAAACTCAAAAGCGGCGTCCATCTTGAGCTGTGCGCGGCCGATGGCATCCGGTGCAGCGTTCCAGGGGAACTTCTTGGTGCCGGGGCCAAAGGGGTCGCCTCCCTCGGCGCAAAGCGTGTGCCAATAGGCCATCGAGAAGCGGAACCAGTCCTTCATGGGCTTGCCCAGAACGATTTGATTCTCATCATACCAACGAAAAGCCAGCGGATTTTTCGACGCGAGGCCTTCATAACTAATTTTCCCTATGCCGGGAAAAAACTCTTTTTCTCCTTTGTAATAGCTCATAATCTTGATTTTATTTATTAGAATTTATAAAATATTTGGGTCAATAATTGTTGTTTTGTTGTTCTCAGCGCTCTATTCGCCCAGCTTGTTTTTCCATACGGCGTAAGCATCTGCGTAGGCGCCGGCAAGAGCCGGATTGGGCTCTGTGAGGCCTATTTTCCTGAGCGAAGCAAAAGCCTCGTCGGTTGACTTGTAGAGCCCGGCTCCTACGCCTGCGGCCTTAGCGGCTCCAACTGCTCCGTTGGTGTCGTAAAGTTCTATGGCGGAATTTGTTACGCAGGCAAGGGCTTCGCGGAAAATTGGGCTCAGAAACATGTTGGCATGGCCTGCTCTAATGGTTTTTATCTCTATTCCCATCTCGTTCATTATGTCCATTCCGTATTTAAATGAAAACACAATGCCTTCTTGCGCAGCGCGATAGATGTGCTCCCGGCCATGGATGTTGAAGTTCAAGCCGTGGATGCTGCATCCCTCGTCGCGATTTTCGAGCATGCGCTCCGAGCCGTTGCCGAAGGGCAGCACCGTTACGCCTTCCGAGCCTGGCGCCACAGCGGCGGCGGCCTCGTTCAGCGCCTCGTACGACAGCCCTTCGGTTGCAACATTGCGTTTAATCCAGGCATTCAGTATTCCGACGCCATTGATGCACAAAAGGGTTCCGAGCCGCGTCTGCTTGGCTGTATGATTAACATGTGCGAAGATATTTACGCGCGAGCGGCTGTCGTGGTTAGCCTTGTCGTTAATTCCGTAGACTACGCCCGAAGTGCCTGCCGTGGCGGCTATTTCGCCCGGATTCATAACGTTGAGCGACAATGCATTATTGGGCTGGTCGCCGGCGCGGTAAGTTACGGGTGTGGAGGCCCGCATCCCAAGTTCGGAGGCCACCGAGGCCGTCATCTCGCCCTGTATGCCGAAGGTGGGAACTATGTCGGCTATTATATCCGTGGGAAATCCGTAGTGCGACATGATTTTTGTTGAGACGCCGCCGGCCGCAAAATCCCAGAATATTCCTTCGGAAAGGCCGGATACGGTGGTTGCCGCCCGGCCCGTCATGCGCATGGCGATGTAGTCGCCCGGAAGCATGAACTTATCAACTCGTTCAAAAATCTGCGGCTCGTTTTCTTTTACCCATGCAAGCTTTGCGGCCGTAAAATTGCCGGGCGAATTGAGCAGCGAGCCCAGACATTCGTCGTGGCCAATGGCATCAAAGGCCTGCTCGCCATAGGGAACGGCACGGCTGTCGCACCAGATCACGGCGGGGCGAACCACCTCTTGGCGCTTGTCTATCAGCGTCAAGCCATGCATCTGATACGAGATTCCTATGGCGGCTATGTCTCTACCGTCTATGCCGGCCAGCAGAATTGCGCTTTTTATGGCCGACTTGATATATTTCCACCAATCTTCCGGATTTTGTTCAGCCCATCCCGGTTTTATAGCCAAAATGCTTGCTTCTTCCTTTGGAAAATAATCGGAAGCGAGAATTTTGCCGGTTTCAATTTCAACAATGGAAGCCTTGGCTGAGGAACTTCCTATGTCACATCCTAAAAGGTACATTTCGGGTTATGTTTTTCAGAGGTTATATATTATTATATGTTGTAATACGATTTTAAAGTCAGGCGCAAATATAGGTATATAGTTGAATACTCAAAACGCCCGGTTCGCGCCGCCGGCTGTTTGGCCGCCAAATTTATTCGTCAAGCGGGCAGTACGGATTTCAACAGCCTGAAAAAATTCGGCTTACCCCAAAATGAACGTTTAGAAAGCTTGCGAAAGTGCCGTGGCGAAATATCATCGTTTATATTCCTTGCGAAAGTGCCGTGGCGAAATATCATCGATGATTTTTCTTGCGAAAGTGCCGTGGCGAAATATCATCGTTTATATTCCTTGCGAAAGTGCCGTGGCGAAAAAATCATCGTTTATATTTCTTGCGAAAGTGCCGTGGCGAAAAAATCATCGTTTATATTTCTTGCGAAAGTAAATTCACGAAAAATCATCGTTTATATTTCTTGCGAAAGTAAATTCACGAAAAATCATCGTTTATATTTCTTGCGAAAGTAAATTCACGAAATATCATCGTTTATATTTCTTGCGAAATGGCTGTGGCCAATCTCAACGGTGATGCAGGTTTTGCGAGTTTTGTTGAGGATATAAAAAGTACTTTCATAGCCTGCGGAAGCGATTTTTGAGGGAATTATACGAAGCGGACGGCCTGTTTTTTTTCCGGCAGGCAATTATAAGCCTCAAACGGGCCCGGAAAATTTGCGGGAGCCGCCCGCGGCAATGCAGAAGCGCGGCAAAAAGGGGCGAGGGCCCTAAAATGCTTGAAATACTTTGCAGTCTGAAAATTTGGAGTATATTTGCCCACAGTATTAATTATTAAATCTTTTTATATGTTATGAAGACTAATTTTTCCCTTTCACTTATTTTGAGCAATGCGTGGGACGCGCTGAAAGCCAATTTTTGGGTGCTTTTAGGTATAGTTATTGCCTATATGCTCCTCAGTTTTATCATCAGTCTGCTGCAGGCCGGCGGTGGCTTTGTCGGCTTTATTGTAGGGCTGTTGTCTATTGTGCTTAGCATAATTTTCGGGCTTGGATATACTCGTATGTGCCTCGACGCCGCCGCGGGTAAGGAGCCCCAATTTTCATCGTTTCAGGAGCAGCTCCCCAAGTTTTGGAGGTATCTCGGCTTGTCATTTCTCATAGGATTCGCGGCTGTTATATGGATGATCCTGACATTGTTTATCGTGATTATTGTGTCGGGAGCTTCAGCCGGCGGCCCGGGCGATTTCATGGTTGCATTGGCAACTGCAGGCGCCTTTGGGCTCTTGCTGTTTTTTGTTCTTCAGATTCCGCTGATTTACCTTGTAATCCGGCTTCAGTTCGGCGCTCTGTTCATAGTTGATACCGATTGCGGCGTGTTTGAATCTTTGCGCAAAAGCTGGGCGCTAACGCAGGGCTATGAGCTGAAGTTGTTTTTGCTGATGTTGGTGATGATGGGGCTTTGTATTGCCGGAGTTATAGCTCTTATTGTCGGTGTTTTTGTGGCCGCTGTTCTTGTATCGCTGATGCAAGTTGTGGCCTATAAGCAACTGACGACTCAGGAATAGGCTCTCAAAAATTGATTCGGCTATGCTATACGGTATAACGCTTATATTTCTCGGCCTGCTGGCCGTACCGAACATTGTGCTGTCCCGCCGGCCCGACGCCAAGGAGTGGTACGACAGGATTGCCCCGTTTCAGGCCTGGATAGGGCTTGTGTTTGCATTGATAGGACTGGTTGGGCTGTTCGACGAGCTGTTGAGCCTTGGCGATCGCCGCTATTCGGGCATGTACCGTCTGTCGGGCTTCATAGGCTCGGCGCTTGAGGCCTGCTTGGGATTTATACTCGGCTATCCGGTGATCAGCAATTTTTTGTCGCGCAGCGCCGATGCAGCCGAGAAAGCTAAAGTGATTCTGAACCGCCTGCTGCCGCTTCAGAGCACGCTCGGAGTGATTGCAATAGGTGTAGGAGTGTGGCGTATAATAATGTTACTGTTCTATTAGCTAAGGCTTAAGCTGAGGTCTATACAGGCCCGTTGGAAAAGGAAAGGGCGTTGAACTTAGGATGGTTCAACGCCCTTTCGCTGTTATAGCGATTGTGCAGGCTCAGTTATTTTCGGGCCTCAGCTTGCGTACGACGGCTCCGGTGCGCCACATTTCGCTGTTCCGCAGGGCTGCGAGCTCCTCCTCGAGGCGTTCGCGGTAGTCTGCTTTGCTGTTAGAGTCTATGGAGCGCTGCGCCTCGCGTCCGGAGGCCACTTCGTTGTAGAGGAGCTCGAAAACAGGCTTGGTTGCATCGTGGAAGGGCTGCATCCAGTCGAGCGCTCCTCGCTGAGCTGTGGTAGAGCAATTGGCATACATCCAGTCCATTCCGTTCTCTGCAAACAGCGGCATGAGCGATTGGGTGAGCTCCTCAACAGTCTCGTTGAAGGCCTCCGACGGATCGTGGCCGTGCTCGCGCAGCGTTTCGTACTGAGCCAGCAGCAGGCCCTGTATGGCGCCCATGAGAGTGCCGCGCTCGCCGGTGAGGTCGGAGTAAACCTCCTTCTTGAAGGTGGTCTCGAAAAGATAGCCCGAGCCGACGCCTATGCCGAGGGCCACTACGCGATCCCAGGCCTTTCCGCTTGCATCCTGGAATATGGCGAAACTGGAGTTGAGACCGCGGCCTTGCAGGAACATGCGCCTCAAACTCGTGCCCGATCCCTTGGGCGCCACGAGTATGACGTCGACGTCGGCGGGCGGAACTATGTTCGTGCGCTCCTTGTAGGTTATGCCGAAGCCGTGCGAGAAGTAAAGCGCCTTGCCGGCCGTGAGAGCAGGCTTGATTCGCGGCCAGACCTCTATCTGTGCGGCGTCGGAGAGCAGATACTGAACGATAGTGCCCCGCTCGGCGGCCTCCTCTATGTCGAAAAGCGTTGTTCCCGGAATCCATCCGTCGGCAACGGCCTTATCCCATGTTTTGCCTCCGGGCCTCTGCCCTACGATGACGTTGAAGCCGTTATCGCGCAGGTTGAGGCTCTGTCCGGGCCCCTGCACGCCGTAGCCTATTACGGCTATTGTTTCGTTCTGCAGAACATCCTGCGCTTGTTTCAAAGGAAATTCGTCGCGGGTAACAACCGTTTCGTTAATCCCGCCAAAGTTCATTGTTGCCATTAATGTAATTGAATTTTAATATGTTAATAGAATATTATTGTTGCTGCTATGAGATGCCCCCGGCTGCCTGCCGGCTGCTTTCCTGCCAGATGATGCGGCTCCGGCAAAGGGAATCGGAGCCCTTGCGGGTATCGACAAGATACTCCGAAGCGCCGGCGGCCTGCATGAAGAGCTCGAGCCTGTCGCCGAACATTCCTTCGGCCAGGTAGGTGATGTCGAACTTCCGGATTTGACTGTTACGGAACATCTCCATGTCGAACAGGTTGACGACGTGCTCTATGTACTTGATGCTGTTCATGTGCCGGTTAATATCAATGTCGCTGTACCGCACAACGTATGCGTCGGCCGGAGCGGCTTCCCTGAGGGGAGGAATGCGCGAGATGCCGCCTATGGGGCATGTCCTGTCCGTCTCAACATAGTCGGCGAGCCCGGGGCAGGCGGTGGGGATGTCGACGGGCTGCCGCGTGTTGATGTCGATTGCGGCCCATATACTGAGCGCGTGCCCAAGGCTGATGTCCTCGCTGTTGATGATGCGGAAGCATCGGCGGGTGAAATAATTGGCGACGGCTTCCACCCATGTCTCCACCCGTATGAGGCTGTTGTGCTCAGGGTATTCGTTTATCTCGATCGACAGACGCGATAGCACCCAGGCCCTTCCGCAGGCCGACATGCTGTCGAATCCGAATCCGCGCTTCTGTGCATGATTGGTTGCCGCCTGAAGTATGAAATTGCCTATGAGCGGGAGCGTTGCCCGGCCGGTAAAATCGCATAGGTAGGATTCGAGGCCGAAGGAGAAGGAGGCTGTTTTGGGCAGCATAGGCTATGCTCTATTTGCGTTGGATTTTGTCTTCAACGGCCGCCAGCATGTCGCTGAGGCGTTCTATCCTCGACTTGGTAACGGCAATGCGTCCCGATCGTATGAATTGCAGCACGCCTTTGCCTATGCATTGTTTGAGCTCGTCGAATAGGGCCTGTGTTTCCTCGTAATGACCGCTTTTCTCCAGCACGATGTAATCGCTGTTGACGTCGAGGACGCGGGCGTTGTACTTACGAATGAGGGCCTCTACTTCGTTCATGCCGGTGAAAAGCTCGGCGCTTAGCTTGTAGAGGGCGATTTCCTGGTATACCAGGTCTTCGTCGGTGTGATAATAGGCCTTGAGGATGTCGACGCGCTTGTCTATTTGCTTCACTACCTTGTCTATCATGTCGCGATCTACAAATGTGGTTATAGTGAACTTGTGAATCCCCGGAATGGCGGAAGGCGAAACGGACAGAGTCTCTATATTCAGCTGCCTGCGAGTGAATATGACGGTTATCTGATTGAGCAGTCCGACGGTATTTTCCGAGAATACAATTACGGTAAAGAGTTGCTTGTTATTCATTGTTATCGTCTCCCATTATGATATTCGAAATAGCGGCGCCCGCCGGCACCATTGGATACACCATACTGTCGGTAGCGACTTCGACGGCTAATAGAAAGGCCTCGTCGAGGGCAAACATTTCGGCGATAGCTTCGCTGAGCTCTGCGCGTGTGGAGGCGCTTCGGCTTTTGATGTTGTAAGCCTCGGCAATGGCTGTGAAGTTGGGATTCTCCATTGTCGTTGCCGAGTAGCGCTTGTTGAAGAACAGCTCCTGCCATTGCCTCACCATGCCGAGGAAGCGGTTGTTCAGCAGTATGATCTTCACGTTCGTATGCTCTTGCATGATGGTTCCGAGCTCCTGTACGGTCATCTGAAGGCCTCCGTCGCCCACGAAGAGGCAAACCGTGCGCTCGGGCGCTCCGAACTTGGCGCCGATAGCCGCCGGCAATCCGAATCCCATAGTACCCAAACCGCCCGAAGTGACTACACTGCGAGTACAGTCGTAGCGGAAATATCGCACGCCCATCATCTGATTCTGACCTACGTCGGTTACGAGCACGGCGTCCTTGCCGGCTGCCTGAGCCACGCGATGTACCACCTCGCCCATGTTGAGCGGTGCGTCGGCCGGAGGATTAAGCATCGGAGCTATCACCTTGTCATATTCTTCCTGCTCGTCCGGCTCGAACTTAGAGATCCATTCCGTATGTACGGCCGGCTTCAGAAGGGCGGTCACGGCCGGCAAGGTTTCCTTAACGTCGCCCGGGACGGCTATATCGGCCGGTATGTTCTTCCCTATTTCCGAGAGGTCGATGTCGAAGTGTATGATCTTGGCCTGGCGGGCATAAAATTCGGGATTGCCTGTTACGCGGTCGTCAAATCGCATCCCTATGGCGATCAAAACATCACATTCGTTTGTTTTACGGTTGGGGCCCACGTTGCCGTGCATGCCGAGCATCCCCTTGTTCAGGCGGTAGCCGGAAGGCATTGCGGAGAGCCCAAGCATGGTGGAGGCGGCCGGTATATCGGCTTTCTCAAGGAAAAGCTTGAGCTCGCGCTCGGCTCCTCCGAGTATTACTCCCTGCCCTACCAGCGCGAGCGGTCGCATAGCGTTGTTGATGATGTCGGCTGCGGCTGCAATTGATGCGGGCTCCGGTTCGGGAGCGGGCTGGTAGCTGCGTATGTGGGTCACTTTGGAGTATTTGTAGTCGAGGGTTCCTACTTGCGCATCCTTTGTGAAGTCCAGAACCACCGGCCCCGGCCTGCCTGTCGAGGCTATGTAGAAAGCTCTCGATACGGCCCATGCAATCTCTTCCGGTTTACGTATCTGATAAGCCCATTTTGTGATAGGCTGCGTGATTCCTATAACATCTATTTCCTGGAAGGCGTCGGTTCCCAGTAGTGGCGACGGAACCTGGCCGGATATAACAACTATGGGCGTCGAGTCCATCATGGCGTCGGCTATGCCCGTAATAGTGTTGGTAGCTCCCGGCCCGGATGTCACTAAGGCAACTCCCACCTTGCCCGACACTCTGGCATATCCCTGAGCCGCGTGCGTGGCGCCTTGCTCATGCCGAACAAGAATGTGACGTATATCCTGTCCATAATCGTAAAGGCTGTCATAAAGGGGAATGACTTGCCCGCCGGGATACCCGAAAATAGTATCTACTCCTTCGGAAATGAGCGCGAAAATCATAGCCTCCGATCCTTTAATTCTATCTGTTATTATCATATTCAATATTTAGTTGATTGTTGAACGTAAAGAAATAATTGTGGCGTAGGCGCCGGAGGATGCAAAACCTCAATGGGCTGCATCCGGAACAATCCTGACGGCGCCCTTGTCGGCCGACGATACCATGAGCGAATATGCGCGCAGAGCGCTGCTCACCTGCCGGCTGCGAATTGGCCTGAATGCTGCTGCGCCTTTAAGTTCCTCGTCGGCTCGGCGAGTGGCGAGTTCGTCGTCGCTGATGAGAACGTTGATAGTACGAGCGGGGATATCTATTTCGATAATATCGCCGTTGCGTATGAGCGCGATGTTGCCGCCGGCCGCAGCTTCCGGGGATACGTGACCTATGGACAGGCCCGAAGTTCCTCCGCTGAAGCGTCCGTCGGTGATGAGTGCGCAAGCCTTGCCCAGGCCTTTGCTTTTTATATATGAGGTAGGGTAGAGCATTTCCTGCATGCCGGGGCCTCCTTTAGGGCCTTCGTAGATGATAACTACTACGTCGCCCTCGCCCACTTCGCCCTCGAGTATTGCCCGGCAAGCCTCGTCCTGCGAGTGATATACGCGAGCCGATCCGGCAAAGTTGAGGCAAGACGGGTCGACGCCGGCGGTCTTGACCACGCATCCGTCCGCGGCGATATTGCCTCGGAGCACGGCTAAGCCGCCATCTTGCGAATAGGCGTGATCAACGCTGCGTATGCATCCCGTCTGTCGATTTTTGTCGAGGCGGTTATGCATATTGTCTTGCGAGCCCATAGAGATGCTGAATCGGCCCTTGGGAGCGCTGCTGTAATTGCCGCGTGCCAGGTCGGACAGGTGTATGGAGTCGATGCTGTTTTTTGCTATAACGTCGGCCAGGCTTTTGCCTTCGATGCGCCCTGTTGAACCGTCAATCAGCCCGGCATTGAGCAATTGGTGGAGGATAGCCATGACGCCGCCGGCTCTGTTCACATCTTCGATGTGATAGTCTGCGGAATTGGGAGCCACCTTGCAGAGCACCGGAATGATGCGCGAGAGATTGTCTATATCCTGCATGCCGAAGTCCACGCCCGCCTCCTGCGCAATGGCCAGCAGATGGAGCACGGTATTGGTTGAGCCTCCCATTGCGACGTCGAGCGACATTGCATTGAGGAAGGCTTGCCGGGTAGCTATGCTGCGCGGCAAAACGCTTTCGTCGGCATCGCGGTAGTACCTGAAGGCATTGGCGGCGATGAGCTTTGCAGAGCGAGTAAAGAGCCTGCGCCTGTGTTCGTGGGTGGCCACTATGGTACCGTTGCCCGGAAGCGCCAGCCCGATAGCTTCGCTAAGGCAGTTCATGGAGTTGGCCGTAAACATGCCCGAACAGCTTCCGCAGCCCGGACAGGCATTTTGCTCCATGTCGTCGAGCTCATCATCGGATACGCTTTCGTTGGCAGCGCTCACCATCACGTCTATGAGGTCGAGGCGGCGGTGCCCTATACGTCCGGCTTCCATAGGCCCGCCGGATACGAAGACCGTGGGTATGTTCAGCCGCATGGCAGCCATCATCATTCCGGGCGTAATCTTGTCGCAGTTGCTGATGCAGATCATAGCATCGGCCTTGTGCGCATTGATCATGTACTCAACGCTGTCGGCAATGAGCTCCCGCGAAGGCAGCGAATACAGCATGCCGTCGTGCCCCATAGCTATGCCGTCGTCTATGGCGATAGTGTTGAATTCGGCGGCAAAGCATCCGGCCTTGCCTATTTCGGCTTTTATTATCTGCCCCACCTCGTGGAGATGAGTATGTCCGGGAACGAACTGAGTGAAGGAGTTAACCACCGCAATAATAGGATTGCCGCGATGCTTATCTTTCATGCCGTTGGCCCGCCAGAGTGCGCGAGCTCCGGCCATTCGTCGTCCTTCAGTGCTTGTGGCGCTTCTGAGTTGGATTTTCATTTGCGTTTCGAGAATTTAGTACGTGCCGTTTTGGGAGCGTCGCCGGCGGAATCAACGATAGCCTTTGCATCGGCGTATGTGAGCGCTGCCGGGTCGCTGATGCTTTTTGGCAGCTTGTAGTTCTTGCCGTCGTATGCCACATAAGGCCCGAAGCGTCCTTTGAGTACTTGCAGCTTCGGATCCTCGTCGAAGCCCTTGATGAAGCGTTCGGCATTCTGCCGGCGCTTGTCCTCAATCAGCTCAATAGCCTCCTCAATCGAGATCGACAGCGGGCTGAGATCCTTAGGTATGGATACGTACACGCCGTTGTGCACCACGTAAGGCCCGAAGCGTCCTATGGCAGCCTTCAGCGTTTTGCCTTCAAACTCTCCTATGGTTCGCGGGAGCTCAAACAGCTTGAGGGCTTCCTCGAGTGATATAGTCTCAATGGATTGCCCTTTCATTAGCGATGCAAATTGCGGCTTGGCCGCAGCCTTATCTTCGGAGTTAGCCATACCGAGCTGCACGACGGGCCCGAAGCGTCCTATTTTGACGAACACCGGCAATCCGGTTTCAGGATCGTCGCCAAGCTTGCGTTCGCCCACTCTGTGGGTTGATTTGCTCGACGAGGCATGCTCCACAATAGGGTGGAATACTTTGTAGAAGCGGTCGATGGCATCCGTCCACTCCAGATTGCCTTCGGCTATATGGTCGAACTCCTTCTCAACATTGGCGGTGAAATTATAATCGAGTATGCCGGGGAAATGCTCCGTTAGGAAGTCGGTTACGACCGCCCCTATATCAGTAGGCGTGAGCTTGTTTTTATCAGCCCCGAAGGTCTCGGCCTTCTCGCGCACGGACAGCTTTCCGTTCGACAGCGTCATGGCGACGAATTTGCGCTGCGAGCCTTCGAGGTTAACCTTCACAACGTATTCGCGGTTCTGTATCGTATGAATTGTAGGAGCATAAGTCGACGGCCGCCCTATGCCGAGCTCCTCAAGACGGCGAACCAGGCTGGCCTCGGTGTATCTCGGAGGGCGTTGCGCAAAGCGTTCGGTGGCCGTAAGTATCTGCATCGACAGCTTGTCGTCAACATTCACCGGCGGGAGGAGCTCCGACTGTTCCTTCTCGGCCTCATCATCCACGCTCTCATAGTAAACCTGGAGGAAGCCGTCGAACACAACAACCTCGCCAACGGCCACGAACTTCTCCGCCTTGCCCGATATATCAATGGTGATAGTGGTGCGTTCGAGCTCGGCATCGGCCATTTGGCTGGCAAGCGTGCGTTTGCGGATGAGCGAGTAGAGCTTATTTTCCTGAGCCGATGCGCTCACCGACTCCTGCTCTATATACGTAGGGCGTATGGCCTCGTGCGCCTCCTGTGCGCCCTTGCTTTTAGTGGTATATGTTCTGAACTTGTGATATTTCTCTCCGTATATGTCGATGATTGCCGCCTTGGCTGTGCTGAGAGCAAGGCTGCTGAGGTTGACGGAATCGGTACGCATGTAAGTTATGAATCCTGCCTCATAAAGCTTTTGGGCAATCATCATCGTTTGCGAAACCGAGTAGCCCAGCTTGCGGGCCGCCTCCTGCTGGAGCGTGGATGTGGTGAAGGGCGGCGCAGGCGATTTGCGCAAGGGCTTTGTGGCTATATCCTCTATGCAGAAAGACACCTTGCGGCAGCTTTCGAGAAAAGCCTTCGCTTCAGCTTCCGTTTGAAAGCGCTGATTAAGTTCTGCCTTGAGGATAGTTTTGCCGTCGGGCAGCAGGAAATCGCCCGTCACGCGGAAGTAGGATTCCGACACGAAAGCTCCGATCTCGCGCTCGCGCTCTACAATCAGGCGCACGGCAACCGATTGCACTCTGCCTGCCGACAGAGCCGGCTTTATTTTCTTCCATAATATAGGCGACAGTTCAAAGCCTACAACACGGTCGAGCACCCTTCGAGCCTGCTGGGCGTCCACCAAGTTGAGGTCGATGCCACGCGGATTATCTATCGCCTGAAGGATGGCGTTGCGAGTGATCTCATGGAAGACGATACGCTTGGTCTTCTGCGGATCGAGCTCCAGCACTTCGGCCAGATGCCAGGAGATAGCTTCGCCCTCGCGGTCCTCATCGGATGCGAGCCATATTGTTGCAGCTTTGTGAGCCTCGGCCTGAAGCTCGGTAACTAATTTCTTCTTTTCGGGAGGTATAACGTAGGTGGGTTTGTAATTATTCTCCACGTCGACGCCGAACGCTTTAGGTTCCAGATCACGAATATGTCCGTAGCTTGACACTACTTTAAAACCCTTCCCCAGGAATTTTTCTATGGTCTTTGCCTTTGCCGGCGACTCAACTATTACCAGATTCTTTTCCATACCTTAAATATATTTATAAAATGAAGGAGAAGCAATGCAGCCCCGTTTCTCCGCCGCAAAGATATATATTTTTTCATGCGGGCTTCGGCCGGCATCTGCGAGCCGCTAAAGATGCCGATAGCGCTGCTGCCCGACAGAGAGGCCCCTCCATCCCGAAGGGGCCTTTCTAAATCAAGGTTAACAAATTATTATTAAAACTACTAATGATTCCCGGTAACCGGGACTAAAAATCATATCCAATTATCATGTATCCTTGCGGCTATGGCGGCAAGTTCCTCCGGAGCGAAGTCCGGCCGTTTGCGGCTCAGGTTCATGTCCGCCTCCTGCCGTATAGGAATCAGATGCACGTGGGCATGAGGCACCTCCAGCCCTATCACCATCAGCCCTATGCGCAGGCAGGGAACGGCTGCCCTCTGCGCTGCGGCCACCCTCTTCGCAAAGGCCATCATGCGTCCGAGAAGCTCGTCGTCGAGGTCGAACAGGTAGTCCGTCTCCTGCTTGGGCACTACTAAGGTATGTCCTTCGGCCATAGGACGGATGTCGAGAAAGGCCAGGAACTCATCGTTCTCCGCTACCTTGTGGCACGGAATCTCGCCCCCAATAATTTTTGAAAAGATTGTCGCCATAATTTTTATATCGATATATCAAGTATTTCAAAGCTCATCACGCCCGACGGCACCTTGATGTCGACCTTGTCGCCCACCTTCCTGCCCATCAGTCCCTGCGCTATCGGAGTATTCACCGATATTTTGCCCGCTTTCAGGTCGGCCTCCGAGTCCGACACCAGCGTGTAGCTCATCACCGCCTTCGTTACGGCGTTCATAATCTTCACCTTGTTGAGGATTTGCACGCTGTCGGTCGACACCTGCGATTCGTTTATAAGCCGCGCATTTGCAAGTTGGTTCTTGAGTTGCGCCAGCTTGGCTTCCATAATCCCCTGCGCCTCTTTTGCAGCGTCATACTCAGCGTTTTCAGACAGGTCTCCCTTGTCTCGCGCATCAGCGATCTGCGCGGAGATTTCGGGCCTCCTCACGGTTTCCAAATAATTTATCTCGGCTTGCAGCTTGTTGAAGCCGTCTTCTGTCATGTAATTTACGTGCATAGCTTAATTCGTTCTGTACTTATTCATTATATGTTGTTACTGTTATGCAAATAAAAAGAATCCCGGTCAATATTTGGCCGGAACTCTTTTTTTCTCACTTTGGCAAAGATAGGTTTTTTCTTTTATATATTGAGCCGATATGCGTGGCGGCCCCTTCAGCTTATCTGTAAGCTATTTTCAAACAATTCCTTGTGCCATCATAGCTCCGGCTACCTTCATGAAGCCGGCTATGTTCGCTCCTTTCACGTAGTTGACGTATCCGCCATCGCGTCCGTGTGCCACGCATTGCTCGTGTATGTTGCTCATTATCTGGTGAAGTCTGGCATCCACTTCAGCTGCTCCCCAGGAGAGGTGCATGGCATTCTGCGTCATTTCCAGGCCCGATGTGGCCACTCCGCCGGCGTTCACGGCCTTGCCGGGCGCAAAAAGTGCGCGGCGCTCAACGAAAAGATCGGCGGCCTCGGCGGTGCATCCCATGTTGGATGCCTCGGCAATGCACAAAGTTTTGTTGGCAATTATCCCGGCCGCATCAGCCTCGTCCAGCTCGTTTTGTGTAGCGCAGGGGATAACTATGTCTGCTTTTTGCTCCCACGGCCTGCGGTCGGCGTAGAACTTTGCCGACGGAAATTCCTCCACGTAGGGCTCCACTATGTCGTTGCCCGTATTGCGAAGCTCCAAGAGATACTCAATTTTTTGGCCAGCTATGCCGTCGGGGTCGAAGACGTATCCATCCGGCCCGGAGATGGTTATCACCTTAGCTCCCAGCTCTGTGGCCTTGGTTGCTGCGCCCCAGGCAACGTTTCCGAAGCCCGATAGCGCTATGGTTTTCCCGGCTATGTCGATTCCGTTGGCGCCCAGCATTTGGTTGACGAAGTAGAGTGCGCCGAAGCCCGTCGCCTCGGGGCGCAGTATTGAGCCACCGTATTCCATGCCTTTTCCGGTGAATGTCCCGGTATTTTCCCGCGCTATTTTCTTATACATGCCATACATGTAGCCTATTTCTCGTCCGCCTACGCCAATATCTCCGGCCGGCACGTCGGTATCCGGGCCTATATTGCGCCATAATTCCAGGATGAATGCCTGGCAGAAGCGCATTATTTCCGCATCGCTTTTGCCTCGCGGAGCAAAATCCGAGCCTCCCTTTGCGCCTCCCATCGGCAAGGTAGTCAGCGCATTCTTAAAGGTTTGCTCAAATCCGAGGAACTTCAGTATGGAAAGATTCACGGAGGGGTGGAAGCGGATGCCGCCCTTGTAGGGCCCGATTGCGTTGTTGAACTGAACGCGGTATCCAAGGTTGAGCTGCACGTCGCCACGGTCGTCCATCCACGGTACGCGGAATGTAAAAATTCTTTCGGGCTCTACCAAGCGTTCTATGATACGCGCCTTCTCAAATTCCGGATGCTCGTTGTAAACATCCTCGATAGAGACGAGAACTTCTTTGACGGCCTGCAAATATTCCTTTTCGCCGGGATGCTTGGCTTCGAGGGCAGATAGGATAATTTCTGTTTTCATCGTACTGATATTAAATAAGTTTATATGAAATTTTTTCTACAAAGGTAGAGCTTTCTTGCGAACGCAAGTGCAGGGAGAATTTTTTTTCTATCGACAGCCCCAGCAGCTTTATTTTCCAAATCGTCCGAAGGCTGTTTTCACATCTTAAAACCAAGGCCTCCGGAAAAATCTGCCAAGCTTGGCAGAAAAAACTGGAACGCTTGGCAAGTTTTTCTGCCAAGCGTTCCAGATAAATCTGCCAAGCGTTCCAGATTTTTCCGGAGGGCGGCGCAGATCTGAGCTCAAATCTTTCCACAAAGATGCTGAAAGCTTTTGAGACGGCAATGCGTCAACATGCTAAAAAATGCAAATACGTTTGAAAATACATTATTATATAGGCGAAAATTTATGTAGCTTTGCGGCCGGAAGTTTGTAACTTATATTTAATACTTATTTGCAACATGAAGTCAATAGTTTCGTCAGCCTCCGGCAAAAGTTTTTTGTTCCCTTTCATCCTGATCACCAGCCTGTTCCTGATGTGGGGGCTGGCGCACGGACTTTTGGATGTCCTGAATAAGCACTTTCAGATCGCCTTTACGATGAC
>JAITGS010000026.1 GCA_031280435.1 Tannerellaceae bacterium | reverse complement strand
ATCTCGCCGGCATCGCTCGCAGGCGAACCCGACGGCTCGGCCCAACTTACGGCCACCGTAAACGCAGACGCATCCAACCAAACCGTGACCTGGAGCTCCAGCAATACGGCAGTGGCAACGGTCAACGCTACCACCGGCCTCGTAAGCTACGTGGCTCCCGGAACGGCTACCATCACGGCCACCGCCAATGACGGCAGCAACGTAACCGCCTCAATCACCGTAACGGTTACAGCTCCTCCGACCCCAGATCCCGAGCCGGAACCAACCCCCGATCCCGATCTGACGGCCATCTACGCCGCCCTCACCACGATCCAGTTCAGCACGATCAACATCCCGCAGTCGGCCGGCAATACAGAGACCGAAGTAGCCAAATGGCTTACGGATTACCTGAACACCCAGTTCGAGCAGTTGCAGTACTACGTAACGGTTAACGGGCTGACCTTCTCAGCCTTCGAAGCCGCAGCCGAAGGATCGGCGGCTAACGTGGAAGGCACCAACGGAGCCGTAACCTTCTCTGCCAACTTCGCTAAGGGCAGCCAGTCGGTATTAGCCTCCTACCTCTACGGAACGATAGTGGCAACCAAGTTCACCTCAGGCAATGAGGCAGCCGCAGGCTCGACGCTGAAAGCCGTCTCCGACAACGGACAGCTTCTCATCAGCGGCCTGACCCCCGGCGCCGAGCTGAAGGTATATAGCGCCACCGGACAGCTTGTATACAGCGCAAAGGTTGATGCAGCCGAGGTACGCCTCGATGTCAAGCCCGGCGTTTATATTATCACCTCCGGCAAGAGCACAGTCAAAGCCGTAGTGAGATAAGGATTGATCAACATAGCAATAACAAGCTACATTCAGAGAGCCGCCGGACGATATGTTCCGTGCGGCTCTTTTTTGGGCGTGTGCGAGGCATCGCAGCGGTTCTATTCAACAATAGGAAGAGCGCCTGCTCTGTGAGAGCTCCGGAGGTCATTGAGCGCTGCAACGGACTGTAATTTTGTATTTTTGCCGTGTAAAATATTTTAAGATGCAGTTCACAACTCCCGTTTATATATCTCAACGACCTTTTGGGCTTGGTTTTCGCGACCGGCTCTTGCTCATGGGTTCATGCTTTGCGGCCGAAATAGGCCGGCGGATGACAGAGGGCGGATTGGATGCCGTGGTCAATCCCTTCGGGATCTTGTATAATCCCGTTTCGATAGGCAGTGGCTTGCGCCGCCTGATGGATGAAAAGCTCTATGAGGCGGACGATTTATGCCTGCACAGGGGCTTGTTTCACAGCTTTGATCATCACGGAAGCTTCTCGCGGCCCTGCTTGCAGGAGGCCCTGGAGCTTATCAACTCCAGGCTTAGGGATGGGGCCGGCCGGCTTCGTTCGGCCACTCGCATTGTTATTACCTGGGGCAACGCTGTGGTTTTTCGCCGTAGGGACAATGATACGGTTGCGGGCAATTGCCATAAGATGCCGGCCGGCGATTTCAGGCGAGAGCGGCTGTCGGTTTCGGATATTGTATCACTGTGGCAGCCTCTCTTGCAGGACTTGAGGGCTATAAACCCGGATGCAAGGCTGATTCTGACCGTCTCGCCGGTGCGATACCTTGCCGACGGCGCGCACGAGAGCAATCTGGCCAAGTCGGCTCTGCTGCTTGCCGCCGATGAGCTCGAGCGGGAGTTCGACGGCTTTGCGACCTACTTCCCGGCATACGAAATCATGCTCGACGAGCTGCGCGACTATCGCTTTTATGCTCCGGACATGCTGCATCCTTCCGTTCAAGCTATTGATTATATCTGGGAGCGCTTCCGCGATACATATTTCGCAGAGGAAGACAGGCAGCTTTTCCGCGAATGGGAACAGATAAAAAAGGCCTTGCTGCACGTACCAACGAATGTCGACGGGGCCGATTACCGTAGATTTATTGAGAGAACCTTGCAGAAGGTAGAGGAAATCAGCCGCAAATTCCCTTATTTTGATACCTCATCGGAAAGAACTTTACTTCATACGATTATAAACCAATAACAACTCCAATTTATGGAATACAGCATTCAGGAAGTTGAGAGAGCCACCGGAGCAAAAACCTTGCAGCTCTACGATCATTGCATAAGTATCATCCTTACGGATAGCCGCAGATTGACCTCGCCTACGGAAACTCTCTTCTTCGCCTTAAAAACTAAGACGAACAACGGTCACAAGTACATTCGGGAGCTTTATAAGCTTCGCGTGCGCTGCTTCGTTGTTAGCGAGGAGCCCGACGATATGGCCGAGATGCCTGAGGCCTCCTTTCTGCTTGTGAAGGATACTCTGAAGGCTTTGCAGCGCCTTGCGGCTTATCATCGTGCCCGCTTCGACATCCCGCTGATCGGCATTGCGGGCAGCAACGGTAAGACTACGGTTAAGGAATTTATCTATCAGCTGCTGAGGAAGGATTTCAATATCGTTCGCTCGCCTATGAGCTATAATTCGCAGATTGGCGTTCCGCTGTCGATTTGGGAAATATCGCCCAAGCATAATCTGGCTATAATAGAGGCGGGCATATCGCAGCCTGATGAGATGGACCAGCTTCGCCCTATCATTGAGCCCACGATTGGTATCTTCACCGGAATAGGCGAAGCCCACCAGGAGAACTTCGTTTCGACGCACCAGAAATGCATGGAGAAGCTATCGCTGTTCTCCAAATGCCAGGCTGTGATTTATAATGCCGACAACTTCGTTGTGAACAAGTGCATGGAGGCGGCTTTGCTTTCGCATCGCACTGTTGGCTGGAGCCGAACGAACGAGGATGCGCCGGTGTATATAGAATCGCAGGAAAAGAAGGGAGACGAGACGGTGATTAAGTGCAGCATAATGGGGATTCCGACGGTGTATACGGTGCCGTTTACGGATGATGCCTCTATTGAAAACGTTATGCACAGCATCACTCTCATGATGTATCTGAAGCCTACGAGCGTTCGCGACACTTCGCGCTTTGCTGCACTGGAGGCGGTCGACATGAGGGTGAACGTGAGAGAGGGCGTACGTAATTGCATACTGATAGATGACTCGTACAACTCCGACTTTAATTCCTTGGAGAGCGCTCTGAACTTCATGAAAGGCCGCCGGGCTGATAAGGAACTGCAATCGGTGCTGATACTGTCGGACATCCTGCAGTCCGGAGCGCTGCCCAAGTCGCTTTATAAGCGCGTGGCCGAGCTGGTTCGCCGCAAGAAGGTCTCGCACATCGTCGGAATAGGGCGCGACATATCCGAGTTCGGCTCCCTGTTCACCATCAGCAAGGAGTTCTACCTGAATACCGACGAATTCCTTCAATCGCAGTCTATACGCAGGTTCAGCGATTCGATCATACTGCTGAAGGGCTCGCGACGCTTTCACTTCGAGCGCATAACGGAGCAACTGGAGAAGCGCACGCACGAAACCGTGCTCGAAGTAGACCTGAATGCCATTGTTCACAACTATAATCAGTTCCGCACTATGCTGCGCCCCGAGACAAAGGTGATAGTCATGGTGAAAGCCTTTGGCTACGGCCTTGGCTCCGAGGAAACGGCTAAGACTCTGCAAGAGCAGCGATGCGACTACCTTGCCGTGGCTGTGGCCGACGAGGGAGCTGCGCTGCGTCGTGCAGGCATCTCTATCCCTGTAATTGTGATGAACCCGGAGGCGAGCAGCTTCCATCTGCTGTTCGAGCATCGGCTGGAGCCTGAGATTTACAGCTTCCGCATGCTCGACCTCGTCATACGCGAGACCTTGCGCCGGGGCATCACCTCCTATCCGGTGCACATCAAGATTGATACCGGAATGAACAGGCTGGGCTTCGCACCTGAGGATGCGGAGGAGATATGCCGGCGGCTGCGATTGCAGTCGGGCGTCACTGTCCGCTCCGTGTTCTCTCATCTTGCAGGCAGCGATACACCCTCGCTGGATGCCTTCACGCACAGGCAGGCGGCTATCTTCGCCGAAGTAGCGGAGCGTATTGAGGCCGACCTCGATTACAGGATACTGAAACATATACTGAACTCCGCAGGCATAGAGCGCTTCCCGCAGTATCAGATGGACATGGTGCGGCTCGGCCTCGGACTGTATGGCCTCAGCGCCGTCGACAACAGGCAGCTCCGGAACGTATCAACTCTACGCACCACCATACTCCAGATAAGGGAGGCGCCGGCCGGTAGGTCGGTGGGCTACGGATGCGGCAACGTGCTGAGCCGGCCTTCGCGGATCGGCATCATTCCGATAGGCTATGCCGACGGACTGGACAGGCGGCTGGGCAACGGCAAAGGCATGGTACGGATAAACGGCGAGCTCTGCCCTATCGTCGGCAACATCTGCATGGACATTGCCATGGTTGACCTCACCGGAACCTCTGCCGCCGAGGGCGACGCCGTCATCATCTTCGGCAAGGAGCTGCCCCCAACCCGCATAGCTTCCGCGCTGGGTACTATCCCATACGAGATACTGACTTCCATATCGACACGGGTAAAGCGCCTGTACTATTCCGACTGACCGCCTGCCCTAAAAAAGTCATTCCCGCGAAGGCGGGAATCTCCGATCGATAGTTGGGACTATTGTAGTTGTATCATATAAAACAACAAATACATTCGTCCCGTTTTTCGATCGGAGATTCCCGCCTTCGCGGGAATGACCTGTTTGGGCAGGCGGGTATGAGCCTAATCTACCTGTATGACGAGGTATTTGCCCAGGCTCCAGAAGGCCTTGGCGTCGGTGATGCGGAATATCAGATTGCCGTCTTTGTCCTTGCCGTACTCGTAGGAGCCGTCGGGGTGGTTGGATTTGAGGGCTGCCTTGCGGGAGTAGAGCTCTATCTCGGTTGTCTGGCGGAGGTCGATGGGTATAAAGTAGCTGCGGTTGAAGTCGCCTTCCAGTACTTTGGACTTTGAGAAGATGCCTCCGCCGCTCAGTATCTTCTGGTCTTTCAGCTCGCGCGATGTGCCGAAGCAGTAGTAGGCGGTATTCAGCTCGGTGTCTTGCGCTTCTATTTTCTTCGACTGCGATTCGCTTACGTATGCAAGCTGGTCGACGTCTTCCTTCAGGGAGGCTATCTCTCGGCTCAGCTCTTCGATATGGACGTTCTTCTTCTCCAGGTCTTCTTGCAGAGTGACAATCATGCGCGTCTTTTCTTCGAGCTCGGCAGCCAGGCGCTCTATGGTCTTCCTGAAGGCGTCGGACTGTGTGTTGCTTTGCTTCAGCAGGGCCTCGAGCCGTGCTATCTGCTCTTTGTTCCTGTGCAGTGTCTCGTTGATGATCTGCATGTTGTTGTGGATCTGTTCGCGGGCGGTGGGAGCGAGTTCGCCGTCGGTTTGGCTCTGCACGTTCAGGTAGTTCTCCGCGCTGCGGATAGATTGGAAGTCGGCCTCGATCTCGTTCAGTATAGACATCATCTCCTCTATTTGCATATTGCTGCGAGCGTTGTCGAGCCTTAGCGAATCACTTTCGGCCTTTAGCTGCCGATACTCCTTTGAGTTTTGTACGCAGGCCGTAAGTAGCATGCCGGCGCACAGCGTAATGGTAACATACTTTTTCATTTGCTTTTCTATTTAAATTAAATGCTGTTTCCTTCTACAACTATAACTATCTCGCCCCGCGGGGCATTGGCGGCAAAGTGTGAGGCGAGTTCCTGCAAGCTTCCCCGCCGTGTCTCTTCATATATCTTCGACAGTTCTCGTGAAACCGATGCCTGCCTGTTTGTTCCGCAATGCTCCGACAGTTGTTCGAGAGTTTTGACAAGCCTGTGAGGCGATTCGTAGAGTATGAATGTGCGTTCCTCGGCGGCCAGCTTGCGCAGGCGTGTTTGCCGTCCTTTTTTATGGGGCAGGAAGCCCTCGAAACAGAAGGCCGTACCGGGCAGCCCCGATACCACAAGCGCCGGCACTAAGGCCGTCGGCCCCGGCAAACATTCTACTTCTATGCCGCTGCGGATGCACTCGCGCACGAGCAGGAAGCCGGGGTCGGAAACGGCGGGGGTGCCTGCGTCCGACGTCAGTGCAACGCTTCCGGCCTCTTGTATGCGTCCCACAAGGCGCTCCACGATGCGATGTTCGTTTATCATATTATAGGATTGCATGCTTTTCTCAATTCCGTAATGCCGGAGCAGTATAGCCGTCGTGCGCGTATCTTCGGCAAGGACGAAGTCCGCCTCGCGCAGCACTCTGAGGGCCCTCAGGCTTATATCCTCGAGGTTACCGATTGGCGTGGGAACAACGATAAGCTTTGGCACAGGCTCCGTTTCCTTATCCGAAGCGTTTCTCGATGAAGCAGGTAAACTCTGCCACAACTGCGTTGTTTTCATCCCATTGCAACTTTTCGCGCAGGTATGCCAGCGATTCGTCCAGTGTGCGCATAGCGTTCAGGTCGTCGATAGCGCGATTCATGCGTGCCTCATCTCCGCCAAATAATTCTTTGCGGAAATAGAACCTGTCGTTCAGCACCAGAGATTTCCTGAGGTCGGCCAGGCGCCCTTTGTTGATGGCATCGTTCAGCGTGGCGGGGCGGCTCTGATGAGGTTCGGCCTCGGCGGCGGGCGGCACGGGCGGTGGGGCGGGCACAGCAGGCGGCGGCGCCGAGTCTATCATCCTTCTATACTCCTCCATTTGCCTGTGCAGCGACTCTATCTGCTCACCTTCGAGAATATGCAGGTCTTTCAGCAGATGGTATGCCAGGTCAAAGCTGCGGCTGAAGCATGCTACCGGGTACACGTCCATGTTTCGCATTTCGCCCATCAGGCGTTCGAGCTCTTTTATATCCGACAGTATGCTGTCGATGCGGCTTGTCTTTTCCATATAGTTATATATATATAATAATGAGTGGGCCAAAGATAGAAACAGTTTCATTCCTTCGCAACAAGCCTTGTCGGCTTCGCCTTTAAACCCCTCTCATTATGCTGATCGTTTAATGTACATTAAAGGGATCGCATAACGTACATTAAAGGGATCGTTTAATGGGCATTAAAGGGATCGCATAACGTACATTAAACGATCAGCATAATGCCCATTATGGGGATCGCATAATGCCCGTTATGGGGATCGCATAATGTCCATTCTCCTGCGAGGGAGATGCCCGTGCGCCTGTATGGAGCACGCCCGTGCGCCTGTGTGGAGCACGCCCGTGCGCCTGTGTGGAGCACGCCCGTGCGCCTGTGTGGAGAATGCCCGTGCGCCTGTATGGAGAATGCCCGTGCGCCTGTATGGAGAATGCCCATTCTCCTGTGAGGAGAATGGGCATTCCAGGGATCGCCGTATAATAAGCGCAGGGTGTTTTAATCGGCAAAATATTTGGCCCACAAGTGGTTTGGATACTGCTTGAGTGTTTCGGCAAGCAGTTCCTTAGCTTTGGCCGTGTCGCCCAGGCCCAGATGTCCGAGCGCCTGAAGATAGTATCCGCCTGCAAGTGTTTTGCTTTGCAGCGAGGCGGACTCGACGCCTATGCCGGCTCCGGTGGAGCGACGTGCTATGATTGACCGGCCGCGCTCTATCAGCCCGTTGCATAGCTTGGCTGCTTCATCGGCCTTGCCGAGGGCCTTTTGCGACTGTGCCTGGAAGTACACAAGGTCGCCAAACTGCGAGCCGTTCCGCGCTTCGGCGCTTTTCTTATAGCACTCCTGAGCCTTGCGCTTGTTGTTCATCTTGTCGTAGGCCTGTCCCATCAGGTGGTAAATCAGGGCGTTCCTGTCGTCGTTCAGCGGCTTGCCCACTTCGAGGTTTTCGGGATAGAGCAGGGCTAAGTTCAGGTGCTCCACTGCCGCCTGGTTGCGATTGCCGTTCATCTCCGCTATGGCTTTCAGTGCGTGGGCGTCAACGTAGTAGTGGTGTATCTCCCGTCCGCCTTCCCATGTTCTGAAGTGATGCTCGCGCAGCAGGCCTATGGCTTTGTCGTACTCGCCGTTCAGGTTGTAGAGCTTCACCAGGCTTTGTGGCGCGGTTATATCTTTCCGTACCGTTTCGAGGTTCTTTTCCATGATGGCCAGGCAGTCTCTGAAGTCGGCTTTCGACAGGTCGTAATAGCTTTCGAGCTCGGAATACCAGATGGGCTCGGAGGCCTTGGCGGCTATGGCTTGCTTCATGTAGGCTATCGCCTTCTCAACGTCTTTGCTTTGGTGGAATGCGCCGAAGGCAAGGTTCCGCAGCACTATGGGGAAGTCTTTCCTGATGGCTATTGCCTGCTCCCAGCTGCGTATGGCATCCTCCGGGCGACGGTCGTACAGCAGGTTGCCGAGCAGGTATTGCACCGTTGCATTGGCGGGGGCCTTCTGGGCTGCGTACTTCAGTACCGCCTCTGTTTCCTGCCTGAAGGGGAAGCAATAGTCTATGGATAATCCTGCGGCCTCGGCCAGCGCTCGCCCGGCCTTGTCCGTCTGCCCTGCCTGCTCGTAGAGCCATGCAAGATAGTAGCGGGATAGCGGGTTCTTGGGAGCTTGCAGCGACGACAGCAGCCTGATGGCATCATCCCACAGCCCGGCATTAAGATAGAACACGGCTATGTCTATATAGTTGTTGTCGGCGTCCTGCATGTTCTTATGCCAGCCTGCCATAGAGCCGCTCCTGCCGGCCGAGAGCTCAGTCTCATAGATAGCAGCGAAGTTGATTGGGTCTTTTTCGAGCAGACGGTTCATGAGCGCTACTGCTTCCTGCGCACGATTGTTCTTGCGCAGCAGAGCTGCATACACTATGTTGATGCTGCCGTCATTATTGTTGGTTGAATATGCATTGGCGGCAAATTCGAGGGCTTGGGGATAGTTGCCTCGCTTGCTTTCGAGCAGTGCCAGCTGATAGTATGATGCCGAGTACCACTCATAATACCAGGTTGCGCGGAAGAAGTTATCGTAAGCCTCCGTCTCTTTGCCCATCTGCTTCTGCGCCAGGCCGAGGTAGTAGAAGAGCTCTCCTTCCTTAGGCTGTATGTAGGCTACCTTGAGCTTGTCGGCTGCCTTTTGCAGGTATTGCTCGGCCTCCGCATATCGCCACTGATTCACCCGCCTTATGCCCATTGCTATGTTTACACGGTAATCGTCGGGCGACTTCTCCAGTGCTCTCAGATAGTAATCGTCGGCATTCATGCCCGGCCTTGCAAACTGTTCGACGAAGCGTCCGGTAAGGTATAAGTCCTCGGTCGATTCTATCTCATGCGGCAGCCTTACTTCCTCCTGAGCCGGAGGCAGCGGCGGCTGCTGCAGCCTGTATGGGCTGTACGACACCAGCACTTTACCGTCGGCATCCAGCAGCTCTGCCGTGAATTTATACTCGTCGACAGCCTGCTTTGAGGAGTAGGTTGCCGTGAAGGGAGCGGCCGGGTCAATGTCGACGGTCTTGCCGGCCACCTCCCGGTTATCATACTTCAATACAGCCCTTGCGTTAGTATATTTCTTAGTGGTATTGAATCCGTAGAACATGGTTTTGGCGTCCTTGGGATGCAGGGCTACCGATGCCTCCGTATTGGCATTCTTCACTATCTCCAGATCCCTTATGGGATACCAGTAGTTAAGCGCTCCCTTGACGGAATGGGGGAAGAACCAGCTGTAATCAGGCTGATTGTTCGAGAAGGTGCCGGTCATCAGCTCCACGTAGGCCTTGCCGTCGTCGGTGAGTTTCTTGCGTGCGTTCTGTCCCTGCAGTCCGGGGCCGAATTGCCATAGCTTAGACGTACGGTTGTTATATACATCGCCCACGTGCACCGTGCCGGCCTTCTGCGAGTAGTCGTAGCCACCGATAAAGCCCTCCTTGCCCTGCCAGAAGAAGAAGGATACCGGGTCCGGATGGTTCTTCCACCAGGTCAGATCCACGCCCGACGTATAATCAATGCCCCGGTACGTTTCGTGCGAGACAGGCCAGTGCACAAAGCTCGTATTGCTGTGGAACACGCCTATCTCCTGGCTCGGCGGCCAGAACGTACGGAAGTCTTTGTGGGCCGTCACCGCCACATTGGCCCAGAACAGGAAGTTCTTCGTAACGTCCTTGCTGTTGTTCAGGTAGTAGGTGGTTTCTATGTATGAGCGTCCGGGGCGCAGCGTAATGCCTATGACGCCCCGCAGTCCCAAATCGCGCTCGGTTTCGCCCACCCACACGGTTGCGCTTCCGTCGGCGTTCTCCACAATCCTGTAATCGGCCGGCAGCAGCGTCGAGGTACGATGATGATGCGGGAAGCACCATTCTATTCCTCCCGATATCCATGCTCCCAGGCTGCCTATGAGGTCGGGCTTCACCGTGCTGTTGCGGTGGAACAGCTCATGCCCGTTCGTCTTGTCTATTGCCGAGAAGAGCTTGCCGCCGTAGGATGGCAGCACCGTCACCTTCAGATACTCGTTTTCGAGGTAAACCATATCGTAGGTTTCCGTCGTCAGCTTATCGCCTAAGCTCAGTTGCGCCGGGTAGGGGTATATATGCCCGGCTGCACCCTGCACTCCGCGGCCGGTATAAAAAATGGGACTGATTTCATCAGCTCCGCGCTTATAGGAAGGGATTTCCTCCTTGCCTTCGTAGGCCCTCACCTTTGCAGTCTCCTGAGCTGCCAAAGTCGTACACAAGATGCTTAACAAGCATAAAGTCATTAGTTTTTTCATGTCCGAATCGTTTTAAATTAATAAATAAATATTGAGTTGTCTGTCGTATTAATTTTTAAAGTTAAACATTTGCGAAAGGCTCGCCCTCGGCCCCTTCGCTGTTCGCAAATATATGTCTTTTTCCAATTTATACCGCCTGCTCCGCAGGCAATGCTGCAAAGGCAGGCCGGAAGCCCGTCGGCCGCCCCCCTGAAAAATCCGACAAAAGATTTGGTTATTACAAACATTCATTATATTTGCGACTGTAAAAAAATCAACTACGCAACATGAATCTCTTTTACGCATTGCATAAATACAAAATAAGCGCTTCCGGATTATCGGAGGCCGTTTTGCTCTTTACAAATTACCCCCCCATGTTCGATTTGTAAAAAGCCCGTCTCAAGCCCTCTATTTTTTTATACACGCCTTAAGCCTTACGGAGGAGCTCCGCAAGGCTGTTTTTTACCTTTCCGACAGAGTTTCTTTACAACCCCCTTTGGCGGATCCTTCAGCCGAATTTGGTTGGAGCTTTCCCCTTTGGGGGATTCGCCAGCCGAAATCGGTTGGTGCTTTCCCCGTTGGGGGATTCGCCAGCCGAAATCGGTTGGGACTTTCCCCGTTGGGGGATCCTTCAGCCGAAATCGGTTGGAGTTTTCCCCGTTGGGGGATCCTTCAGCCGGAAGCTCTTTTTATTCCTCCGAATGTAAAATCATTTATAAATCAACATATTAAACCCTCTTATTTAGGGCTTGCTGTTAAATTCAACAGCATTTATTTGTTGTGAGATTTGGTTGCCAAACGGATCATTCTGTGTCTTTTTTCGAGATATCAGTCCTTAAAAATAGATTTTTGAAAGAA
>JAITGS010000023.1 GCA_031280435.1 Tannerellaceae bacterium | reverse complement strand
ATAGGATTGCAAAGAAAAGGCACACCAAGCTCTTTGCAATCCTACTTTTATTGGAAGGTATCCTAACAGCCCATCTTAAGGCGACTTTTTCAGTGCCCTCGATGCATCGCGTCTCTACGGGGTCGGGCCTTGCAGACGATGCATCAAAAGCCCTTCACGCTCGAACAATGGGTCATTTCCGCGAAGGCGGGAGGCCCTGCGGTGTGTGTATGTAGAGACGCGATGCATCGCGTCTCTACGGGGGGCCCGGGCCTTGCAGGCAATGCCTCAAACGCATGCAGGGATCCCGTAGGGGTCGAATATTTTCGACCCGAATAAAACCGCCCTCCAATGCCTTTGCGGCGGTTTCATTGACGCAATTTCAACATCAAATGGCCTCGATGGGATTAGGGTCGAAAATATTCGACCCCTACGGGCCTCCTGCATGGGTATGCCCCGATTTGTTTGGCGGGGATGATTGTCGGTTCATTCATTCTCCCGTAGTTTTTTTGCGGAGCTCTCAACATTTGTTGAAACGGCCGCTGCCGGCACGGAGCTCTCAACATTTGTTGAAACCGTCCCGCTGTCAGCACGGAGCTCTCAACATTTGTTGAAACCGTCCTGCTGTCAGAATGGCGCTCTCAACATTTGTTGAAACCGCCCTGCTGTCAGAATGGCGCTCTCAACAAATGTTGAAACCGTCCCGTTGTCAGCGCGGAGCTCTCAACATTTGTTGAAACCGCCCCGTTGTCTGCACGGAGCTCTCAACATTTGTTGAGCTATACAAATCTCCCAATTTTGCGGCTCAACAGCCTTCAAATCCGTCCGCCGCGACTTTTTGGGAGGTTCCGCACTCTGTTGAGCCTACAAATTTCCCGGATTCATTAAAAAAACAGTTGTTTATTCGCCCGATTCGTTTTTTTGGCCGCGTCAACATTTGTTGAGAGCTCCGTGCTGACAGCGGGGAGGTCTCAACAAATGTTGAGCCGACGAAAATGTTGAAGCCCCAAAAAACACTTGTAGATTTGGGAAGAACACATTTGCCTATTGTAATCACTGTCGGACGGCCGGGCGCTCTCACAGGCGATACAGCCATCTGCGGGTACATTTCGGCGAGCCGCTAAAACTATGCGAAGCCGCCTGCACGAAAATCCGTGAGGGGATGTTAGGTCGAAGCCTGCTAAAGGATTATATTTGCGCCCGAAAATTTATTATTTACATTATATATATACCCACAATGCCCACCATATCCCAAAGGGGAATCACAATGCCCCCGTCTCCCATCCGCAAGCTCGTGCCGCTGGCCAACAAGGCCAAGGAACAAGGCGTCAAAGTTTATCACCTCAACATAGGCCAGCCCGACCTGCCTACTCCCGACGTGGGGCTTCAGGCGCTCAAGCAAATCGACCGCAGGGTTCTCGAATATTCTCCCAGCGAAGGCGTCCGCAGTTTCCGCGAAAAGTTGGTTGGGTATTATGCACGCTTCAATATTAATGTTGGTGTTGAGGATATAATAGTCACCACGGGAGGCTCTGAGGCCGTGCTCTTCTCCCTGATGGCCTGCCTTGATCCGGGCGACGAGATTATTGTTCCGGAGCCGGCCTATGCCAACTACATGGCCTTCGCCATATCGAGCGGCGCCGTTATCCGCACCGTTCCGTCCACCATAGACGAGGGCTTTTCGCTGCCGGCCTTAGACAAGTTTGAGGAGCTGATAGGCCCGCGCACCAAGGGTATCCTCATCTGCAATCCCAACAACCCGACGGGCTATCTGTATACGCGAAGCGAGATGAACCGCCTGCGCGACCTGGTGGAAAAGTACGACCTCTTCCTTTTTTCCGACGAAGTGTACCGCGAGTTTTGCTACACCGGCGCCCCCTACATCTCGGCCTTCCACCTGAAGGGGATAGAGGAAAACGTTGTGCTGATCGACTCCGTGAGCAAGCGATACAGCGAGTGCGGCATCCGCATAGGCGCTATAATTACTAAGAACAGGCAGGTGAGGGAGAACGTGATGAAGTGGTGCCAGGCCCGCCTGAGCCCGCCGCTTATAGGGCAAATCATTGCGGAGGCTTCGCTGGATACTTCGGATGACTATATGCTGGACGTATACAACGAGTATGTGGAGCGGCGCAACTTCCTTGTGGACGGCATCAATCGCATTCCGGGATGCTATTCGCCTATACCTATGGGGGCTTTCTACACGGTTGCACGGCTGCCGGTGGATGATGCCGACGAGTTTTGCGCCTGGTGCCTCGGCGAGTTCCGCCACGAGGGGCAAACGGTGATGCTCGCCCCGGCCTCCGGCTTCTATACCACTCCCGGCCTGGGGAAAGATCAGGTGAGGATAGCCTACGTGCTCAGGAAGGAAGACCTGGCCCGCGCGCTCGAAGTGCTGGCCCGCGCACTCGAAGCATACAACAGCCGCTAAGGCTCAACCCGCGCCAAGCCCCGACGGATGAACCTCGAATATTTCATAGCCAAGCGTATATACCAGGCTGAGGGCGGAGGCCGACGCATGCCGCCCGCCGTACGCATAGCCGTAGCCGGAGTGGCGCTCGGGCTGGCCGTGATGGTGCTGTCGGTGGCGATAATCCTCGGATTCAAGCAGGAGATACGCAACAAGGTGGCCGGCTTCGGCTCGCATGTGCGCATAACGAACTTCGACGGCAACATATCCTTCGAGACCCAGCCTATCGTTGCGGACGACAGCCTGATAGCTATCGTGAGCAGCTTCCCCAATGTTACAGCCGCCACCCCCTTCGCCACCAAGCCAGGCCTGCTGAAGACAAAGAGCGACAACCAGGGCATAGTGCTGAAGGGCATAGATCACAACTACGACTGGAGCTTCTTCCGCCTCTACCTCGTCGAAGGCGATACGCTCACTGTCGACCCCAACGGACAGCCGTCGACGCAGACGCTCATCTCCCGCTACCTCGCCGACATGCTTGGGCTGCAAATCAGGGATTCCTTCCTGGCCTACTTCCTCCAGGAGAACGTCCGTGCCCGCAAGTTCAGCGTCCAGGGCATCTATAACACCGGCTTTGAGGACTACGACAAGCTGTTCGTCATAGCCGACATACGCCACGTCCGCCGGCTGAACGGCTGGGATGCCGACGAATCGAGCGGCCTCGAAGTACGGCTCGCCAACTACTCGCAGCTCGACCACACGACCGATGCCCTGGCCGAACAGTTATCCTCCGGCACCGACAGCAAGGGGAACCTGCTGCTGGTTCGCTCGATGCGCGAGCTGAATCCTATGATCTTCAGCTGGCTCGACGCGCTCGACATCAACGTTGCGGTGATACTGATACTGATGATAGCCGTGTCGGGCTTCACCATGATCTCCGGCCTGCTGGTCATTATCCTCGAACGGATTAGGATGATAGGCGTGCTCAAGTCTATGGGTGCGACGAGCGCCCGCGTCCGGCGAGTGTTCCTCTATCTGGCCCTCATGCTCATCGGTAAGGGAATGTTGTGGGGCAATGCTGCCGGGCTTGCGATCTGCTTCCTTCAGCAGCACTTCCACTTCCTCAAGCTCGATGCGGCAACCTACTACATCGACGCCGTCCCGGTGAGCCTGAGCCTGCAATCGCTTCTGCTGCTCAATGCCGGCGCCATGATCGCCTCCATGCTGATGATGCTGCTGCCCGCCCGCATAGTCTCCACCATATCTCCTGCGCAAACGGTACGGTTCGAGTGAGGATCTTATAGAAACTATTCAAATCAGGAAGCGCTCCGTCAGACCGTCGTAGGCATCGGCCCGTCTGTCGCGGAAGAAGGGCCACCAGCGGCGGACCGATTCGGTTCGCGCGCAGGGGAGCTCAACAACTATTGCAGCCTCGTCCGTGGCGAGCTCGGCAAGTATCTCGCCTTGCGGGCCGGCGGCAAAGCTGTGGCCCCAGAAGTTTATGCCTGCGGTGGCGCCTGACGGATCGGGCTCGAATCCGCAGCGATTGACCGACACCACGGGTATGCCGTTGGCAATGGCATGCGCTCGCTGTATGGTTTTCCAGGCATCGAGCTGCCGTAGCTGTTCGGCCTCGCCGTCGGTCGATTCCCATCCTATGGCTGTTGGGTAGGCGAGGAGGTCGGCTCCTCGCATGGCCATCAGCCGGGCAGCCTCGGGGAACCACTGATCCCAGCATACGAGCAGGCCGAGCCGTCCGATGGAGGTTTGTATGGGCCTGAAGCCCGTGTCTCCCGGAGCGAAGTAGAACTTCTCGTAGTATGCCGGATCGTCGGGGATGTGCATCTTGCGGTATATGCCGGCGAGGGATCCGTCGGAGTCTATAACGGCGGCGGTGTTGTGATACAGTCCCGGAGCCCGTTTCTCGAACAGCGATGTGACGATAACGAGCTTGTGCCGCCTGGCCAGCGCTCCGAAGAAGGCAGTGGAGGGGCCGGGAACAGCTTCGGCCGCATCGAACATTGCAGGGTCTTCCGTTTGGCAGAAGTAGATGCTGTTGTGAAGTTCCGGCATCACTATCAGCCGTGCTCCCATATCGGCGCAGCGTTCGATGCTGTTGCTCAGCTTGCCTGTGTTGGCGGCGTAATCGGCCGTGTTTGATTGTTGTATAATACCTGTTTTCATGATATGTTTCATATAATAAATCCTTCGGGATACTGCATGCTTACGCAATGAAGCGAGCCGTGCTGCCGAACGAGCGGCAGGCAGTTGATGCCTGTCGCTTCCCGGCCGGGGAAGAGCTCGCGTATGATGTGCATGGCGAGCTCGTCGGTCGGCGCATCGTACAGGGGCATGAGTACGGCCCGGTTAGTGATCAGGAAATTGGCATAGGTTGCAGGCAGCCGCTCGCCGTCGTGCTCCACGCAGGCGGGCAGAGGCAGCGGTACGAGCCGGTATGGCTGTCCGTCGTCGCGAACGAAGCCGCGTAGCTCCTCCTCCATAAGCCTCAGCTCCTCGAAATGCGGGTCGGACGGATCGTCGCAGCGCACGTAGACGATAGTGCTGTCGCTGCAAAAGCGGGCGAGGGTGTCGATGTGGCCGTCGGTGTCGTCGCCAATCAGCCGGCCGTGGTTCAGCCACAGGATCCGGCGGGCGCCAAAGAGACGGCCGAGGCATTGCTCCAGCTCGGCTCGCGACAGATGCTCGTTGCGATTGGCCGACTCTAAGCAGCTTGCGGTTACGAGCAGGGTTCCGCCTCCGTCGGTTTCAATGCTGCCTCCCTCGAGCACCAAAGGAATCTGCTCGCAGGCAATGCCGGGCGCAAAGGTTGATGAGGCGAACAGGCGCCGCGTGATCAGGTTGTCGAGGTTGGCGGCGAACTTCATGCCCCAGCCGTTGAAGGTGAAATCGTAAACCGTGGGCCGTCCGTCCTTCAGTACGGATATGCCTCCGTGATCGCGCGCCCAGGTATCGTTCGTATCTATCTCGCGGAAGATAATGCGGCCGCTGTCTCCAAGGAGCGCGCGCACCGGCTCGATCCTGGGCGCCACAACGAGCAGCCTTTCCGTACGGCTGATAGCCTTGGCAATGGCAGCAAAGCAGCCGATCGTCTCGTCGAGCGAGCCGGCCCAGTCGGTGCCCTCGTGCGGCCATGTCAGCTGCACGCAGCTCTGTGGATACCATTCGGGAGGAAAAAAAATATTGCAGTTGCTGTTACTATTCATTATACTAATGATTAATCTTAAGCCGACAAATATAGGGCAAGAGCCAAGAATCCCGAAATCCTCCGCCTGAGCATACAGCTATCCGCCGGGAAGTATGCTGCCCGGATTGACCGGATGCGGTTCAAACGCCTGCTACAAAAAACAACCTAAATGCCCTTCACGAATCTGGCGACCGTGAGCCTGTGAACTCCGAAGATTTTGCCTATGGCGCTTTGCGATACGTTTTGGGCTAACAGTATTTTGATTTCGGCTTCCTTGCCGCTCAACTTCCTGCTTTTTGATTTGCTGCCTTTAGGACGGCCTAATACCACTCCGGCAGCGCGCTTGCGGGCGAGAGCTTCCCTGGTACGTTGGGAAATCAGGTTGCGCTCTATTTCGGCCGAGAGGCCGAAGGCAAATGCAAGAACCTTGGAACTGATGTCACTGCCCAGACGGTAGTTGTCTTTGATTGTCCAGACCTGAACGCCACGGTTCATACATTCGTTAAGGATACTCATAATCATCAGCAGGTTCCGGCCGAGGCGCGAGAGTTCCGAGCAAATCAATATGTCGTCCTGCTTCATTTTCCTGAGGAGCCTACCGAGCTGCCTGTCCTTAATGTTTTTCGTGCCCGAGATGGTTTCTTCAATCCATCTGTCTACTGCCAATGAGTTGCGCTCGCAAAACCGCTTGATTTCGAAGCGTTGGTTGTCTGATGTTTGTTTTTCGGTACTTACCCGGATATAGCCATAAGTCATAGCTTGCTTTATTTAAATGAACACTGATTAAATTATGAATTATGGGTTATGCCATATCGCTTAGTGATTATGAATCGCGAAACCGGCATTAGGATGCATACAAAAACAAGAGGCCCGATTTCACATCTTAGCGAAACCGGGCCCTGTCATTGTAGTTATCTCATTTAAATATGTCCAGCGGAGAAAGAGGGATTCGAACCCCCGGAACCTTGCAGTTCAACGGTTTTCAAGACCGCCGCAATAGACCACTCTGCCATCTCTCCTTATATATCCTTGCTCCGAAGGACGGGGCAAAGATATATATTCATTACCTAATGATCCAAATTACTCCTTTACTTCAAGGCGGGCGCCGGCGGCGTTCACTATGTTGCGGTAGTAGTTTTCGTCGTATCCGGGGAAGTCGGGCGAG
This sequence comes from Tannerellaceae bacterium, assembly GCA_031280435.1. Lineage (GTDB taxonomy): Bacteria > Bacteroidota > Bacteroidia > Bacteroidales > Tannerellaceae > DFXE01. The sequence continues at coordinate 12,935 of JAITGS010000023.1, read as the reverse complement.
GCGGGCTGGCCGTAGGGGTTGCGCTTGAACTCACCGTTCTCTTCCTTCTTGACGTTGCCGTCGATGTACTTCACCAGCAGATATTCGCCGAGCTGTTTCCATCGGGCGGTGGCTTGCTCGGCGGTGTGGCCGCTGTACCAGGTGAGGAACTTGCGGGCTTCGGCCGGATCTTTTTTGTGGAGGCGCAGGGCAACCTCGTCTATTGTGGGCTGGATGGTGAGAGAGAGTGATTCGAGCTCCTGCTGCACTTTGCGTATGTCTTGTATCATGAAGCTGTACTTGGAGTAGGCCATGTTGGCAACCCAGTTGTGGATCCAGAAGGCCGACGTCCAGGAGAAGTTGTAGAGGTCGCCGTTGCCTTCGCGGAAACATTCGGGTACGGCCTGTATGGAGCTGTACAGTGGAGTGAAGACGGCCATGTCGGCATCGTCTACTCCGAACCAGAGTATGCCGCCCACTTCGTCGGGCAGCCAGTTGCGCATCTGGGGAACGATAACGAAGGCGCTTTGCTGCGTGGCTATGGCGCGCTCGTTGAGGTAGGTTTTGCCGTCGACCTTGAAGTGCATGGGGCGCCAGCGGTAGGGCACCTTCCAGGGGCCTGCTCCGGGGTCGAGGGTCATGTCGAGGTCGGTGCCTTCGTAGTGGTCGCGCATGTTGTTCTGCACGTCGGCTACCGACAGCTTGCGATCGGGCTTGATGTAAAGAGGCATGGGCTCTTTGGTGGGGTCTCCTTTGATGAAATCGGCATGCCTGTCCATGCCCTTATCATATTTCCGGAAGAATGACCATACGCGAGCCTCGCATCCGCGCAGGCCGCCGAAATCCCACGGATTATATGCTTCGGCAAAGCTGAAATCCTTGTCGCTGCCGTTGTAGTAGCCCATGTCGCGGGCGAGTTGAACAACGTCGGGGGCGTACATGCAGTTTTCCTTGTCGTCGAAGGGAATTTGCCGTATGCGGGCCTGGTTGGCATGAGCGGAGATGCAGTCGTCGGGGATGCGTATGGCCACCCAGACGGCTCCTTTACGGCCGGGGCCTTTCCCTACCATTTCCATTATCCAGCCCTCGTTTTTGTCGGCTATTGAGAAGGATTCGCCACCGCTGTAATAGCCGTATTCCTTCACCAGCGAGGTCATCACGGCTATGGCTTCGCGGGCGGTTCGCGAGCGTTGCAGGGCTACGTAAATAAGGCTGCCGTAGTCCATGATGCCGGTGGTGTCAACCAGCTCGCGGCGGCCTCCGAAGGTTGTTTCGGTGATGGCCACCTGGTATTCGTTCATGTTGCCTATAACGGAGTAGGTGCGTTCGGCCTGCGCAATTTTCCCGAGCGGCTTGCCTGTATCCCATTCCTTCACGTCGAGCATTGCGCCCTTGGGCCATACTGCTGCCGGCCAGCGATAGAGCTCGCCGTACAGATTGTGCGAGTCGGCCGCATAGCTAATCATTACCGAGCCATCAACCGATGCTTTCTTTCCAACTATGAAATTTGTGCAGGCATCCGTGCCGGTACCTGCCGTGAGTGCTACCAATGCAGCAATTGCAATCAATTTTGATTTCATCTTTGTGTGTTTAAGAGTGACTAATTGTTTTTTTGCAAAGAAAAGTAAATTATTCGAATTAATAATTCTGCGGGTATCCCCAAAAGTCGCCCCCCGGCATTACATTCGGAGGCAAAAGCTGACAAAACGGCACAGAAGCGCCCTTTCACATATCTTCACACTAAACAGATTTATACACTTTCCTTAATTTATATTATATCCGAGCGCAATCTCTTATGCTTTCGGATGTTAAATCTAAGCGTCAGTCCCATTGCAGGGCCCGCAGGTGAGGAAAAGTAGACAAAAAAAACGCGGCACATAGCCAAATCAGTTTAACCGAAGCTCCCCGCTGTCAGCACGGAGCTTCGGTTAAAGCAAATATTAACAATTGCAGCTGCGTTCGTTAATATTTATTTTAACCGAAGGGCCTCGACGGCTGCACGGAGGATATTTTTTTTTACCGAAGCTTCCCGCTGACAGCACGGAGCTTCGGTAAAAACAAGTATTAACAATTCCAGCTGCGGCGTTAATACTTTTTTTAACCGAAGCTCCGTGCTGACGGCGGGACGCTTAATATATTCCGATTTTCTTTCAAATTCTCAGCGGGAAGCTTCGGTTAAATTAAATAGCTGCCATCTTGTCAGCGGGAAGCTTGCCTGATTGCTCTCATTCCGTACTCCGAAAAAGGGCCTCATATTGTTGTCACGATGATGCAAAGATTTTCGCTTTTTTTCTTAATAATTCGTAAATATTGGAGAGTGATGCTTGAATCCTGTTGCAAGTTCATATCTTTGACGCCGGTGTCAAACGACATCGACAAACACATCAACAGACACAGTAGACAAACACTATCGACAATTTCAAATTTTCAAATCATATTATAAACATGAAAGACGACAGAAGTAACGCAATCGAGGACAAAATCATTGAGGCTGCAAAGCAAATTTTTGTTCTCAAAGGATACGAGGCCACAACGATGGCCGATATTGCCGCCGAGGTTGGCATCAGCCGCTCGTCGATGCACTACTATTTTCGCACAAAGGAAACAGTGTTCCGGGCGATTTTTTTGAAGCTGATTGGTGGCATTTTGCCCAACCTTGAGGCTATTATAAGCGAGAAAACAAGTATTCTGGAGAAGCTGCCCAGCCTTATTGAGGCATATATGTCGGCTCTGAAGGAAAATCCTTTGTTTCCGTTTTTTATGCTCAACGAGGTTAACCGCACGCCGCAGCATGTTATCATTGCAATCCGGGAGTTGCAAACGCATGTGCAGCCCATAGTTAAGCTTTACGAGCAGATTGAGGATGAAATGAGGCGTGGCCTGATAAAGACTTTGTCGCTTGTAGACCTCCTCTCGGTTTTCCTCGGCTCGCTTGTTTTTCCGCTGCTTGCGCGTAATATTTTTACGCATGTGTTTATGGACGGACAAACGGAGGTTTTCAACAAATTCCTGGAGGGGAGAGCCCCGTTTATCTACGATGTAATGTACAATTTGCTTGCGCCGCGAGAGACGGTTTTGCCGGCCTCTGAGGGCAACGCATAAAACATATATAATATAATGTATAGAACAAGATGAACAGAACAAAAAGATGAACAGAAGAAGAATGAAGCAAACAATGGCCTGCGCGGCAACAGCCCTGCTTTTAGTGCTGCCGGCCGGCCGGCTTGACGCCCAAATCACTTTGGTGCAATGCTACGAAGCTGCGCGCAACAATTATCCGTTGGTGAAGCAGTACGGCCTTATAGACCAAACGGAGGGATACAATCTTTCGAACGCCGCAAAGGGATGGCTGCCGCAGCTGGCCGTCAATGCCAGGGCAAGCTTGCAGAGTGATGTGACGACCATGCCTTTTGATGCGGACAGGATGGCTGCCGTTATTCCGGGATTCTCCATCAAGACTATGAGCAAGGATCAGTACCAGCTCACGGCCGAGCTCAGCCAGGCGATATGGGACGGAGGAACGATAGCTGCGGTTAAGAACATGGCTTCGGCTCAGGCCAAGGCCGAGCGGGCCGGCATAGCAAGCGAGCTCTATGCGCTCAACGGACGGGTTAACGGCCTCTACTTCGGGCGCCTGCTGCAAGACGAACTGCTCAAGCAGAACGCCATTCTGCAAAGCGAGCTGCTGACAAACATAGAGAAGGTGACGGCCATGATTGCCAACGGCGTCGCCAACGAATCCGACAGGGAAAGCCTCCGGGTGGAGCTACTCAATGCGCAGCGGGCGGCCATTGAGCTCCAGGCTTCGCGAAAGGCCTACGTCAGCATGCTGGCAAGCCTCACCGGGCTGAGCATTGGCGACGAAACCGCGCTGGCCCTGCCCAAGCTTCCCGGACTGCCGCTCTCTACGGATATTATGCGGCCGGAGCTGGCGGCTTTGGATGCGCAGGACGTCCTGATCAGCTCGCAAAACAAGCGCATACATGCCGGAACCATGCCGCGGCTCGGCCTTTTCGTACAGGGAGGATACGGCCGGCCCGGGCTGAACATGCTGAGCAATACCTTCGAGCCTTTCTACATCGCCGGCATACGCTTGTCGTGGAACATAGGCAGCTTTTATACGCTCAAGAACGATCTGCACAAAACGGAGGCCTCGCGGCGTACGGTAGACGTTCAGCGGCAAACCTTCCTTTTCAACACCGGCCTCCAGCTGCTTCAGCAGAAAACCGAGGTGATGAAGATGGAGGAACTCATACGGGCCGACCGCGAAATCCTCGACCTCAGGGCCTCCATCAAGAAGGCGGCCGAGGCTAAACTTGCCAACGGAGTAATATCCGTAACCGATCTTATACGCGAGATAAATGCCGAAGACCTTGCCCGGCAAACCGCCGCCACGCACCGCATCATGCAGCTCATAGCCGTATACAACTACATGTACGCCCAGGGGCAGCAAACCGATTCCTATAACAGATAAATTTTGACAACAATTAAAACTCACACGATATGAACAAGAATTTTTTTCTGATTTTATTACTGCCGGCGCTATTTTCATGCAGCAGCGGCGCCACCCGCACTGATGCTTCGGGAGCCTTCGAAGCCACCGAAGTGACGATTTCATCCGAAGCCAACGGCCGTATCATTGAACTCAGCGTCAGGGAGGGCGACAGGCTTCAGGCCGGCGATTACCTGGGCTACGTCGACAGCGCTCAGCTCTATCTGAGCAAAAAGCAGCTTGCTTCGGGCCTGAAGGCCATAGACGCGCAAAAGCCCGACATACGCAAGCAGATTGCCGTACTCGAACAGCAAATAGCAACCGCCCGAACCGAGCGCCAACGCATGCAAAACTTGGTCGACGCCAAGGCCGGCACGCAGAAGCAGCTCGACGACATCACCCACCAGATCGACTTCCTCAACCGGCAGCTCGAGGCCCAGCGCTCAACGCTCGGCAAAACGACGGGAGGAATGGACGCCGAGGCCGAATCGCTGCTCTACCGTATAATGCAGCTCGACGACATGCTGGGCAAGTGCCGCATACTTAGTCCGGTTACGGGCGACGTGCTGACGGTTTACGCTCATGCAGGCGAAGTGACGGCGGCCGGCCGCCCGCTCTTCAAGGTGGCCGACACCCGGCTCCTCTACCTGCGAGCATACGTCACGGCCGACCAGCTCTCCATGCTGAGCCTGGGGCAGAGCCTGCAAGTTTTTGCCGACTACGGCAAGGGCGAAAGGCGCGAGTATGAGGGCACGCTCACGTGGATCTCGCCCAAGGCCGAGTTCACTCCCAAGGGTATACAAAACCGCGACGAGCGGGCCAACCTTGTATACGCCATCAAGATTGCCGTGCGGAACGACGGTATGCTCAAAATCGGTCAGTACGGCGAAATAGCTATTCCGCGCTAAGCAAACGCTATGGTTATCTGCCGGAATATAAACAAGACTTACGGCGAGGTGGTAGCCCTTCGCGACATCAACCTCCATGTGCGTAAAGGCGAGCTGTTCGGACTGATAGGGCCCGACGGCGCAGGCAAAACCTCGCTGTTCCGCATACTCGTTACCCTCATCCTGCCCGACAGCGGGCAGGCCCGGGTGAACGGCCTCGACGTCACTACAAGCCTCAAGGAGATACGCCGTAGCGTAGGCTACATGCCCGGACGCTTCTCGCTCTACCAGGACCTGAGCGTGGAGGAGAACCTGAAGTTCTTCGCCACAGTGTTCAACACCAGCGTAGAGGCCAACTACGAGCTCATCCGCGACATATACGTCCAGATAGAGCCCTTCCGCAAGCGCCGCGCCGGCAAGCTGTCGGGAGGAATGAAGCAGAAGCTCGCCCTCTGCTGCGCCCTCATCCACAGCCCTGAGATTCTCTTCCTCGACGAGCCTACAACGGGCGTCGACCCTGTGTCGCGCGTAGAGTTCTGGGACATGCTCGACAGGCTTCGGCAGCGGGGCATCACCATCATGGTTTCGACGCCATACATGGACGAGGCCTCGCGCTGCAACCGCATTGCGCTGATGCGCGACGGGAGAGCCCTGTCGGTTGATACGCCGGAGAACATCCGCGCATCCTTTTCACGTCCGCTGTATGCCCTGCGCTCCGCCGGGATGTATGCTCTGCTGAACGACCTGCGCGGATACGAAGGGGCTCATTCCTGCTATGCCTTCGGCGATGCGCATCACCTCACGCTCGGCAGCGAGGCTGACGGCGCCGAGGCTGAGCTTCGCTCCTGGCTCGACCGCAAAGGATATGCCGACGCCCAACTCTCCCGCATAGAGCCTTGCATTGAAGATTGCTTCATGGAACTTGCACGTCAATAAACAGCCATACTTATGAATAATGTCATAGAAACAAATCAGCTCACCAAGAGGTTCGGCTCCTTCACGGCCGTCAACAGCATAAGCTTCAGCGTCGGCAGGGGAGAAATCTTCGGATTCCTCGGAGCCAACGGAGCCGGCAAGACAACAGCCATGCGAATGTTGTGCGGACTGTCGGTGCCAACATCGGGTACCGCCCGCGTGGCCGGCTTCAATGTGTATAACGAGCAGGAGAAGATAAAGAAGAGCATTGGCTATATGAGCCAGAAGTTCTCGCTCTACGCCGACCTGCGCGTTTGGGAAAACATCCGCCTCTTCGGCGGCATATACGGCATTCACGGCAAGCGCCTGACGGAGAAAACCGACGAGCTGCTCGACATACTCGACCTCCGCGGAGAGCGTAACACTATGGTGGCATCGCTGCCGCTGGGCTGGAAGCAGAAGCTGGCCTTCTCCGTGGCTATCATCCACGAGCCCGCCATCGTTTTCCTCGACGAGCCTACCGGAGGCGTCGACCCCGCCACCCGGCGGCAGTTCTGGGAGCTCATCTACCAGGCCTCGGCCCGCGGAATAACGGCCTTCGTCACCACTCACTACATGGACGAAGCCGAGTACTGCAACCGCGTGTCCGTCATGGTCGACGGCAAGATTGAGGCTCTCGACGCTCCTTTAGCCCTGCGGCAAAAATACGGCGCCGCCAACATGAACGAAGTTTTCCACGGACTGGCTCGCAAAGCGCAGCGCTCCGACGAATAATCCATAATTAATTAAAATGAGGCAACTGCAATCCTTCATCATCAAAGAATTTTATCATATACTGCGCGACAGTCGCACGCTTATGATACTGCTCATAATGCCTATTGTTCAGATCATGCTCTTTGGGTACGCCATCACTACCGACATCAAATCGACTCCGACAGCCGTGCTCGATCACAGCTTTAACACCGAAACGGCCCGCATGATAGAACAGTTGCAGGCCAGCGAATATTTTGAGCTCTACGGCGAGGTTCGCAGCATAGACGATGTTCATCTGCTGTTCCGCCAGGGCAAAATCCGCATGGCCGTCATCGTTAGTCCTACGCAGGAGGTTCAGCTCCTGGCCGACGCCACCAATCCCAACGAGGCCACCTCGCTGGTACAGTATGCCACGGCAATAATTAATTCCTCCGGTATGCAGCCCCTGGCCGGCGTGAATGTGCAACTGCTATACAATCCGCAGCTCAAAGGGGCATATAATTTCGTGCCGGGAATAATGGGGCTGCTGCTGATACTTATCTGCGCCATGATGACCTCGGTGGGAATAGTGCGCGAAAAGGAAACCGGAACAATGGAGGTGCTGCTCGTATCGCCAATGAATCCGTTTTACATAGTTCTGGCCAAGGCCACGCCCTACCTGCTCATAAGTCTTGTCAATATTGCCACCATACTGCTGCTGTCGCGCTATCTGCTGGGAGTGCCCATGATGGGCAGCGTGGCGCTGGTGGTGGGGCTGGCTCTGCTCTACGCCTTAGTGGCGCTATGCCTGGGGCTGCTCATATCGACCATGGTTGCAACGCAGCAGGCGGCAATGCTGATAAGCGGCATAGTGCTGATGCTGCCCGTGATAATGCTTAGCGGAATGATTTTCCCTATTGAAAACATGCCCTGGCTGCTGAGAGTTATAGCCCACATAGTGCCGGCAAAATGGTTTATCACCGCCGTGAAAGATGTAATGATAAAAGGACTGACGGCCGCCGAGATATGGCATGAGCTGAGCATACTGACGGCTATGGTTCTCGGCCTTGCCGCCTTTAGTGTAAAGCGTTTCAAGATTAGATTATGATATAACATAAAGAAAAATGAAAACCCTGAAATATCTTCTCGAAAAAGAATTCAAACAGATACTTCGCGACAGTTTCATGCCGAAGATAATTTTCCTTGTGCCCGCGCTGCAATTGCTCATCCTCCCCTTTGCCGCCAATTTTGAGATGCGCAACATTAATATAGGTATAATTGACCACGACCGTTCGGTTGTTTCGCAGCAGCTTGTCAACAAAGTTCTTTCTACGGGATACTTCCGCTTGTCAAATGTATCGGCCACCTATCAGGAGGGCATCAGATATGTTGAGAGCAACGTTGCCGACATACTGCTCGAGATTCCCGCCGGCTTCGAGAGCAGCTTCGCCACCGCCCAGCCCAAGGAGCCCCTCATTGCCGCCAATGCCGTCAACGGAACCAAGGGAGGCATGGGCAGCGCCTATCTCACCGGCATCATACGGGAATACCTTGCCGAGCGCTCTCCGCAAGAAGCCGTTCGACCTGCGCCCATCGCCGCCACCTACCTTTTCAACGATAACCTCAGCTACAAAAACTTCATGGTGCCGGGCATCATCGCCATGCTCATCAGCATCATAGGCGGAGCCCTCTCGGCCCTCAACGTAGTGCGCGAAAAAGAAAAGGGAACCATGGAGCAAATGAACGTCACCCCCGTCCCCAAAGCCCTGTTCATACTTTCGAAGCTAACGCCTTTCTGGATCATAGGCTTCATACTGCTGAGCATAGGCGTGCTGATAAGCTGGGCGGTTTACGGGCTGCTGCCGGCCGGGAACCTTCTGGTGATATATCTTTTCACGGCCGTATATATGATTGCCTTTACCGGTTTCGGGCTTGCCATATCCAACGTCTCCAACACGCAGACGCAGGCCATGTTTACGGCATTTTTCTTTATCATAGTATTCGCCCTGATGAGCGGGCAGTTCACCCCCGTGAGCAGCATGCCGCAGTGGGCTCAGCATGTAACCGTATTCAACCCGCTGCGCTACTTCGTCGACGTGATGCGGATGATCTACCTGAAGGGCGCCCACCTCAGCGATCTGGCAGGCCAGTTCGGCATAGTGTGCATCTTCGCCGTCGGCTTTAACATCCTTGCGCTGATAGGATACAGGAAAACGGAAGGATAGCCCGGCCTCCTATACATTTCCCTGCCATACCAAGCTTAGCCGGCAACCGCTGTTTTGAACAGAAGCCCGGCTAAGCTTGTTGTTTGCATTGAGCCGCATATACGGAGGCCTGACAGTAGGAAACGGGATAAGCTCAGCAGGAGATTTTCTCGCTTTATGCACAATCCTAAACAAAATCGTGATTTGCCGGAACCATTGTCTGCTTTTTACCCTGGAGATTCAAAACTCCGGCTCCCGGTCTGGAGTTTTGGCCCCGGAATCTTGAATCTCCGGCTCCGGATCTTTTGTCCTGGCCCCGGAATCTTGAATCTCCGGCCCCGGATCTTTTGTCCGGGCCCCGGAATCTTGAATCTCCAGCCTCCCGGATAGCTTTCCGGGCCCTCATTCCGGACAGTCCCGTATGCTGCGAAAGAAAACTCTAAGGATTTACTCCGGTCTTAATGCACCGCAGTAAATTGCCCGGTGGCTTTCACCATATTGCGGTACTGGAGCGGTGTGTAGGTGGTTTGCACTCGAAAGAAGCGCACGAAATAGGAGGCGCTCAGAAAGCTGAGGGCCTCGGCAATGGCGGAAACCTGCATGTCTGTTTGCGCGAGCATGCGCTTGGCCTCCAGCGTCAGTCGGTTCTGCACGTACTGCTTGGCATTGATTCCCACGGTTTTCTTCATGACTTCGTTGAGATAGTTAGGCGTGATGTCGAGCTTGGCGGCATAGTAATTAATGTTATGCTGGCAGCTATACTCCGTGCTAACCATCTGCATGAAAGCGTTCACGTATCGGTTATTCACCGGCTTGTTTTCCTCAGGCATCATGGCCAGCACATTGTTCGTGTTGACATATTCGCGGTTCAGCAGCACAAAAAACTCGTAGAGGTAGGCCCTCATGCGGTAAACATCACCATCGGCATTATTAATTTCGTCGTGTATAAAGAAAAGGATTTCCTTAACCTTGCCTAAGGTTTCCGGCGAAAGGCTAAGCTTGATGGAATGACGTTTCAGGGCGAAGAAAGCCAGGTTGTTCAGGAAGTCCGGATCATTGAAAAGCTGTTGCACGAAAGCCCCGTTGAAGATGAGCGATTCGCCGTGCCTGATGCTAAGGCTGTCCCAATTGCGAATCTCGCCCGGCATGGTAAAGACAACATCGTTGGGATGCACAAGCTGCGTTTGTTCGTTGATGGTAAAAAACCCGCTTCCTTCGTAGATGAAAGACACGTCGAAGTAGTCGAGCACATGGAAGGCGCGAGTCGGAACGAAAGGCTTAACGTAGTGCAGGTCAACCACGTCAACAAGCAGTCCGCTGCCGTTTTTTGTCTTGAAATAGTTGTAATGAGGAATCCGTTTCATGTGGTTTGAAAATAAGAATACAAATTAAATTGTTGAGAGCAAGCTTTGAATTTCCGCAAATATACAATTTCTAATTTACAAATCATATACGGGCGGCTGTATCTTTCACATCGCAAACAGCCCTCCGATGCTACGGGAGTAGGCAATAGCGGTTGCGCTTTGCCTCCAAAAATCCGTATCATTAACATCGCAAACAGCTAATGCACGTTTTATAGATGCCGGCTAAAGTTGTGATTTGCTTCCAAAAATCTGTATCTTTGACATCGCACACAGCGTCTATGCCGGTGGAGTGAGTAAAGACGGGTTGTGATTTGCTTCCAAAAATCTGTATCTTTGACATCGCACACAGCAAATTATTTTGTGGCGTCTAAGGTAACTTGGTTGTGATTTGCTTCCAAAAATCTGTATCTTTGACATCGCACACAGCCAGAAAGCAAAAGATATATCCTCTTATCATGTTGTGATTTGCTTCCAAAAATCTGTATCTTTGACATCGCACACAGCTATGCAATCAAAAAGGTAAAAAGGCATGATGTTGTGATTTGCTTCCAAAAATCTGTATCTTTGACATCGCACACAGCTTCAACATGCTGCTTATAAGCATCTGCTATGTTGTGATTTGCTTCCAAAAATCTGTATCTTTGACATCGCACACAGCGGACTTTTCATGATTGAATTATACTCAATTGTTGTGATTTGCTTCCAAAAATCTGTATCTTTGACATCGCACACAGCCGGAGAATACTTGCATCAGCATTGTTTTCCGTTGTGATTTGCTTCCAAAAATCTGTATCTTTGACGTCGCACACAGCGCCTGCGCGATGCTGCCTTGCGCAGTAGTGTTGTGATTTGCTTCCAAAAATCTGTATCTTTGACGTCGCACACAGCCTCTGTGCGGTTATCATCCGGCGCCCGGTAGTTGTGATTTGCTTCCAAAAATCTGTATCTTTGACGTCGCACACAGCCTAATTCGAAATACCTTAACTCCATTAGGGTTGTGATTTGCTTCCAAAAATCTGTATCTTTGACGTCGCACACAGCATAATATGCGCAACTTGCTAATAACGTGCAACTTACACATCGAAGTAGAATTAAAAAAAATGCTGTTTATTCAAAAGAATCCTGTTCTATTGGCAGGATTCTTTGTTTTAGACAATATAAGTTTTGACAGGCGCAAAGAAACGGATGATGATAAAAACGAAAAAACAGACCTGAATCGCAGGTTGAAGCCATTACATTTTCACATACAAAGAAGGTGCTCAAAGGCAAAATAAGCCTTGCATTTTACGATATGACGGCCATGTATTTTGAGGCGTCGCACGAAGACGATTTGCGAAAAACGGGCTTTTCAAAAGACGGAAAGCATCAATGTCCACAGATTTTTCTGGGTTTATTGGTAGCATCGGGTGGGAATCCGATTGGTTATGAAATATTTGAAGGAAATATTTTTGAAGGAAATACACTTATTCCTGTTTTGGAAATTTGTCGAACAAATTTTCACTTGGAAAGCCTATCGTTGTTGCCGATGCGGGACTGTTGCCGCACCTACAAAACCCTGTGTTTAGGCATATAATTTAGTTAATCTGAAGAGGAAGAAAGGGACATCTACAACTCCGTTAAGTTCCGCTCTGAAGTGCTTTATTTTGGCATTGAAAGATTCGGCAGAAGCGTTTGTTGAACGATTGTTGTAAAAATTCAGGATTTGGTCATAATGTTCATAGAAAGTGGCAGCAATGATATTGAAAGAGGTAAAACCTGCATTATCAACTTTGTTGTACCATCGGGCAAGATTAAGTCTTGCAGCGTCTTTGGTTGAGCGTTTATTAAAAATCATTCGCAAAGAGTGCGTTAGCGAGTATGCTTTTTTTATGTCGGGATAGTTTTCAAAAAGTATTTTGGCTCTTTGCCGTTGGCGTTCAGTCCATTTCTCGCCCGACTTAAAGAGCAGATACCGGCTTCGGGCAAGCAGTTCTTTGCGGGTATCTCCGTTATCAAATCGTTCTGCGATATATTCTTTTTCAAGTATTTTGGCATTTTCTTTTGCGTCTGTTTCCGCTTGAATCGCTTCCCAGCGATGTTTGATACGGATTTCCTGTGTCGCATCAAAGGCAAGTTTCATCACATGAAACCGGTCGATAACCTGTGATGCTTTCACAAAGCAAGTCCGCCCTATCTTGCGCATACTCTCGGACATATCAAGCGTTATCTCTTCAACTTTATCCAACGCCTCCTGCGGCATCTTTTGCAAGGCCGCTATTACTTCTTCCGATTTCGTTCCGGCTATAATGGCGGCCAGGCAGCCTTTCTTACCCTGTTTCGCTTTGTTTGTCAGAACGGTATAGAGTTCGCCGTTGGACAGGGA
>JAITGS010000137.1 GCA_031280435.1 Tannerellaceae bacterium | reverse complement strand
ATGATTGAGGAGGCTCGGCAGGGCAAGCTCAGCCGCAAGGACGCCAATCTGCTTAACTACCACCTCGCCGTCAGCCATTCCTTGCTGGAAGATACGCTGATATTCGTAGCCATAGGCATACCCGCGCTTTGGATTATTCCCACCCGGCTGCTCTTTGCCGCCGCCGCCGTATGGCTTCGGCGAGCCCTTCCGCAATAAGCCTCCCGCAAAGATCCTGAGGGCCGGATACACGTGTATCCGGCATCCCGACAAGAATCTTGGGGCCGGATATTCGTGTATCCGGCATCCGGACAGAAATCTTGGGGCCGGATACACGTGTATCCGGCGTCCCGTCAAGAATCCTGGGGCCGGATATTCGTGTATCCGGCGTCCCGACAAGAATCTTGGGGCCGGATATTCGTGTATCCGGCGTCCCGACAAGAATCTTGGAGGCGGATATTCGTGTATCCGGCGTCCCGACAAGAATCTTGGAGGCGGATATTCGTGTATCCGGCCTCCCGTCAGGAATCCTGGCCCCGGAACAACGTTGTGCCGGGGTAAAAAGGGGAGATTTTTGGGTGGATATATGCCGAACTGTTCAAAATAGTGTAGATGCATGAGGCTTATTGGTGATTGCGGCTATATGCCGACAGCTCCCGGCATAGAGGAATGTGGCGAGCGCTTCAGGCGGCAGCGATGATCCTCGGAAAGTTTTTATTCATTGGATAATATAATCAGGCAGGTTATCTACCGGCTGCCCATTGCATCACATTAGCCGCGGGCCTTTGGGCAAGCAGCTCCTGCTTCATGAAGTCCATGCAGGGCGCGGCGTGGGCAAAAAAGCGTTTGTATCCGGGGCATAGATAATTAAGTCCGGGCGCATCGCCGTCGCTGATGAAGCGGTTTTTGGGGCACTCGCCGTTGCATGCGAACAGGTACTCGCAGTTGAGGCAGCAGGGCGGCAGCTTGTCGAACTTATCCTTGCCGAAACGGATTTGCTCCGGGCAGTACATCATCTCCGTTATGGTTTTTGTGTATATATTCCCCCGCTTATATTCCGGGTATACGAAGTGGTCGCAGGCATAGACATCGCCGTTAAATTCCATCACTCCGGCATGTCCGCAGGTTCGTGCAAGGGTGCAAATGCCGGGCTGCACTCCCATCCAGTTGGCCAGCGTGGCGTCGAAAAGCTGTACGAAATAGGTGCCTACGTCGGCCTTGAGCCATTCGTCGAAGACTGCACAAAGGAACTCGCCCCACTTTACGGAATCAACTGTGAAGCTTGCGAGTCGGTACGTATCTCCTTCGACAATTCGCTCGACAATGGGGGTGAACTGTATGTAGCGACATTCAATCTGCTTGAAAAAGTTGTAGAACTCCAGCGGATAGTCTACATTATAATCGTTCACGACGGCCATTGCGTTATACTCCACGCCGTGCTTTTTCAGCAGCTCCAGGCCCTTCATCACCTTATAGAAAGAGGGCTGCCCGTGCCGGTTCCTGCGATATTCGTCGTGAAATTCCTGCGGCCCGTCTATGGATATGCCGACCAGGAAGTTGTTGTCCTTCAGGAATCGGCACCACTCGTCGGTCAGCAGGGTTCCGTTGGTTTGTATGCAATTATCTATCTGCATTCCTCCGGCATATCTCTTCTGCAAGGCCAGGGCTGATTGGTAGAACGACAGGGGCCGCATGAGGGCTTCGCCGCCGTGCCAGGTGAACATTGCGCATGGCATGGTCTGGCTTTCGATATATTCCGAAATAAACCTTTCCAATAATTCCATACTCATGAGGGCGTTTTTTGCTTCCGGATAATAACGGCTTTTGCCAAGATAATAGCAGTAGTCGCATGCCAGGTTGCAGGTGGCTCCCACGGGTTTCAGCATCACGTAGACCGGCGCTGCGAAAGGGGAAACGGTTTTCTCCATGTTGATAATTATTTAATATGAGTTTGAATCAATACCGGCCAAATATAGCCAAAAAAGCTTGCCGCCAAGCTCCGCCCGCCTCTCATCGGCACAGGAGGCAGAGCAGCAGCGGAAGATAGTCTTTGAGTTCCTCGCGGAGAATGTTGAGAGCCCGCTCGCGATAGCGCTCAACAGTTCTCACCGAGACCTTCATCATTTCGGCAATCTCCGTGGTGCTTCGGCCTTTGAAGCGGCTCAGGAGGAAGGCCAGCCTGTACTCTTCGGGGAGTTTTTCGAGCGCCCGGTTCAAAAGCTCGTAGAGTTCGCGAAGGTTGTAAAAGTCATCGGGTGCAGCGTATTGCTCCTCGGCAAGCCTGTCTTTGAGATATTCGTCGTGATAGCCCTGCTTGCGTAGATAATTGAGGCAATGGTTTTTCACGGCAGTTGTCAGATAGCTTTTGGCCGACATTGGCAGGCTGAGCTTTTTGCGTAGTGTCCAGAGGGCGAAAAGTACATCCTGCACTATGTCCTCCCTTGCGGCGCGGTCGCTCACGAAGCGTCCGGCAAAGAGGCACAAGGGCGCGTAGCTGCACTCGAAGAGCCTTTGATAGGCACTTCGGTCGTCGTTAACGGAAATATTCAGTAAAAGCGCATCGAGCTCAGCATCCATCATTATGCGGATTTATTTTGTCTGGATAAATTAAGAAAAGCATTGGCTACGCTGCATATTTGTGGGGATTTGTGGATTGTCACATTAAATGACCCTTTAAAGTGACAATAATTTATAATGCAAATGTAGGTGATGAACCCGGATAAAAAAATATGGCCTATACACTTCTCCGGTGAAATATCACAGGACAAATCCAGATACAAACGCAGCTTAGGCGGCAAATTTGATGGCCGTCCAAAAACTGGAAAGTTTGCTTTCGTTCGGCGGGAAGCTTTCCAAAAACTGGAAAGTTTGCTTTCGTTCGGCGGGAAACTTTCCAGTTTCTGGCAAGCTTGCTTTCGTTCGGCGGGAAACTTTCCAGTTTCTGGCAAGTCTGCTTTCGTTCGGCGGGAAGCTTTCCAGAAACTGGAAAGTTTGCTTTCGTTCGGCGGGAAGCTTTCCAGAAACTGAAAAGTCTGCTTTCGCTCGGCGGGAAGCTTTCCAGGTTTTGGACGACCCTGCGGAACTACATAGCCGATATTTTTTTTCAGAGGTTGCCTAATTCTTCATAAACCATTAAACAGTTATAATATGCATGGCGCTAATTGAGGAGGGAGGTGCAAAAAAAATTTCCGCTCGAAAAACAGGTCGTGTTCAAAATATGGGGTTCAAAAGGAATTCATGCAAATTGGATTCGATTAAAAAAGCGGGAGGATGAATGTGTCAAAAAGGAGGTTGCGCTCGCAAAGCAGGTCATTCCCGCGAAGGCGGGAATTCTCTCACAAGCTTTTAAGCTTGTCAGAATCGACGCAGTCAATCTCCGATCGAAAAACGGTTACGCTTGCATAATCCTTAGACACAAAGGGCTTATACATTCGTCCCAACTATCGATCGGAGATTCCCGCCTTCGCGGGAATGACCTATTTGGGCAGGCTGAATCGCCTTTTGACACATCCTCTACTTTTTGAACATGTTCACACCCTTCTCCGGGCCGGTCTATCGAGCTGTCAACATTGTTGAGCCGTCGATTTCCCCGGATTTGTAATGAACGATGCCGCTCAAAAAAAAATCTGCGTCGGGCTGTCGCATTTCCCGCTTTCATGTGTTATACTATAAAAAAGATTAAGCATGGAAGAACATGAAAAGATAAAGGAACAGCTTGGCGAGGCTGAGGCTATATACCGCAAGATTGCCGAATATGAGGCCTGCGACACCGGTGAGGCCTACCGCAAAACGGCGCAACGCATCTCGCGCACGGAATGGCGAGGGCAGGCCCTGATGTATTCGCAACGGATTGCCGCCATGCTTTTGTTGCCGCTTCTGATCGGAACGTCGGTGCTGGGATGGCTGTATGTGAAGCAGAGCCGTGAGATTGCGGAAAATGTTCCGTACTATACGGTAAAGTCGGCGCCCGGATTGGTTTCACAAATCTCGCTGCCCGACGGCACGCAGGTGTGGCTGAACACCGGGAGCAGCCTGCGCTATCCGGCTCGCTTCAGCAGCGCCGAGCGACTTGTTGAGCTCGAGGGCGAGGCCTACTTTGCAGTGGAGGCCGACAGCCGGCATCCCTTCACCGTGGCCGTCGGCAAGGACGTTCGCGTTTCGGCCCACGGCACCCGCTTCAACGTGAGCTCCGGCGAAACGGAGATGAGCGTGGAGGCAACGCTGGAGAGCGGCTCCATCGACGTATCTCTCGGCAACCGCTCGCTGAGGCTTCATCCCAACCGGATGGCCACGGTGGATCTGAGAAGCCGCAAGTTGGTTTCGAGAAGCATCAATGCCTGGGAGAAAACCGCATGGAAGGACGGGCGACTGATATTCCGCGACGCAGGCATGGAGGAGGTGGCCGGGAAGCTATCGAAAAAGTATAACGTCGACATAGAGTTCGCATCCGCCGACCTGCTGCGGCACAGGTTCTGGGCCTCGTTCACAACCGAATCGGTCACGCAGATACTCGACTACATGAAGTTGGCCGCGCCAATAGACTGGTCGTACTCCGAGCCGCGTCAGCTCGACGACTATTCGTTCGCCAGACGCAAAATACTTATTAGAGCCAGGAAGGAGGTGGACGTAGCAAGGCAGATCGGCAGGTAAAAGGAAGCAATCCGGCACATGAGTTAGAAATCCCCCTCCGCGGGGCAATTGTCAAATAAATCTCTAATTAAAATATGAATTTACCGAGGTTAACCAACGGGCTCAAGACCCGTACATTTATTAGCATTATACGTATTATGAGACTTATAATTATTCTGTCGTTCGCATTAATAGTGCAGGTATATGCAGCGAACGGCTACGCGCAGTCGCAGGAAAGCAACATTGAGCTGAAGAACGTTCCGGTTCGCGACGCGCTCGAAAGGATAGAAAAGGAAACGGGCTACACCTTCCTTTTCGCCGAGCACACACTCGACACCCGCCGCACCGTGAGCCTGACGTTCAGGGCCGGCAAGATAAAAGAAGCCCTCGAGGATTTGTTCGGGGAGCTGCACGTTGATTACAGGATAGTCGATCGGCAGGTGATACTGTCTCCTCGCCGTCCGACGAGCCTTCCTCAGCAAGATCCGCTCCGCAGGCTTTCGGGCACAGTGACCGACCCCCACGGCGAGCCCATAATAGGCGCCAACGTGCTTGAGAAAGGCACTACGAACGGAGCCGTAACCGACATCGACGGCAAGTTCACGCTGAGCGTCCGGTCCGGCGCCATCCTCCAGGTATCCTATATAGGTTATGTGTCGTTGGAAGTGCAGGTAAACAATAGCAGCAATCTTTCAATTAGCCTTCGGGAAGATTCTCAGCTATTGAACGAAGTGGTGGTAGTTGGGTACGGAACCCAAAAGAAGGTCAACCTGACGGGAGCCCTCTCTACCATGAATGCCGGAGAGCTTGAAAACCGTCCGATTACACAGGCTACTCAAGCGCTGCAAGGCATACAGGGAGTGTATGTCAATCAAGCCGGAGGCCAACCCGGCGCTGATGGCGCCACAATACGGATTCGTGGCCAGGGAACATTAAACAATAACAATCCTTTGATACTTGTTGATGGGATTGAATATGAATTGAATGCCATTAACCCTAATGATATAGAAAATATTACCGTATTGAAAGATGCGGCATCTGCGGCTATTTACGGCTCAAGAGCAGCTAATGGCGTTATCCTTGTAACAACCAAAAAGGGTAAAAAGGATGACTTCAGGGTAGATTACAATAACTTTTTCGGCTTTCAACAGGCGACCTATCTGCCCAATTTTGTTTACGACCCGGTTCTCTTTATGGAGATGAGAAACCAGGCGCAGATTAATGAAGGAAAATTAGTGGTAGATTATCCGCAGGCGACCATAGAGGAGTATAGAGAGGGAATGAAAAAGGACCCGTACATGTATCCTACGAACAATTGGCTCGATATAATGTTCAACGATGCGTTTATGATGGAGCATAATCTGCGTTTCTCCGGTGGCAGCGACAAGTATAACTATTCATTGTCGGTAGGCTACGGTACGCAAGACGGGGTGCTGCGTGGTACGGATGCTGAGAAGTATACAATAGGAATGACTTCTTCTGCACAGATGAATAGCCGTTTAAGGGTCGGCATCAACATTCATGGCCTTTACAGAATAGTCAGTCAGCCTGTGGCCGGAGTTGCCAATCTGGTGGAAATGACATATAAGGCTCAGGCATTTCATCCCACCTACCTGGAAGATGGCCGCTATGCCGATACGTTTATCCGTACGCCCGGGCACAATATCTACCGACATCCTCTCGCTCTTGCCGACGAAGGTGAAAATCAGCAAAAAAGGATGCGTATTCTAACCAATCTGCATGCAGTATATGAACTGCCGTTTGATATTGTTTATAATCTAAATATCGGAATAACGAAGCACGATATGCTGACGTCCCGTTTTGCCCCCGATATTTATGAATATCAGGTAAAGACGCAGGCTCCCGTACGGGTTGTTTATGATGGCGTTAATACACGCCATACTCGGAAAACAGATGATAATGATATGAATAAAACTCTGTTCAATACCTTGACATGGAATAAATTGTTTCAAGACACGCATGATGTGAAATTATTGGTTGGCTACAGTTATGAAGACTTTGTCACTTCAAATTTCTATGGGCAGCGAGAAGGCTATCTTGGAAATGAATTGCACGAACTTGCAGCCGGATCAAGTAATCCGACAGTAGGAGGCACATCACAGAAAAATATACTGATGTCATATTTCGGACGCGCCAATTATAATTTCAATGAACGCTATTTAGTAGAGGTCAATTTCAGATATGACGGTTCATCGCGCTTTGCCAAAGGAAATCGCTGGGGATTATTCCCATCGTTCTCTGCAGGATGGCGCCTTAGCGAAGAGGCATTCATGAAAAATATAAACGGATTGGATAACCTTAAAGTCCGGGCTTCCTGGGGGCAGTTAGGAAATGAGCGTATAGACATGTTCCGTTACGTGGATCTTATCAGTCTTGGAGAAAATTATCCGTTCAACGGTTCGGTGAGTTCCGGAGCTGCCGTAACGGCATACAACGATCCTAACATTACCTGGGAAACTACAACTATGACAAACATAGGGCTTGATGCGGTGGTGCTGAAGGGTAAATTTGATTTCACCTTTGAACTCTTCAACAAACGCACTTCCAACATTCTCCGTGAAGTCGTGCTTCCGCAGCAAGTGGGTTCATTGGCCGGGCCTATACGAAATATCGGTACGGTAAACAACCGTGGTTACGAGCTTGGACTAAAGTATAGAGACAAGATTAATGATTTTCGATATGAGGTTTATGGCAATCTTACGTATGTGAAAAATAAGATTGTAGACCTGAAGGATCAAACGATTATCGACGGTAGGCATATACTGGAAGAGGGTTATCCCATCGACTCGTATTATATGCTGCATGCCATCGGTATTTTCCAATCGCAGGAAGAAATAGATAACAGCCCGTTCCAGACATCAGCCACCAAGCCCGGTTATCTCAAGTTTGAGGATACGAATAAAGACGGCAAGATTACCGAAAGCGACAGACAGATCCTGGGCGGAGTGATTCCGGAATTCACATATAGCTTTGGCCTTAATTTGTCCTATAAGAACTTCGATCTGACAACTTTTTTCCAGGGAGTTACCAACGTGTACACCTATGGAGACCGAATCGGAGCGACTCCTTTATGGTTCGGCTGCGGATTACCTGAAAGATGGCTAACGGATGCCTGGACACCGGAAAGAGGAACAAGTGCAACCTTGCCTATTCTGACGACCTATGAAGGTGCACTGAATGAAAATTTCCGTGTAAATGATTTCTGGCTGAGAGATGCTTCTTATTTAAGGCTTAAAAACATCCAGTTGACTTATAGTCTCCCCAATCATCTCTTGAAGAAAACTACCTTCCGAAATTTGAAGTTCTTCGTAAACGGACAGAATCTGTTCACTTTTTCTCCGATGAAAGAATTTGATCCGGAAAAGAATCTTAAAGGAGATACATTCTACGCATTCCCTTCGGTCAAAACATTTACCGGAGGCATTAACGTTACATTTTAAGCGACTCAATCATGAAAAGAATTATTCAATCACAATTGCGCATTTTCCTTCAATATCTCATCCAGGCTAAATACGTTATTACACTGTTTTTAGGCATACTGCTCCTGGCTGGATGCGACAGTTGGCTGGATGTAGACCCTGCCGATAAATATTCGGCAGATACATTCTGGAAAACAGAAGAACATGCAAGCGCCGGTTTAAGCGGTTGTTATAGGGCGCTACATCCTTGGCGAGACAGCTATACATTCGAATTTGATATGATTACTTCGAATGCAATGCCTTATAATGAAGCTAACGGCACACATGCTATCGGCAAAGGGGAACACATGTCGACTACTGCTTTGATAGTGTCACTTTGGAGTAATTGTTACAAAGGCATTGGTCGGACAAATACGTTTCTCGACAATATCGCTAATGTCCGAATGGATGAAAATACGAAAACTCGCATGACCGGGGAAGCCAAGTTTTTACGTGCTTTCTATTACTCCTATCTGGTCAACCATTACGGGGGCGTACCCTTGATTCTGGAAACTCCCAATGCCGAGAAGCATGCCTCTCTTCCGCGCGACACAAAAGATGCTGTGCTGAACCAGATCATTAAAGATCTTACAGAGGCTGCAGATGTTTTGCCGCTTTCTTATTCAGGCTCCGATCTGGGCAGGGCAACCAAAGGGGCTGCATTGGCGCTGAAAGCACGTATGTTGCTGTATAATGAAAAATGGAACGAAGCGGCTGCAACAGCGAAAAGTGTCTTGGACCTGAAAGTCTATGATCTGTTTGATGACTATCGCCACATGTTTATGGAATCGCATAAACATCATGTGGAAGTCATCTTTAATATTGAATCCTCCTTACCTGATTTTCAAACCGGTTATGACCAGGCTATCTTTAGGCTGAACCGCCCGGCTCCTTTGAAGGAATTGGTCGATACATATCAGATGATTGATGGTAAATCAATTGACGAATCTCCGTTGTTTGATAAGGAACATCCATATGAGAACAGAGATCCGCGGCTTCTTTACAGCATAACTTGCATAGGTTATCCGTACAATGGTAAGCCTATAACCCAGGCTGAGGTGGTTACTACCGGGTTCGGACAGAAAAAATATACCTCATATACTGATAATACCACTATACCATTGGTTGAACGTTCGGCTTTTAACTATATTTTGATACGCTATGCGGAAATCCTTCTGACTTACGCAGAGGCGCAAAATGAAGCTAATGGGCCAGACAATTCAGTATATAATGCAATCAATCAGGTACGTGCGCGTGCCGGAGTGAATATGCCTGAAATACCCGGAGGCCTGACAAAAGAACAAATGCGGGAAGCTATTCGCTTGGAACGAAGGATAGAACTTGCCTTGGAAGGTTTGTACTACTATGACGTTTTAAGATGGAAAACTATTGAGAAGGAAAACAACGGAGCTATGCACAACGCTAACGGTGTAGAAATTGTTATCCGTAAATTCAACCCGAACAGGGATTATTTGTGGCCTATTCCCAATAATCAAATTGTTCAGAATCCGAGTCTGGTTCAGAATCCTAATTGGGATTAAATCATAGAAAACACATGGAGAGCGATAAGGCTACTTTGTACCTTCATCGTCTCCATGTTTAAATATATATCGTTAAACTTTTATTTAAGACTATAAGCAATATGCAAAAGCACTTAATCTGGATAACCGGAGGATTACTGACGGCTCCTTATCTTATCGCTCAAACTTCCAAACCGAATGTTATTGTTATTTATACAGACGACCAGGGAACACTGGATATGGGAGCTTATGGAGCTCCAGACCTCTATACTCCAAATATGGACAAACTTGCGGCGCAGGGAGTACGCTTCTCTCAGTTTTATGCCGCACCCGTCAGTTCCGTTTCGAGAGCATGTTTGTTGACCGGGCAGTTTGCCAAACGAGCAGGAGTAATTAACAATGTCGGAACAGATGGGCTGCCACTGGCAAAAGAAACAATTGCAGAACGCCTGAAGGCTAATGGATACAGCACAGCCTTAATCGGCAAATGGCATTTAGGTAGTGCCATAGAAAATGGGCCGAACGTACAGGGGTTTGATTATTTCTGGGGCTTCAGAGGAGGATGTGTGGATAACTATTCGCACTTCTTTTATTGGAATGGACCGAATATGCACGACTTGTGGAGAAATGAACGGGAGATCTTCCGCCCGGGCCGTTTCTTCTGCGAAGAAAGTATGCATGAGATGAAAAGCTTTATCACAGATAACAAGCATAAGCCTTTCTTTGTTTATTGGGCAGTAAACATGCCTCACTATCCTCTGCAACCTTCTGAGAAGTGGCTTGAATATTATGCCGGTCTACCAAATCCGAGACGTATGTACGCAGCTTTCCTTTCTACGTTCGACGACTATTTGGGCGAATTGCATGGCTTCCTGGCTGCCGAAGGGCTCGATAAAAATACAATACTCATTTTTCAGTCGGATAACGGACATAGCATGGAGGTTCGCACTTTCGGTGGCGGAGGATACTGTGGGCCATACAGAGCTGCAAAATTTTCTCTATTTGAAGGAGGTATACGTGTGCCCGCCATTATAAGCTGGCCCGGAAAATTACCGGAAGGTGAGAGTAGAGAGCAGTTGGCTATGAATGTTGACTGGTTCCCTACAATTGTAGAGCTGTGCGGGCTATCGGATGAGAATATGGATGTTGACGGCCAGAGCTTGCTGCCTGTAATCCTTCATAATCGGGAAACCCGGCATAAGGAGTTGCATTTCGATTACGGAAAACAATGGGCCGTGAGAAGCGGTGACTGGAAGTTAATTGCCAATCCGGTAGATATAAAAGAGAACGACTATCGGAAGGTATTGGACGGCGAATTCTTTTTAACTAATATAAAAACAGATCATACGGAGCAATCCGACTTATCCTCTCAATATCCGGAGAAGGTAAAGGAGCTTATGATGTTACGGGATCATTATCTGGAAACGGTTAAATGAAGAAGCATCTGATCGGCAGTGCAAAAAAGATATTCACAAACAAATGAAATCCTTTGTTAAGGCAATCTGGTTCTCCGCAAAGCCATGCAAGATCGCAACAGCCGCATTTTTCCCGGCTGAAGCCTTCCTGAAATCGCATTCTGCCGAATCTGTTTTTCGCAAGCTAATGTGAAATCGCATTCTGTCAAATCTGTTTTTCGCAAGCTAATGCGAAATCGCATTCTGCCGAATCTGTTTTTCGCAAGCCAAAGAGAAATCGCATTCTGCCGAATCTGTTTTTCGCAAGCCAAAGAGAAATCGCATTCTGCCGAATCTGTTTTTCGCAAGCTAATGCGAAATCGCATTCTGCCGAATCTGTTTTTCGCAAGCTAATGTGAAATCGCATTCTGCCGAATCTGTTTTTCGCAGGCTAATGTGAAATCGCATTCTGCCGAATCTGTTTTTCGCAGGCAAATGCGATTTTGAGAGGGCATCATGGCAAAGAATTTAAGGCAATCACAGATTAAAATGATACGGGAAAATCGGAAGCAAGGTAAATATATCCTTATGCAATAAGCTCAGATTTAAATGGTTTGCCCCTGGAATACCTGCCTTATGTTTGTCCCTCCGGATTGATCACTATCTTTATCCCGCCGGCCGGACAGTTCCGGCCTGGATTTTACCTCATATCCCCACAAACAACTCATCCTTTTTTAATCACTTATTATGAATACACATGCATTAGCTCCTATTATCTTGGCTTGCGGCTTTGGAGGGGCGTTTTCATCTAATGCTGCCGAGGCCGGCGAGCCGGCGGCAGCTACTGTGCCTCGCAACGTGGTCTTTATTCTGTCGGATGATCATCGCTACGACTTTCTTGGATTCATGCAGCGGGTGCCTTGGCTGCAAACGCCTCATCTTGACAGGATGGCGGCGCAGGGTGCGCACATCCGGAATGCCTTTGTGACGACTTCGCTATCGTCGCCCAGCCGGGCTTCTATACTCACCGGGATGTATTCGCACTCTCACAAGGTTGTTGATAACTCGGCGCCGCTGCCCGACGGATTGACTTTCTTTCCGGAGTATCTGCAGAAGGCCGGATACCGAACGGCTTTCTTCGGGAAATGGCACATGGGCAATGATTCGGGCGACCCTCAGCCGGGCTTCGATCACTGGGAGGGATTCCGCGGGCAGGGCGAATATTATAACCCACGGATCAATACTAACGGAGCATGGGTGCAGTATTCCGACAGCGCCTATGTTACCGACCTGCTCACTACGCATGCCATAGATTTCATGAAGCAGCAGAAGGAATCGGGCAAGCCTTTCTTCGTTTATCTCTCCCACAAGGGCGTGCACGATAACTTTTCGCCGGCCGGGCGGCATCGCGGACGCTATGCCGGCAAGCCTGTTCCTGTGCCTCCGTCGTTCCGCAGTCCGGAGTACGGGCTGAAGCAGCTGCCGAGCATTGATACTGCTACGGGTCATGCTGCATCCGGAAGGGATTGGTACGGCGATGCTATGATGCCCGACTGGGTGAAGAACCAGCGCGAGAGCTGGCATGGCGTAGACTATTCGTATCACGGCAGGCCATGGGACGTGCAGGTCAGGAACTATTGCGAGACGCTGCTGTCGGTTGACGAGAGCGTTGGAGCCGTGATGGACTACCTCACCGAGGCCGGCCTCGATCGTAATACTTTAGTTGTTTACATGGGCGACAACGGCTTTGCCTGGGGCGAGCATGGGCTAATCGACAAGCGGCAGTTCTACGAAGAATCCGTTCGGGTGCCTATGCTGGCATGGTGCCCTGAGCTCCTGAAAGCGGGAACGGTGGTGGACAGGATGGTGCAGAACGTCGACATAGCTCCAACGGTGCTCGATTACCTTGGCCTGGAGAGGGCTCCGCAGATGGTGGGCTACTCCTTTGTGCCGCTACTGCGGGGAGAGCTGCCGGCATGGCGCGAGCGCATCTTCTACGAATACTATTGGGAGCACGAGTTTCCGCAGACGCCTACTATGCACGGCGTGCGTACCGACCGCTACAAGTACATCCGTTACCACGGCGTTTGGGATACTAACGAGTTCTACGACTTGCAGGAGGATCCTTACGAAATGCGTAACCTCATCGCATCGCCCGAACATCAGGATACTATCCGCAGCCTCAATCATGACCTCTACGACTGGCTGGAAAGCACCGGAGGCATGAGCATCCCACTCAAGCGCACCGAGCGGCAGCACTTCGACCATCGCAACCGCGGCGCATATTAATCTACACATTATATATATATGTATCTATGAAAACAGCTAAACAGATTCTGCTTGCGACCGGAGCTCTGCTCGGCGCCTCGTTTGCCGGGGCACAGACGTCGCCAAACATAGTTCTCTTCTTCATTGACGACCTGGGATACGGCGACCTGGGCGTGACCGGAGCCACGGGTTACTCCACGCCCAACATCGACCGGCTGGCGCGCGAAGGCATGTTCTTCTCGCAATTCTACTGCGCCCAGGCCGTCAGCAGTGCATCGCGCGCCGGCCTTCTCACCGGATGCTATCCCAACCGAATAGGCATTAGCCATGCATTAAGCCCCAGCCAAACCATTGGTATTCACGCCGACGAAGAAACCATTGCCGAGGTGCTGAAGAAGAGCGGCTATGCATGCGGCATAGTAGGCAAGTGGCATTTGGGCCACCACAGGCAGTTCCTTCCGCTTCAGAACGGATTCGACGACTATCTGGGGCTGCCTTATTCCAACGACATGTGGCCGGTGGACTATGCAGGCCGGCCCGTTACCGAGGCCTCCAACCTGCCCAACAAGCTTGCCTATCCCGTGCTGCCGCTCATCGACGGCAACGAGCGCGCGCGCGACATCCGCACCCTTGCCGACCAGGCCGAGCTCACAACGCTGTACACCGAGAGGGCCGTCCGCTTTATCCGCAATCACAGCGACAAGCCCTTCTTCCTTTACGTAGCCCACTCCATGCCCCACGTGCCGCTGGCCGTATCCGACAAGTTTAAGGGCAAGAGCGAGAACGGGCTGTTTGGCGACGTCATCATGGAGATAGACTGGAGCCTTGAGCAGATAATGGCCGCCCTGCGCGAGCAAGGTCTCGACCGCAACACGCTTGTCATCTTCACCTCCGACAACGGCCCATGGCTCAACTTCGGGAACCATGCGGGCAGCGCGGCGGGCATGCGCGAGGGCAAGGGCACATCCTTCGAAGGCGGCCAGAGGGTGGCATGCCTGATGCGATGGCCCGAAGTGATTCCCGCAGGCGCCGTATGCAATCGCCTGGCTTCCACCATAGACATACTCCCCACGCTTGCCGAAGCGACAGCCTCTCCCCTACCCTCCCGCCGCATCGACGGCACGAGCCTCATGCCGCTGCTGAAGGCCGAGCCGGGAGCATCTCCCCGCAAAAGTTTCTATTACTATTATGAGAAGAACGACCTTGAGGCCGTGCGAAACGAGCGCTTCAAGCTTGTGCTGCCCCATGAGCATCGCGCCTATCTCGTCCCGGCCAACGACGGCTATCCCGGCCCGACGGCCCGACGGCGCGTTGAGCTTTCGCTCTTCGACCTGCATCGAGACCCCGGCGAGCGCTACGACGTGCGGGAGACCTATCCCGAAGTGGTTGACAGCCTGCTAAAGATTGCCGAAGAAGCTCGCGCCGACCTTGGCGACAACCTCACCAACCGCCCCGGCCCCAATCGCCGCCCGGCAGGCTCGCTGCATTAATCCCGCACTTTTCGAATTATGAACCATGATAATTCGGCTGTGACCCGCACGAAAATCCGGCGATCAGCCGAATTTCCATTTAGCTCCGACCTTAACGCTCGTTTCGCGATCCCCTAAATGGGCAATAGCCAAAAAGCCGCCAAGTTTTATTCATAATTCACTATTTCTCGTGCGCCGATGTGGAGCATGCTCGTGCGCCGGTGCGGTGCATGCTCGTGCGCCGGTGTGGTGAATGCTCGTGCGCCGGTGAGGAGAATGCTCGTGCGCCGGTGCGGTGAATGCTCGTGCGCCGATGCGGTGAATGCTCGTGCGCCGGTGAGGAGCATGCTCGTGCGCCGGTGAGGAGAATGGCGGTCTTGCAATCCGGGATTCGCCGTTTATAATTCGGAATTATTATATTCGCCGGCCTAAAACTTTGTTGGCTATATGAATAGATATATTATATATAATGTGTAGGAGAGCAAAAAATATAGGGTGATGAAAAAGCCGGGCAAGAACGATGATGAAGCTTGCGGAAGGGCAGCCTTCGGCGAGCTGTTCCGGGCTCATTATCCGGCATTGCTGCAATATGCAGGCCGCCTGCTGGCCAACCGTCATGCGGCGGAGGATATAGTGCAGGACGTATTCATGTCCGTATGGCTCAGGCGCGAACAGATAGACCTCGGCTCGCCCCTTGCCCCCTATCTGCACAGGGCCACGCACCACAAATGCCTCGATTATCTGGCCTCGCTTGCAGTGCTTAAAACAGTTAGCGGCCACGATGCCGCCGGCGAGCTGATCAACCTCGAAGCCGCCGGCAATAATCCGTACAGCGAGTATCTCCTCAAAGAAATGAGCGCCAGGGTAGAGCGCCTCATATCCGGCTTCCCCGCCAGGCGCCGCGAAGTGTTCCGCCTGAGCCGCTCCGAGCAGCTAAGCAATCAGCAGACCGCCCTCCGCCTGGGCATCAGCGTCAAAGCCGTAGAGAAACACATCTCGGCCGCCCTCTCCGCCATACGTCAAAGCCTCCGGCAATTATGAATTATGAACGTCAGCTAATTATGAATACATTTGTTTGATGTTTTAACAGATCAACAACGAGTTAAATATGAAGAGAGTGATATTGTTTTTCCTGCTGCAAGTATGTTGCCTTCCTGTCCTGATAGGGCAGCTCAATACCGACAGGGTACTGTCCATTGGTCGTAATGCTTTATACTTTGAAGATTATGTGTTGTCGATACAATATTTCAACCAGGTGATCAAGGCTAAACCATGGCTTGCCGAGCCATACTTTTATCGCGCCGTTGCGAAAATCAATCTCGACGACTATAAGGGAGCCGAGGAAGACTGTTCGCTTTGCATAGATCGCAATCCGTTCCTGCCTCAGGTATATTTTGCAAGAGGAATCTCCCGGCAAAGTATGGACAATTTTGACGGAGCCATAGCCGATTACCGGAAAGGTCTGGAGCTTAAACGCGAAGACCGGCAGATGCTGGTCAACCAGGCCATCGCCTTCATACAGAAGAAAGATTACGGCGGAGCCGAGCAAGTCTTCGACGAACTAATCGCAGCCCACCCCAAATATGCCATGAGTTACATCACAAGGGGAGCGATGTATATGGAAAAAGAAGATACAATACTCGCATTGCAGAACTACGATAAAGCCATAGAACTCGATCCGTATTACGCGCCGGCCTATGGCAACCGGGCCATTGTTTACTATCAGATGAACAACATGAAAGGCGCCCTGGCCGACCTCAACGAGGCCATCCGCCTAAACACCCGCGAGAACGGCTATTACATTAATCGCGGACTGGTTCGCTATCACATGAATGATTTGCGGGGAGCCATGGCCGATTATGACCAGGTAATCAGCTTCGACTCGCGCAACCGCATCGCACGTTTCAACCGCGGACTGCTGCGCTTTCAGGTGGGAGACAACAACCGTGCCATCGAGGACTTTGACGTCGTCATAGAGGTTGAGCCTCAAAACTATATGGCCTACTATAATCGCGCCCTGCTCCGACATGAAACGGGCGACTATGCCGGAGCCATACAAGACTTTTCGGTTGTGATCGATCAGTATCCGAACTTTATCCCGGCTTATTACAGCCGCTCCGAAGCCAAACGCAAAATGCGCGACAATGCCGGAGCCGACCGCGACTCGTGGACAGCCTTCCAAATAGAAGAGCGCCTGACAAAGGAGCGTCGGCAGGGCGCAGCGTCGCAAGATCCGTCGGATACGCTTGCCGACAAAAACACCCGTGAGGAGTCCGACAAAAACATCAATAAGTTTAACCGCCTCGTGGTATATGACAAAGACGACGAGCGGCGCAGCCAGTATCAGAGCGACGTTCGCGGGCGAGTGCAGGATCGCAACGTGAGGGTAGACCTCGAACCGCAATTCGTACTGACATTCTACGAAAAGCCCAATGCGGTGAAGAAAATCGTTTACTACGACAAGATGGTTGAGGACTTCAATGCGCGAAGATTGTTGTCGCACAAACTGATTTTGACAAACGAAGAAGCGGCCTTAACAGAAGATCAGGTGGCGGCTCATTTTGCATCCATCGACCAATATTCGGCAGCAATAGAAAAGGAGCCGCGCAATGCTAACCTCTACTTCGGGCGCGCCCTCGACTTTATGCTCGTGCAAGACTTTTCGGAGGCCATCCGCGACTACAATACGGCCATAGAGCGCGACTCCTCCTTCGCCATGGCCTACTTCAACCGGGCCGTGCTGCGATACAAACAGCTTGAGTATGAGCTGTCGCAGTCCACGCCCTCCCTTGCCTCCGAAAGCAACGTCATGACCCTCAACCTCAATATTGCTAAGCCGGCCGCTAACGCTCAAAGCCAATCTTCATCCGTTGCCAACGATTCGCATCGAACCCACGAGCACGAGATGATCATGCGCGACTACGACCGCGTCGTCAGCCTCAATCCCGGTTTCATCTACGCATATTTCAATAGAGCTAACCTCCTCTGCGCCATGCGAGATTTCCGCGCCGGAATCCAAAACTACAACGAAGCCATACT
The DNA here is from genome assembly GCA_031280435.1 of Tannerellaceae bacterium. Taxonomy (GTDB): domain Bacteria; phylum Bacteroidota; class Bacteroidia; order Bacteroidales; family Tannerellaceae; genus DFXE01. The sequence goes on along the minus strand of JAITGS010000137.1, from coordinate 18,365 downwards.
GCGCGATCCCGACTTTGCCGAAGCCTACTTCAATCGCGGCCTCGCCCGACTATCGCAAGGCGACGCCAATCGCGGCATAGCCGACCTCAGCAAAGCCGGCGAACTCGGCATCATCAATGCTTACAGCATCATCAAGCGGATGACAAGCGGCAATTGAATCCTTGAATCATTAAGTGGCTATACCTAAAGCTATTTCCACTTAAAAATCCGGGCAAGCCTTTGCCATTTGGCGACAGCCTTCCCTGAAAACCCTTAGTCTGTTGCCAAATGGCAACAGCTTAAAAAAAATTTTTTCAGGCAATTTCCATTTGGCAAAAGCTTGAAATTTTTATTTTTCAAACAATTTCCATTCGGCAAAAGCCTGAAAAAAAAAATTTCAGACAATCTCCATTTGGCAAAAGCCTGAAAGTTTTTTTTTCAACAAATCTCCATTCGGCAAAAGCTTAAAAAAAATTTTTTTAGACAATTTCTATTTGGCAAAAGCCTGAAATTTTATTTTTCAGACATTCTCCAATCGGCAAAAGCCTGAAAAAAAATTTTTCAGACAATTTCCATTCGGCAGAAGCTTAAAAAAATTTTTTTTTAGCTGACGCTACGTGGAGCCAGGATGCGAGTGATTTGTTGAGGCCGTCGCCATGCGGAGTTTGCCTGCGAGCGAACGATTGAGGCCGTCGCCATGCGGAGTTCGGATGCGAGCGAACGATTGAGGCCGTCGCCATGCGGAGTTTGGATGCGAGCGAAAGATTAAGGCCGTCGCCATGCAATTTATACTTTTTCCACTTCGCCCAGGCTGACGTACCACAGGTATCCTTCAACATTTTCATAGCCCATCCTGCCGACGAGCTCCATGTAGCTGCCCACCTGGCGGCGATCTTCCGGACGTTTACGTTCTCCGAATTTGTAGTCGACAATTATAACTCCGTCATTGTGCAGCATAATACGATCCGGACGATACTTTTCGCCCGTCTCGCTCAGTATCTCCGCTTCGTTCCTGACCCTGGCCGAGCCGTCGAACCATGCTGCCGCCAATGGGGAGCGGAGCAAAGCGGTGAGCCGGTCGGCAAGCTGCGTCGCTTCTTCGCCGTCAATTATCCCGCGCAGTCGATAGCGCTCGATGGCCGGCAGTATGTCGGCGGCGGTAACTATGCTGCTGAGGATTTCGTGCATGAGTTTGCCGTGCTTGCGGCGCGGGTCGGTTGGTGCAAAATCGCGACTGTGCAGGCGCAATTTCAGCCGGTCGTGGGGCGATACGGAGCTGAGGCGTCCCATACTGATGCCTGCGCCGTCGGGCGTGGAGGCTCTGCGGCGTGGCGAGACGGATGTGCCTTGCTCATAGAGGAGGCTTTCGGCGTCGAGTCCCAAGCCTGTTTCAAGCGCATGGCGCAGCAGGGAGGCTATGCTAATGGTGGTTGTGGCGTCTTTTTTCTTTTTGGGAGGTTCGAGCGGCGACATTATCAGCAGCTCTTCTGCGGCGCGGGTGAAGGCCACGTACATTGTGTTGAGATTGTCGATTGCGGCCTGGAGGCGCTCCTCAAAATAGTCTTCGGCAAAGTGCGTGGATGCCAGCTTTTCGCTGTACCTCAGCGGCACAAGGGGCAGGCGACCGAATGGCTCCACCTCCGTGCGGCACCACAAAGTCACCGGCAGCGTAGGCTTATGATCGATTTCCCAATCGCAAAACGGGATGATAACTGCGCGAAATCCGAGGCCTTTTGATTTATGTATGGTGAGGATGCGTATGGCGTTGCGGTCGTCGGGCATGGCGATGTGGTGCTTGGGGCTCGTATCGCTCCACCAGCGCAGGAAGCGCTCGGCATCGGAGTTTTCTCGCTGTACAAATTCGAGAATCAGGTCCAGGAAGGCTTGTATGAAAACGTGCTCTCCGGCGGGAAAAATGTCGGCAAACAAACGCACAAGTCCTTCCGTGGCTTCATATAAGGAGAACTTCGAGAGCTGCTCGAGCTCTGCGGCAATGTCGGCGGGAAATTCCTGAGGCAAACAGCCTTCGCCGGCTTCAGGATCGGTGATGAATGCATGCGCCACTACTGCCATCCTGCGGCATGTTTCGTTCGCCGGGGCATTGAGGTGCCGCAGCATCAAGAGGAGGAAGCGCACCGACGGCGAGCGGTCGACCTGAAGTGCGTCGTCGGAGATAATATCGAAGCAGTAGCGATCGCCCGGATGCTCGTTTTTGTACTTGAGCAAGGCGTCGGCCACCGGCACGCAGTCTTTATTGCGGCGGATCAGTATGGCGATCTCTTCTGCGCGATAGCCGGCGTCCTGCAGTTTTTCTATCATGAGCGGCAGGCGGTTGAGGGCTTCGTCGCGCCAGTCGGTTTCGTCGTCTTTAGGCAGAAATTCAATGGATATATGTCCGCAGCTGCCTGCGGATGGCTGCGGAACGCTTTGGCGGCTCCCGGCGTAGGCTTCTATAATTCGCCCGCCGTAATACGACTTTTTTTCTTCGGACAGAGTAGATCTTTCAAGCTTTTCGTTGTACACAGATTGCAAAATGGCGGGGGCCACTTCGAACATGCAATTGTTGAAAGCTATAATATTCTCTGCGCTCCGCCAATTCTGCTCTAAGGTTTCCTCGCGCAGCAAATCGGCTCGGAAGTCTTTGCCGATCTGCTCGTCGAGTAGCTTCCAGTCCGAATTGCGGAAGCGATAGATGCTCTGCTTCACGTCGCCCACAACGAGGTTAGTCATTCCGCGAGCCAGGCTGTCGCTCAGCAGTGGGAGGAAATTGTGCCACTGCATACGGCTTGTATCCTGAAATTCGTCTATCATGTAGTGGTCTATTCGTGTGCCTGTTTTTTCGTAGACGAAGGGGGTATCGCTGCCGTCGATGATGCGGCAAAGTAGTTCGGCGGTGTCGGCAATCAGCATCATGTTGCGCTCCGATCGCCATGCGGCAATCTGCTCGGATACGTCGGAAAGTATGCCGAGGGCGTGATAAAATCGCAGCGATTCTTTGGCTGTGCGATAGTCGACGAGCTTGTCGAAGAGCTCGATGACGGCCTTGACGCAGTTGTTGAGCCCGCCTCCGAAAGCCGCATCAATCTGCGCTTTCGTGTCGGCCGGCGTTGATTTGGAGTACCAGCCCGCGTTGTTGTCGGCCAGGCCTGTGAAGGTGGCCGTGGGTTCGCTCATCTCTCCCTTGGCCAGGCGCGCGAACATGAGGAATGGCGACGTTGAGAGGCGAATGAAGTCGGTGGGCTGAAGCCCGAAGCGCGTCATGAGGGCCAGTCCCTGCTCGCCGAGGCTCCTCGCATGCCTTTCGGTGGCGGCTATTATTGCCTGAAGATCCTTGCGATAGAGGTTGAGCTCGTTTTTGTTGAGGGAGGCCTGTTCGTCGGGGCAGAGTGTTTTGTAGTTTTCCTTAAACAACTCTCGTCCGAGCGACATAATGTCTTTACGCATATCCCAGCCGTTGCCTTCCTCCACTTTCCCGGCGGCGAAGTGCAAGAGCCATTCGAGCAGGCGCGGATTGGCGTCGAGTCCGTTCAGCATGTTGTCGACGGCTTCGGTGAGGGCCACGTCCTGGTCCAATTCTATGGAGTATCCGCCCTGCATGCCTATTTCGCGAACAAAGGCTCGCATGGTTTGCTGGAAAAAGCGGTCGATGGTGCTTATGCCGAAGGAGCCGTAGTCGTGCAGTATAGTCGTGAGCATTTTCTTTGCTTTCCTCCGGATTTCGGCTTCGGGAAGGGAGCAAACGCTTGCAAGCTCGGCGGCGTAATCCGAAGTCTGTCCGTTGCCGAGGCAATGCAGCTCCCGGATGATGCGGCTTTTCATCTCATCGGTGGCTTTGTTCGTGAAGGTCACGGCGAGGATGTGTCGGAAGGCTCCTTCGCCTCCCTCGAACAGCATCCTAAGGTACTCACCCGTCAGCCGGTGCGTCTTCCCGGCTCCTGCCGAGGCTCTGTATACGGTCAGCATCTGCTAATTGAAAAAGATGTGCGGTTGATTCCTGTACCGATTCCGGAAAGGCCGTTGATCGGCAGGCAAATAGTATATATATAATATGTGGGAACTTCTAATAATTAGATTTTTCAAGGCTTGCGACAGAGGCAAAAGCGCAGTGTACTTTAGTACATGAGCATTTTGCCGACAGAGCAGAACGCAGAAAAAGCAATTAGTAGAAGTTCCCATTTAGATCCTCTTGCTTTTTGTATATCCCTCCTGTCGAAGGAGCTCAACAACTTTATCGCGAAAATCTCCCTGGAGAACGATCTCGCCGTCCTTGGCCGATCCACCCACTCCGCATTTCAGTTTCAGAAAACGGGCCAGGGCTTCCAATTCTTGCCCCGGCCCTATAAAACCGCTAATGAGTGTGACTATCTTCCCCTTTCTGTTGCGCTTGTCGGCCGACACTCGCAAGGCCTGCTCCCGATTAGCTAACGGCTGACTCTGCTCGTTATCATCATCATTAGTAAGCGAGAAATTGGGATTGGTGGAATAAACCAGCCCTTCGCGATTCCGTTTCTCTTCGGATTTCACTTAGGCAGCGGCTTCATTGTGATAGGCAGCTCCCACTGGTCGGCCAGCACTTGCCCCGAAAGGCTATCGCCCTGTCGCTTGAAGGTGATGACTATGTCGTAGTTATCAACCGCGCAGTTGCAAACGTAGGAGCTTCCCTGTTTTTCAACCGTATAAGCTTTGGAGGCCGAGCTCTCTCCCATAACAAATTTCATGGTCAGCTTGCCGCTGTCTTTATCTTTTGCAAATTCCAGCTTGCCGGTTTGATACTCATAAGGGGCATCCGGGCACGAATAGCTCCACAGTCCGTCAGGATCGGCAACAGGGGTTTGGGCTTGTGCAGCCACACTCAGCATCATTATTAATGAGGCCAACATAAATCTCATAATCTTTGTTTTCATGATCTTACTTTTGTTTATTAATATATTTATTGTAAATGAATTGCATGGGCAACATAATCAACCAAAAACACCAGGGCTATATATCTGCATGTTTTTCCTGCAAACAAACTCGCGCCTACTTTCCAGACATTGGCCTTCAGGAATCCGAGCGCAACCGGAATAACGTCGCCCACGAAGGGCAAAAAGCTGAAGAAGGCCAGATAGGCTCCGCCATAGCGATTCACCTGTATGACGGCACGGTCGATCTGTTCCTGTTTCACACGTAAGTACTTCTCAATCCATTCAATCTTCCCAAGCCGTCCGAGATAATAATTTGTCATTCCGCCCATGCCGCTGCCGAGCGATCCCACTATGATGCAGGTCGCAACATCGAGGCCGGCAACCAAAAGTGCGGCAAACACAGCTTCCGAGCCGAAGGGCAAAACGGTTGCGGCCAGAAAACAGGCTGCAAACAAACCCCAGTATCCGTAGTGAACAAGGAAATCAAGCATATCAACAGGCGGGTACAAAAAAGGCGGCTGAGCTTGCCGTCTTACATTCGGCTCCGGAGCCGCGCGGTTTTTTACTAATCTCCTCTTGCTGCATACAAATCCTTTTCGCAGCATGGCTGGCGGCCTTGCAGAGCTTGCCGGAAAGCCCGCTCGACAGGATACGGATTTGTTGCCCGAAGGCTATCATTTGTACGTTATCTATATACATGTGAAAAAGAAAAAATAAGAACGCATGTTTATTTATTAATGGCAAAGATATGAGAATTTTGGATTTTTCAAAATACAGGCAAGGCCTAAGCCGGGCGCAAAGCTTGATTTTGCGTTCATCTTATCTTTTAGATACGCTTGTACCTAAGCCGGTATGCGCAGACATTCTTTAGAATTATTTTCATATCTTCGCCGCCTCAAAATAAAAAAATCATGGATAATAGAAGGTACGAATTGAACAAGAACCTGGCGCAGATGCTTAAAGGCGGCGTCATTATGGATGTTTCTACGCCCGAACAGGCGCTGATAGCAGAGGATGCCGGTGCGGCGGCAGTTATGGCTCTCGAAAGGATTCCGGCAGACATCAGGGCGGCCGGCGGCGTTTCGAGAATGAGCGATCCTAAAATGATTCGCAGCATACAGGATGTGGTGAATATTCCGGTGATGGCCAAGGTGAGAATCGGGCATTTTGTTGAGGCTCAGATTCTGGAAGCCATTGAAATTGATTATATAGATGAAAGCGAAGTGCTTTCGCCGGCCGACGACAAGTATCATATTGATAAAACACGCTTCAAGGCGCCCTTTGTTTGCGGTGCGAAAAACCTTGGCGAAGCGCTTCGCCGCATTGCCGAAGGCGCCTCTATGATTCGTACGAAGGGCGAGCCGGGCACCGGAGATGTCATTCAGGCCGTGCGCCATATCCGCCTGATTATGTCGGAGATGCGCCGCGTACAGAGCATGAAGGAGGATGAGCTCTATCATGAGGCAAAGGCCCTGGCTGTTCCCCTCGATTTGCTGAAGTTCGTGCATGAGAACGGACGGCTGCCGGTAGTTAATTTTGCTGCGGGCGGAGTTGCCACGCCGGCCGATGCAGCGCTGATGATGCAGCTCGGGGCGGAAGGAGTGTTTGTAGGCTCCGGTATTTTCAAGTCGGGCAATCCCGCAAAACGGGCGCAGGCCATAGTGAAGGCCGTAACGAATTACAACGAGCCCTCCATTCTGGCTGAAATTTCTTCCGACCTGGGCGAGGCCATGGTTGGGATCAACGAAAATGAAATTCAGCTATTAATGGCAGAACGAGGCATTTAAGTATGAACGGAAAAGCGGCAATAGGCGTTCTTGCCCTGCAAGGCGGATTTGCCGAGCACATCAATTCGCTGCAATCAATCGGCCTCTCAGGTTTTGAAATTCGCCGGAAACAAGACCTGAGCCGGCCCTTTGACGCACTGATCATTCCGGGCGGAGAAAGCAGCGTAATCGGTAAGCTGCTCGACGAGCTCGATTTGTTTGCAGCCCTGAAGGAGCAAATCGACGGCGGCTTGCCTGTTTTCGGCACCTGCGCAGGATTGATTTTGCTCGCAAATCGTTTTGAGGCCATCAACATCGCCGTCAAGCGCAACGCCTACGGGCGGCAGGCAGGCAGTTTTTATGCGGAAGCCGAAATGAAGCATATCGGCCTGATTCCTATGGTGTTTATTCGCGCGCCCTACATAGAATGGGTCGGCCCGGAGGTAGAAATCCTTGCCGTTGTTGACGGCCATATTGTTGCCGCCCGCGAAAAAAACATCCTGGTAACAGCCTTTCATCCCGAACTTACTAACGACATAAGGGTTTACGAATATTTTCACGACTCCATCATAAGGCCATACATCCGCTAAAAGAAACGGAAAATCGGCAGCCTGTCCAAACTCCAAAACCCAATGGCCCTATATATATATAATGTATAGGCATCATTTCGCAGATAACTCCCTCCCGCTGACAAGATGTCAGCTATTTAATTTTACCTAAGCTTCCCGCTGAGAATTTGAAAGAAAATCGGAATATATTAAGCGTCCCGCCGTCAGCACGGAGCTTCGGTTAAAAAAAGTATTAACGCCGCAGCCGGAATTGTTAATACTTGTTTTTACCGAAGCTCCGTGCTGTCAGCGGGAAGCTTCGGTAAAAAAAAATATCCTTCCCGCAGCCGTCGAGGGCCTTCGGTTAAAATAAATATTAACGAACGACGCTGCAATTGTTAATATTTGCTTTAGCGGAAGCTCCGTGCTGACAGCGGGGAGCTTCCGCTAAACCGATTTGGCTATGTGCTGCGTTTTTTTTGTCAACTTTTCCTCACCTACGGGCCCTGCAATGTGACTGACGCTTAGGTTTAACATCCGAAAGCATAAGAGATTGCGCTCGGATATAATATAAATTAAGGAAAGTGTATAAATCTGTTTAGTGTGAAGATATGTGAAAGGGCTGATGCGTGCCGTTTTGTCAGCCTTTCCTTCTAAAAAGAAGGGAGCCGCCTCAAAAGTTCCGTTTTCCCAAACTTTAGGCAGCTCCCCAGGCTTCATTTAGCCAATGCCGGCCGGCTATAACTGTCGCTTAGGATTGCGACGGATGAAATCCTTCCAGTCGGTGTATTTTTTATCCGAACTCGTGCGGTTGTTTTGGAAATAGTGGCAAACTGCGGCCGCCAGCCCGTCGGTGGCGTCCATCTGCGGCAGCATGCTCTCGTCCGGAATCTTGAGGAAGCGCTGGAGCATGCCCGCCACCTGCTCCTTCGAGGCATTGCCGTTGCCGGTTATGGCCATTTTTATTTTAAGAGGAGCGTATTCGAAAACGGGAACGCTGTGATGCAAAGCTGCTGCGATGGCCACTCCCTGCGCCCGCCCAAGCTTGAGCATGCTCTGAACGTTCTTGCCGAAAAAGGGCGCTTCTATTGCCAGCTCCTGCGGATGGTATTCGTCAATAAGCCCGCTCACACGTTCAAAAATCTTGCTGAGGCGGAGATAAGGGTCGGGGTATTTGCCTAATTGCAGTACGCCGAGGGTTTCAACGGCCGGTTTACCTGCAATTATCTTCAAAATCCCGTATCCCATCACTATTGTGCCCGGATCGACGCCCATTATTACACGCCCGTCAGTCATTGTTCATGGTTTATTTTTTCCATTATTGTTTCTATGCAAAGGATGCGCTCGCCGAATCTTTCGTGCATGTTGATGCGTATTTGCCGTCCGTGTTCGTCGTTCCATAGCCTGAGCCCTTCGAGGCTTCCGGCCCGGAACTGAACGGCATAGCTTTCACCGTCATTGTCTTGAATAGCTAAAAGTTTTCTCATGCAAGGCTGAAAAAGCACGCCTCCTGCTGTTGCTTCAGGGATAAATGTGCCTTTGATGTAAGCCAAACCTTCGGAGCCAATCTCTTTGTCTATAAGAAAGGTAATGTTATAAAATATCATACTGATTTTTTTTTCGACAAAGATAGCTCAAATACAATTTAATCTTTTATATTTGCAGCCGAAAGCAAACAAGGGGCATTAGCTCATCTGGCTAGAGCGTTAGACTGGCAGTCTAAAGGTGACGAGTTCGAGTCTCGTATGCTCCACTAAAAAAAAGATAGTCAACAATAGAAAGTTCGCAGAGAACCGAATTGTTGGCTATCTTTTTTTGTGGGATGAGCTTTAGGCCTGCTGCGCACTGACGAAGACTACGGACGCCGGCGCACTGTATGCGCAACGCATAAAAAAGGACAATCGCAGATACAACTTAATGTAATCTGCGATTGTCCTAAAAGATTGTAGCCCATAGGGGAATCGAACCCCTCTTTCAAGAATGAGAATCTTGCGTCCTAACCGATAGACGAATAGGCCTCAGTCGTGGCTGCAAATATAAAACAGTTTTTAATATGAACAAAATCTGTGGGCGCAAGGCTCATTTCTTTTTTCCGGATCGGCCTGCTGCCTCGGCGCATGCGAAAGGCAGCCGAACAAATTTGCCCGACTGCCTTTTATCCGTACACATTATTATATATATAGCTTCCGGGCAATTCATACTCCGTCGGCCAATCTCCGAATCGTACTTTCCAATCTTTTCACTGCCGTGTCTCGCCCAAGCAGGGTGCAAATCTCGGAGGCTCCTCCCGGAGTCGACATTTGCCCCGATACCGCTATGCGTATTATCCAGAGCGCTTGCTTTTTTTTCAGCCCCGCCTGCTCCGTCAGTTTCTCGAACGTTGCAAACAATGCGTCGTTGTTCCATTCCGGGATCTCTTTGAGGCATGAAAGCGTTTGCGGCAAGAGGCTTGCGGCGAGTTCTTTTGTGGACTTGGCTGCTTTGTTTTCAAAGAGGTCGAGGTCGAAACCTTCGAAGTGATTGATGAAGGCCAGCAGATCGGGTATATCCGAGATTACTGCGACCCGCGGCTGCAAGAGTGCGTTGAGCATGGCGCGATCCATGGGCATTGTGAGGGCGGAATCGTAGTATGGCGCCGACATTTCGGCAAAGGTTTCGGCCGGAAGCTCTTTCATGTAAAGCGAGTTGAGCCATCGCAGCTTCACCTCGTCGAATATGGCCGACGACTTTGATATTCCGCTTATGTCGAAGGCTTCGACGAGCTCGCTTATGCCGAACTTTTCTACTTCCGTTTTCGGATTCCATCCCAACAGGGCGACGTAATTGAGTATGGCTTCGGGCAGGAAACCTTTTTGCAGGAAGTCTTCAAAATTGGCATCTCCGTGGCGCTTGCTCAATTTATGCTGCTTGTCGCGCATGATATGCGGGAGATGTACGTACTGTGGTATCTCCCATCCGAAGGCCTCGTAGAGCAAATTGTAAACGGGCGTACTGCTTATGTATTCCATTCCGCGAAATACATGTGAGATGGCCATCAGATGGTCATCAACTACGTTTGCGAAATTATAGGTCGGAAATCCGTCGGACTTGAGCAGTACGATGTCTTGCAGCTCTTTGTTTTCGACGGGTATTGTGCCGAAAACGAGATCGGTGAAGGAGGTGGTTCCTTCTTCGGGCACGTTTTGCCGTATCACGTACGGCAGGCCGCCGGCTAGCTTTTCGTTGATTTCGCTTTGCTTCAAATGCAGGCAGTGCTTGTCGTAGCGGCGGTTGCCCGATTCGTCGACGAGGCTGTCGAGCCGTTCTTTTGTGCAGAAGCAATGGTAGGCATGGCCTTTGTCGACCAGCGAAGCGGCATGCTCCCGGTATATTGCTATTCTTTCGCTCTGTATGTATGGGCCGTACGGTCCGCCTTTGTCGGGGCCCTCGTCGTGAATAAGTCCGGCGCGTTGCAGGGTGTTGTATATGAGCTCAACGGCATTGTCTACCAATCGTTCCTGATCGGTGTCCTCTATGCGCAGTATGAAGCTTCCCTCATGTTTTTTGGCGAAAAGATAGGCGTAAAGCGCAGTACGCAGGTTTCCTATATGCATTAACCCGGTAGGACTTGGTGCAAACCGGGTTCTAATGCTGCTTTTCATAAAGTGCGGATCTTGATGCTGCGAAACGCTACTTCGTTGCCGTGATCCTGAAGCAGGATGCGTCCTGCCGGCGCTTCGCCGAAGCGTCCGTGCTCGTTGTAGTGCGGCGCGGCATATTTGCTGCCTTTCACCAGCTCGCGGAATGCATCGGAGCTGCGCTCGTACTCAACGGTCTTGAATCCGTTCAGCCAATGCTCCACATGATTGTTAGGATATACTTTGACGGTTGCAAGGTTCCACTGTCCAACGCCGTTGAAGCGTATGTTGGCCGGGGCGATCAAGTCATAAAGCCCTGCAAGACGGCGGGAGCCGGGGAATGTTGTGAACAGTTTTGCATCGGGATGTTTCCGGTCGTCGAGCAGCTGATATTCCAGTCCGAATGCCGAGCCGGAGGCTTTCTCCTGTTCCGTAACAAAGTATTTTATGCCGCTGTTCGCTCCTTCTGTTATCTTAAATTCCAAGGCTAACTCAAATGCTGAGAATTCTTCCGGCGCATATACTATATCACCGCCATTTGTTGACTCGCCTCCGCTCGAATTTAAAACGATAATCTGTCCGTTCTCAACTTTCCATCCGTATTCCGGGAATGATTCTTTATGAGCTCCGCGCCATCCTTCAACCGTTTCTCCGTTGAACAGCAGCTTCCATCCGTCCGCTTTTTCGGAAGCGCTTATAGTATTAGGTATGCGGTTCACTTCTTTAGCTAAGGCTCCATTCATTTTTGCAGCCTGCAGATTATCCGTTTTGATGCGAACATTTCTCCATTTGATTGTTTTTCCTTCCAGCTCTTTGTTACCAATCTGGTGAACCTGAAATGCAATAAAGCCCGAAGCTGTTTCGCTATCCAGCAGATTAGCCGTATTGACGCCATTCAGCCAAACGCGAATGGTATCGCCGATAGCTTCGATGCGGTATTTGTTCCAATCGGTTTTCTTGTAGGCAGCTCTTCCTTCGGGATTATCGACAAGCGTAACGAGCCATCCGCGTCGGGCTTCGTCGTAAATCCCACCGCTCCATGCGCGATCCGACATGTCAATTTCACACTGATAACCATGCACCCGGCCGTTATTATATTCCGGAAGGCTAAGGCTGCGAAACTGCACGCCCGAATTAAGTCCATCGTCGCACAAGGTTTCATATTCAAGTATAAAATCTCCGTATTCTTTTTCGGTGACCAGGAAACTGTTCGGCTGCTCCATTACCGACTTCCCCGTCAGACAGCCATTCTCAAACGCAAACGGAGCTTGCCCGTTTAATTGTTTGAATCCACTCAGGTCTTTCCCGTTAAACAACTCAACCCAACCATCATTGGTTTGGCATGACGCAAATACAAGCGACAGTATCACAAATAATATTAAATGCTTTTTCATAATAACGTATGTTTATAATTTATTTTCTTTCATCTGTTCACAAGAATATTACAAGCCGGCAAACGCGGGCTTCCTCTTGATCCATTGCCCTCTCGTAAAGTCGGGGAAGTCAACCACAGCTCCGCCGCGAGCTATCGACATCTCGGAAAGTCCTGATATTGCGCTCCATGCAGCCGCATCATAACAATCCATAGGCACCGGGCCTTTGTTTTTTATAGCCTCAATGAAATCGTACATCATGATGAAATCCATCCCGCCGTGTCCGGCTTCGCGAGCAACAGATTCCAGACGGCTCCACATCGGATGATCATATTTCTTAAACCATTCGTCCGATTTATCCCAGCTGTGCGGCTTCGACTTACCCTCAATGTAAACATTATTGCCGTCATTCATCCACAATCCCTGAGTCCCCTGTATCCTGAAGCCCAGCGAATACGGACGCGGAGAATTGGTATCATGCGTCACAATCACCGTTTGACCGTTTGCGCATTTAATCATAGACGTAACAATATCCCCCAGATTGAAGCGAACTTTAGCCAACGAATGATCGGCTCCGCCATTATCAACAATGAATTTATGCAAACCGCGCGATTGGGTGGCCATAGCCGTTAGCGACATAAAGCGGTTTCCTCTATTGATATCAAGGCAATTCGCAACAGGCCCAATACCGTGCGTCGGATAAATATCGCCGTTTCGCATAACCGAATGTTGCGTACGCCATTGCGCTTCGGCAAAAGCATCGGGCCCCATACGCAATTCGCCTCCGGCCTTATAATTATATTGTGTTCCGTCATTGAATTTTACATCGCGCAAATCATGTTCATAACCACATTCGCAGTGCAAAAGTTCGCCGAAAAGATTCTCGCGAACCATGCGCAAGGCGGCCATGCAGTCGCGTCTATAGCACACATTCTCAAGTATATTGACCTGGCAACCGGTAGCTTCCGAAACATTCACCAAGTCCCAGCACTCTTCCACTGTATTTGCCGCCGAAACTTCCACGCCAACATAGGGCACGCCGGCCTTCATTGCCGCAACAGCCATAGGCGAATGCCATTCCCACGGAGTAGCAATAATCACACAATCAAAAGATTCGTTCTCCAGCATTTTTTCAAATGCCCTTTCGCTTCCGGTATAAGTTTTAGGCGCATCAACATTAAACTTGGCAATATGCGCCAAAGTTTTCTCCAAGGGCAGCTTCTGAGTATCGCAAATAGCAACAATTTTATTTCCCGGAATAGCCAACACATTATTAATATGTTCCTGGCATCTCGAACCTGTACCTATAAATCCGAAGCGGGTCTTGCCATCATCCTTGGAAACAGGCTTTTTGCGTTGTTGAGCCTGCTGATCGGCCGTTCCCGTTTCAAGCGCATTGACATGATTGCCCACAGCCATTCCGGCCGTTCCAATCCCTGCTAAAGTCATTTTTCTAATAAAAGAGCGACGATTTGTGTCCATACTTGTATTAATTAAGATTATTTTGGACAAAGATAAAATTTTTTTCCGAATGATTTTATGATGATGTAAGAACACGTTTGTGCTTCACAGATTAATTATAGAGACATTTCATAATTCATAATCATATCTTTTCATTTCTAATTATAAAGTATTTCCAAGTTCTTGAACTATTAGGAGCGAAAATAGTCAAGAATTATAATTGTCTTGCAATTTAATGCAGTAATCCTCATCTTATACCCTTAGTCTCACCTTTGTAGGCTGTCATCTCTTCCTCATTATCTTCTCAAATTTCTTGCTGAATTAGTCGGCTACATAACAAAATTCTATTATATTTGCGTTCATAAGAGATAAGAAGATTGCATTCGTATTTATTTGTTCAGCCTTAAAAATACTTACTTCTTATCATATTTCCAATGGTTTATTTTGTTTCTTAGGTCAGATTCATGCCAAACATTTGGAGATAATAGTAGTTGTATAGACTTATATATTAGAGATTATCGATATTGTTATATAGAATACAGAGTGTTATTATATGAATAATGAAATTGAAATATTCAATGCTAAATTTGGAGATGAGATCAAGGAAATCTCAATCATAACAGGCACAAAGCCTATTGTATATGCCAAAGTAGAGAACGCCAGTTTCTTTGAATTAAGCATGGAAATAACTGCATGGAAACCTGTTGAATCAAAGGAGATTTTTATTGGAGGAACTTATTTTGTTACAACCAAAGCTGATAATAACAAAATAAAAGAGTTATCGGAACAGCTATTACCCGATAGTATAATATCATTAAAAGTCAAACAAAAAGAGAACCTATTCCTGTTAATTGATTTTATTGAGAACAGGAACATAAGTTATAAATTCAATATGATATTGAAGAAACAAGTAAAGCCGGTAATGTGCTTAGATAAGCTACTTGGAACTTTCATTTTAGATAAAAGACGCAATGTATATACCAATAAAATCAAATGGAATGATCATTCCGTTACATTAGAAATAGAAAACTATACCGGGCAACAATTGGCTAATGCATTTATGATTGCAAAAAGCTTAGTGAAAGATCAGACAATATGGCATCTACGAATCATTGAATTTGCAGCTCGAAGATTAGTGAAAATCAAAAATAAAATATGGCTTGACGCAGATGAAACAGAGATAAAAAAAGAGGCATTTATGCAACGTATAAAGCTCGAAAGTATTTATGTTTCTTTGAAAGATCAATTCAAATTCTATTTTAATGACGGAGATATATTTTGGGGATGCCCAATTATTGTTAGCGGCAATCTTCAAAAAGGTCCCATGCAAGCAAAAGTTATAGAATAAGCCGATTTTAAATATATTCCGGCATGTAGATATGCCGGGATAGAGGCATTAAGCTATATATTTCATTCCGGCATACTTTACCTAAGGATTGCGGGAGTATTCCACAGTTTTTTCAGCTATCCAATTTTTTTTGAGGAGGCCTAACGACTAATCAGTCTTCCTTCTCATCGAGTCGCTGTGCACGCCCATTTCCTGTTTTGGCGCGCACATTCCCATTTGTATAAGGCCGGTTAATTGCAGCAAGGCATGGATAAAACGTGCACAGAGACGTAAAAAACAGGGCGCAGGCGGAACTCAATATCTCTATATGAAAACAGAACAATAATCCGCACTTATCACACATTGATAAACATTGTTTTTTCGACGCAATTAAACAAAAGTATACAAATATTGCGAAAGGAAATAATTGCAATATTATTCTCGGTTTAGCGATGTAAATCAAGAGTATTTGCAACAAAAAAATAAAAGTTCAATCTCAAAAATACAGCAATGTAAACCATGTTTACAAATGGATTATTGCGAACATATAGAAGTAAATAATATTTGAGCCTATATAGCATCAGCAATAATAATATAGCATTGAAATAGTAGGAATATATGCAACAGAAGGATATTTTATCTCTCAATATCAGGATATAGCAGTTACATTATATCCTGATTTAATGTAGTTTATCTATATTTATTCAAAGTAAATAATGCAATGGCAATATAGAGTATAGATAGATATAAAGATTAGCTCAATTAGCAGTTATTATATATGAAAACCTTTGCCGGTTTCTCTATTTCAATGCATTAATAGAGTTCAAAATGTCATCATAATTAAATTATGAATTGAATAGAGAAGATGTATCTAAAATATTCAAAGCGTTTTATGAATATCCTATTGCTTTAAAGGGTGGTTTAAAGGAAAAGTATCAGATAAAAAATAAATCATCTTTTACTAAATGTAAATGCCGTTAAATGCCGAGATTTATGGATTTTATGGATTAATAATAGTCGTTTTAAAGGCAGAATTTGCGATTCAAATATTTTTTCTCTTATAGGAACACGTCTAAAGAGGCTTTTATAGGAGAGAATGTTGCGAAGCGTAGGCAGGCGGCATGGCCCGCATTTCTAATTCAAGCAGCGCAACTTGTAGCTTAGGAAAAATCATATATATTTGCAGGCATTAAAATTAAATAGTATCTAATACTTAATCAGTTATTTATTATGACAAACACAGACAAGAATGTTTTATCCCGTAGAAGTTTTATTGGAAAAAGTATGCTGGCAGCGGCGGCTCTGACTGTCGTTCCACGCAGAGTATTGGGCGGAATCGGTTACACGGCTCCAAGTGATGAAATTACGCTCGGTTTTATTGGTACCGGCAAGCAAGGTCGTTATCTTGTGACGGAATTTGCAAGGCGTGCGAGAGTTATTGCAGGTTGCGACGTTTATCCTGCGAAACTTGAGAACTTTAAGGCCGTTACGCAAGGTATGTATGCACAAATGGTTAGACCATCCAAAGGATTGAAATTGTACACCGACTTCCGCGAAGTGCTGGCCGACAAAGAAATAGATGCGGTTGTAATCGCAACGCCCGATCATTGGCATGCAATGATGGTAATAGAAGCAGCAAAAGCCGGGAAGGATGTATATTGCGAAAAACCATATTCGCATAGTATAGAAGAGGGAAGGTTGATGGTGCAAGCTATCGAAAAGTATCAACGTATCAATCAGACCGGCAATATGCAGCGTTCGTGGAAAAATTTCCGCACTGCATGCCAGCTTGTGCGCAACGGATATATTGGCGATTTACAGGAAGTTAAGGTGAGCGTTGGCCCGCCGCCCAAAAAGTATGATCTGAAACCAGAGAAAAACACTTTCAACATTAACTGGGACTTATGGATAGGCCCGGCAGTATTTAATGAATACAATGCGGAGCTTGCTCCTCCTATCGAAAGAGACATTTTTCCCAATTGGCGCGACTATAAAGAGTATGGAAACGGCATGACCGCCGACTGGGGCGCACACATGTTCGACATTGCACAATGGGCTCTGGGAAAAGATGATAGCGGCCCGGTTACAATCTATCCGCCGGACAAAGATCACAAGAATCTCACTTTTGTATACGACAACGGGGTGCCTATGACGCACGAAAATTTCGGCAGAGGCAGTGGCGTACGCTTCATCGGAAGCAAGGGAATTATCGACATAAGCAGAGAATATCTTGAAGCGATGCCGGGTAATTTGTTGACTAAAACATTCACCGACAGCGACGTTAAGCTGTATGAAAGCAATGACCACTATCGCAACTGGCTGGATTGCATAAAAACTCGCCGGCAACCTATTTCGACTGCAGAGATTGGTCATCGTACCGCATCGGTTTGTTTCCTTGCCAACATTGCCTATGAACTGCAACGGCCGCTGTTCTGGGATCCTGCCAAAGAGGAGTTTAAGAACGACAACGAGGCAAACAAGCTCTGCAAAGCTTTCGTAAGGAAGCCTTGGAAATATGTTTTATGAGAGTAAAAAAAGGGAATTTTAATACTTAAATATATAGTAATATGAAATCAATATCTTTTGCAGTAGGCTCGGCCTATACGGCTATTCTTGCTTTTATAATTGTATGTATTGATCAGTTGATAAAGCCCTATATGCCCATAGGTTCGGAGAAGGGTTTTACTTATATTGCCTTTGTTGCGTGGGCGGTTTATTTCTTTTCGGGATGTACGGGCAAAGGAGGTATTCGTGCAGCGATTGGATATGTTATAGGCATTGCATTTTCGGTCGGTATAATTTTGATTGCCGGACTGTTTTCCTGCACTCCGTTTTTTGCAGTTCCGATAGCTGTATTTATTGTAGTATTTCTCGTACTTTATCTTGAAAAAGTGCCTTGGGCGGATTTGATTCCGGCTATGTTTGTTGCTTCGGGCTGCTATTTCGGGATAATGACATATGTGCCGGATGCAGCTTTCGGCACGGCGGCATGCGTGGAAATAATTTATGGCTTTATTGGCTTACTTTTCGGATGGATCACTATTAGCGGAAAAGGGATCTTGAGTAAAAAGTTGGAGAAGTAGGTTTGTTTTATATTAATGATACGGGGCTGCCGGCTTATCCGACAGCCCCATTTTTTGTTGTCGGCCGGGATAATCCTCCAATTCTCCGCCGGCAATAAAACACTGGCGTCTTATCCTTGTGATTTCCACGGCCTTCAGTGCATGCACGGAAACCTTCAGTGCATGCACGGAAACCTTCGGTGCATGCACGGGAACCTTCAGTGCATGCACGGGAACCTTCAGTGCATGCACGGGAACCTTCAGTGCATGCACGGGAACCTTCAGTGCATGCACGGGAACCTTCAGTGCATGCACGGGAACCTTCAGT
>JAITGS010000127.1 GCA_031280435.1 Tannerellaceae bacterium | reverse complement strand
CGAACGCGTTCGCAAGGAATCTCCACCATCGCTAAAGCTTGCGAACGCGTTCGCAAGGAATCTCCACCATCGCTAAAGCTTGCGAACGCGTTCGCAAGGAATCTCCACCATCGCTAAAGCTTGCGAACGCGTTCGCAAGAAATCTCCACCATCGCTAAAGCTTGCGAACGCGTTCGCGAGAAATCTCCACGATGGAGGTCGCCTGCGAAAATTTCGGCTTAATCTCCACAATCGCTATTTCGTGCGAAAATTTTAGGCTAACCTCCATTTTTTGCATAGCCTCTTCCCGCGCAGGCTCGGAAAAATCCGCTCATTGGGAGCTCCCTTAAAAAAATGACTTACTTTTGCCCACCCAACATAATTCAAATCATCATGCACACATTAAATAATATACATTACGCAGAGCTTATCCACCGCCAGGCCGCGAAGTACGGCAACCGGACTGCCCTCAGATACCGCGACGAGGCCACCGGCGAATGGCGCCGACTGTCATGGAACCGATTCTCCGAAGAAGTGATGCTCACCGCACAGGCCATGGCCGAGTTCGGAATTGCCGAGCACGACAACATTGGGCTCTACTCGCAGAACATGCCCGAATGTCTCGTTACAGACTTCGCCGCCTATGCCAACCGCGCCGTGCCCGTGCCGATGTACGCAACAAGCTCGCCGGCGCAGGTGGAGTACATCATCAAGGATGCCGAGATAGCCACCCTGTTCGTAGGCGAGCAGCTCCAGTACAACAATGCGCTCATCGCACGCAAAACCTGCCCGGGGCTGAAGCTGCTCGTGGTGTTCGACCCTGAAGTGAGGCTCAATCCCGAAGACAAATCATCGGTTTACTTCAAAGACTTCATGCGCCTGGGAAACAACGCCCACATGGAGACCGTGGTGAAGGTACGCATGAAGGCGGCACTCGACGAGGACATCGCTACCATAATATATACCTCCGGAACAACCGGAATGCCCAAGGGAGTGGCCCTGCATCACTACAACTTTGCCGAGTGCATGCGGATTCACCACGAGCGATTGCCGCAGGTAACAGACCGCGACCTCTCGATGTGCTTCCTGCCGCTCACGCACATCTTCGAGAAGGCCTGGTCGTACCTATGCCTCACCTGGGGAGTGGAGGTAGCTATCAACCGCGACCCCAAGAACATACAGCAAACGCTGCCCGAAGTGCATCCCACCATGATGTGCAACGTGCCCCGCTTCTGGGAGAAAGTATACGCCGGCGTGCACGACAAGATTGCCGGATTCCCCGGCATACTCCGCAAGATAGCCGGGCATGCCGTCAAGATAGGATACATACGCAACATGGAATACGTAAACGAAGGACTGAAGCCGCCGCTCGCCTTAGAATTCGGCTTCCGCATATACGACCTGCTGCTCTTCAACGCCATCAAGCGAACCGTGGGAATAGAGCGCGGCAAGATATTCCCCGTAGCCGGAGCCCCGCTGTCCGACGAAGTCAACCGCTTCCTGCGCTCCGTCAACATCCCCATAGTATACGGCTACGGGCTGAGCGAAACAACCGCCACCGTATCCTTCTGCCCGCAGGAAGCCGCCACCATGGGCTCCATAGGCACCGTGATGCCCGGCCTGGAAGTAAAGATAGACCCGGCGAACAGCGAGATACTCGTGCGCGGCCGAACCATCTTCAGCGGATACTACAAGCGCCCCGAGGAAACGGCCAAAGTCTTCACCCCCGACGGCTTCTTCCGCACCGGCGACGCCGGACGCCTCATAGGCAGCACGCTCTACTTCACCGAGCGCATCAAGGACCTGTACAAAACATCGAACGGCAAGTACGTAGCCCCTCAAGCCATAGAGATGCTGATGAGCAACGACCGCTACGTGGCCCAGATAGCCGTCATAGGCGACATGCGCAAGTTCGTGGGAGCCATCATAGTGCCGGACTTCGAAGCCCTCGAAGCCTATGCCGCACAAAAAGGCATTGCCTGTTCGCGCAGCGAGCTGATTGCCCGCCGCGACATAGTCCGCTTCATGGAATCGCGCGTGGAAGAGCGGCAGAAAGACCTTGCCTCGCACGAGAAAGTCAAGCGCATCATCCTGCTCGACGCCCCCTTCACCATGGAAACAGGCGAGCTCACCGACACCCTCAAGCTCCGCCGCCCGGTTATACTCGAACGCTACAAGACGCAGATAGAGGCTATGTATGCGGAATAAGATGATGGGGATTCTTTAGCGGGTTTCCCTATCTTCCGGCACACGCTTAAATCCAATCTTTTATTACCTTTGCAGCCATACGTGATAAATATGAATAAGGATTTAATGAACAAAAACAGGAGGCGCAGCCGGATTATCTCGGCTCTTTTGCTTACGCTCTTCGTAGGCTATGTGGCTAACACCACGCTCTTCGTTCATTCCCACATCATCGACGGCCGGCTTATCACGCACTCGCATCCCTATCGGGGTACGGCCGACAATCCGGGTCACGGACACTCTCAGGCTCAATCGCAAACCATCGCTCAGCTATCCCAACTGCTGGCTACGGCTGCACCGACAGCCGTCACTACCTGCTCCATTGCCGGTAAAAGGATAAGGCGGAACCTCGGCCTGCCTTCCCTCAGGAACAACAGCCTCAGCCTGCCTTACGGCTTGAGGGCTCCGCCGCGGGCTTAGCCTCATACGGCCGCAGGCATGGCTTCCGGCCTGCAACACTGCATGCGCACAGCCTGTCGCATGCTTTCCCTTCATATTATTTGTCTAACAAAGGGCAGGATCACAGCTTCCTGCACTATAAAACTCAATTCACTTTATGAAATCATTATATCTTGGAATAATGCTCTTATTCCCCATCCTTATATATGCATCCGCACAGGAGGATGCCAACGTGAACGGACATGTGATAGACGCAAAAACGCGCGAACACCTCCCCTTCGTAACCGTAGTAATCAAAGGAACAACCATTGGCATCACCACCGACGCCACCGGGCACTACTTTCTGAAGGATATGCCCGTAGGAGAATTTACGCTTGTGGCCTCGTATGTGGGGTACAGGCCCGCCGAAAAGACTGTCAGGATTGAGGCGCGTACAACCATTGAGGTCAACTTCGAGCTCGAGGAGGAGAGCCTGGCGCTAAGCGAGGTCGTTGTGTCGGCCACCCGCAACGAGACAAAGAAGCAGGAATCGGGAATCATCGTCAACGTCCTTTCCGCAAAACTCTTCGAAGCGGTTTCCAGTTCCAACCTTGCGGAGACAATGTGCTTCCAGCCGGGATTGAGGGTCGAGAATAATTGCGGAAACTGCGGTACGACGCAGCTGCGTATTAACGGCCTCGAGGGGCAGTACTCGCAAATACTGATGGACAGCCGTCCGGTATTCAGCTCGCTTGCCGCCGTCTACGGCCTCGAACAGCTTCCGGTCGATATGATAGAGAGAATAGAAGTCATTCGCGGAGGAGGATCGGCCCTCTTCGGCGCCAGCGCTATCGGAGGGGTGGTGAACATCATCACCAAGGAGCCTCTGCGCAATTCGCTCAGCATAGCCAATGCAACGAACTTCATCGGAGAGAGCGGAGCTCTCGACATGAATACCTCCATCAACGGCTCCTTCGTTTCCGACGACCACAAGGCGGGCGTATATGTCTTCGGAATCGTAAAGGATCGCTCGGCTTACGACCATAACGGAGACGGCTTCTCGGACATCCCCACCATAAAATCCGAGACGGTAGGCTTCAAAGGATATTACCGCACGGGGCTGTACTCCAAACTCACCGCCGAATACCATCACATCAGGGAAATGCGACGCGGTGGAAACCATCTCGAACTGCCGCCGCACCAGGCCGACATAGCCGAGTACCTCAACCACAACATCAACGGCGGCGGCATCACCTTCAGCCTCTTCTCTCCGGATTACAAGCACCGCCTTGCGCTCTATTCCTCGGCGCAGGGAATCAATCGCGACAGCTATTTTGCAGCCGAGAAGGGTACCGACAACTACGGGAACACCTCCGACAGGACTTTCGTGGCCGGATCGCAATACACGCTCGCCTTCCACGGGCCATGGGCGCCTGCCGAGCTCACCGCCGGCCTGGAGTACACGCATAACCGAATGCACGACAGCTTCGTTGCTCTCAGCCGTGACATAAGGCAGACAAGCGCCACCGCCGGCGGCTTCGTCCAGAACGAATGGAAGAGCCAACGGTTCGGCCTGCTCCTGGGTGCGCGCCTCGACAAGCATAACCTCATGAGCCGGCCCGTCTTCAGTCCGCGCGGAACCCTCCGGTTCAATCCGTCGGACGTGCTCAACTTCCGCGCAAGCTACTCAAGCGGATACCGCGCACCGCAGGCCTACAACGAGGACCTGCACATAGAGGCTGTCGGAGGGGTGCTCGGCCTCATTGAGCTGGCCCCCGACCTCAAGCCGGAGTACTCCCACAGCATTAGCGCCTCCGCCGACTTTTATCACACCATAGGAAGGCTGCAAACCAATGTCCTGGCCGAGGCTTTCTTCACATCCCTCAACCATGTCTTCACCCTCGAAAAAACCGGCACCGATTCACAGGGAAATATTATCTACACCAGAAGAAACGCCACGGGAGCCCGCGTGCAGGGAGTCAACATCGAAGCCAAGGCGGCACTGCCCGGAAGGTTTGACATGCAGATAGGATATACATTGCAGCAAAGCCGGTACACACAGCCGGAGCAATGGTCGGACAAGCTTGCCCCCCAGCGCAAAATGTTTCGTGCGCCGGACAGCTACGGCTACTTTGTGACCAACCTCACGCTGTCCCACAAACTCCAGGCCTCCGTTTTCGGCAATTATACCGGAGCCATGCTTGTGAAGCACACCGTCAACGGTACGGACAGCGAGCGGCAAACGCCCGGCTTCTTTGATATGGGCCTCAAAGTGGCCTGGCACTTTCATCTGGGGAAAGTAACGGAAGCGGAAATCAGCGGCGGAATCAAAAACATACTGAACAGCTTCCAGGACGACCTCGATTACGGCCCGGGGAAGGACGCCGCCTACGTGTACGGGCCCGCCGCTCCGCGCACACTCTTCCTCGGACTGAAATTCTCATTATAGCAAACGCCCTGACGCCGCCGTGGATGCAGGAAAGCGTCCCGCATCTCCGGCCGACGTCATACATTGAAGCGGAAGTGCATAATGTCGCCGTCTTGCACCACGTAATCCTTCCCCTCCACGCCAAGCTTTCCGGCTTCTCGCACCCCGGCCTCGGAGCCGTAAGCAATGTAATCCTCGAACTTGATAACTTCCGCACGGATGAAGCCCTTCTCAAAATCGGAATGTATCACGCCCGCACACTGCGGTGCCTTGCTTCCGCGGGAGTACGTCCATGCCCGTACCTCCTGTGGCCCGGCCGTGAGGAACGTCTCCAAACTCAAAAGCTTGTAAGCCGACTTTATCAGGCGGTTCACCCCCGACTCCGGAAGGCCTATCTCAGTCAGGAACATGCTGCGTTCTTCGTATGATTCGAACTCCGCAATCTCGCTCTCGAGCTTGGCAGCCAACACGAGTATCTCCGCATTCTCATCACGCACCGCCGCCCGCACGGCCTCGACCATGGGATTGCCCGTAGAGGCGCAGGACTCATCGACGTTGCAAACGTAGAGCACCGGCTTGGCCGTGAGCAAAAAGAGCTCCCGCGCAAACTGCCGCTCATCCTTAGTATCAAATGAAACCGAGCGCGCACTTTGCCCCTTGACAAGAGCATCGCGCAGCCGTGAGAGAACGCCGAATTGCATCCCGGCATTCTTGTCTCCTCCCGTCTGCGCCTGTTTTTGCACCCTGGCAATACGGCTTTCTACCGTCTCCAGATCCTTGATCTGGAGCTCCGCATCAATTATTTCCTTGTCGCGAACGGGGTCGACCCGCCCGTCTACGTGGACGATGTTATCGTCTTCAAAACATCGCAGCACATGGATAATGGCGTCGGTCTCACGAATATTTGCGAGGAATTTGTTGCCAAGGCCCTCCCCTTTGCTTGCGCCTTTCACCAATCCGGCAATATCTACTATCTCCACGGTTGTGGGCACAACTTTTTGGGGCCGAACAAGTTCGGCCAGAGATGCCAGCCTCTCGTCCGGCACCGAAATTACGCCCACGTTGGGCTCGATAGTGCAAAAGGGGAAATTGGCGGACTGCGCCTTTCCGCTTGATAAACAGTTGAAGAGCGTGGACTTACCCACGTTCGGCAACCCTACTATTCCACATTGTAGTGCCATATAAATTACTTTTTGTTATTATGATTTTGCGGCGTCAAAGGTAAGTAAGCGAATCCGATATTCCCTCCCCTCCCCCCTGAAGCCCTCCCGAAAAATGCCGCGACGCCTCCATTTCGGCGTGGGCGCATGCCGGAAAAGCAATTGTATGGAATATGGAGAATTATAGGGGTCTAATATTTTCGTCTCTTATCGTCTCTCATGCGGGAATGACCCGTTGTTCGAGCCTTCCCACATCCGGGAAACCGTCATTTTTTTTCGGGGACAGTTTTATGGCAGAATATTGGCTCCGTAAAAACTGATTGGAGGTTTCATGGAGAAATATTGGGGCCGCAAAAACGGATTCACGGTTTTATGGCAGAATATTGGGGCCGGAAAAACGAAACGACGGTTTTATGGCAAAATATTGGGGCCCCAAAAACGAAAGGACAGTTTTATGGCAGAATATTGGGGCCGCAAAAACGGATTCACGGTTTTATGGCAGAATATTGGGGCCGCAAAAACGAAAGGACGGTTTTATGGCAGAATATTGGGGCCCCAAAATGAAATGACGGTTTTATGGCAAAATATTGGGGCCCCAAAAACGAAACGGAGGTTTTATGGCAGAATATTGGGGCCGATAAAACCAAACGACGGTTTTATGGCAGAATATTATCGACTACAAAAAAATTTTGAAACCTTCCGGGCAAAATATTGCCGATGTAAAAAACGGTTTGACGGTTTCCGGAGGAAATATTACCGGCTACAAAAACGGATTTATGGTTTCATGCAGGCAGGAAAGCATGAATAATATGTCATTCCCGCGAAGGCGGGAATCTCCGATCGAGATCTGGGACGATTCTACTGTATTATTGCCAAAAAAAAACTACAATCGTAACCGTCTTTCGATCGGAGATTCCCGCCTTCGCGGGAATGACATGGTGGGCATGCTTCCCGCCGGCGGGAAAAGGGTCACGGCCTTTTTTTTATACCTTCCCGCATCCGGGAAAAGGTCGTGCCTTTTTGCCGCACAGTTTCCGGCCGGCGGGAAAGTCGCGGAATTTGCGTAGATTTGCCTCCCGTAAAACAAGGCCCCATGTTCGGAATCAAACGTATACATACTTTTATCCTTCAAACGTTCATCCCGCTTTTCGCGATGACCTTCGCTATATGCTGGTTCATAGTGCTGATGCAATTCCTGTGGAAATACATAGACGAAATGGTGGGCAAGGGTTTGAGCATGGCCGTATTGGCCGAAATGATGTTCTACGCGGCGCTGTCGCTGGTGCCGATGTCGCTACCGCTGGCCATTCTGTTTGCTTCGCTCATGACTTTCGGAAACCTCGGCGAGAGGCTGGAGCTGCTGGCCGTAAAATCCGCCGGTATCTCCATAATGCGACTTATGAAGCCGCTGATATTGCTGATGGTCTGCACCGGCGTGGGCGCGTTCTTCTTCCAGGATGCGGTTATGCCCGTGTCGCAGGTTAAACTCTGGACGCTAATCTCGTCTATGAAGATGAAATCGCCTGAGCTGAACATTCCTGAGGAGGTGTTCTTCAGTGAAATACAAGGCTACAACCTCTATGTGCGGGATAAGGACCCTAAGACGGGACTGCTGAAGGGAGTAATGATATATGATAACACGGGCGGATTTAATAACGTGATGGTAATGCTGGCGGATTCGGGCCGGCTGCGCACGTCGAACGATAAATTGTTCCTGGTGCTGACGCTGTACAACGGGGAGGCCTTCCAGAACATGAAGAGGCAAAGCTCGGCTTCGTCGGGCGTGCAGCCGGTGGCATACAGGCGAGAATCGTTTTCTACCAAGGAGATCCTGATAGAATTTGATGCTAACTTCAATCGCACGGACGAGTCCTTTTTCCAAAACCAGTATATAGGAAAAAGCATCAGCAGCCTCCGGCAGTTTGTAGACTCCGTCGGAGTTATACTGGACAGCATAAGGGTGGTCAATGCCGAAGCGGTATATCGTACTTCATACAAACGCACGCTGCACGGGGTGATAGACCGCCGGGCGACGGATTCAATCCGGCATGCTCCCTTCGACAGCGTCATGCGGAAGCAGCTCGAGCTCAGCCGTGGGGCCATACTGTCTCGGACTAAGGCAGTAATAGAGGGATACAAGGCCGATTACTTTTTCCGGGGGGCAACTCTCGACCAGGATTCCATAAAGGTGCGCCGGCACATGATGGAATGGCATACGCGCTTCACGCTTGCCTTCGGCTGCATAGTATTTTTCTTCATTGGCGCCCCCCTGGGGGCTATCATACGCAAGGGTGGCTTCGGGATGCCGGTAATACTTTCGGTGCTCATCTTCATAGCATATTATAATGTAAACACTATTGGCAGTAAGATGGCCCGCGATGCGGTGTGGCCCGTATGGGAGGGGATGTGGCTGAGTTCGGCCGTTTTTGCCGCCCTCGGAATCTTCCTGACATGGAAAGCTATAAATGATTCCGCCATCCTGAACGCCGACACCTATCTCGACGCCATTAAGCGCATAATAGGAAAACGGGAGCTCCGCAATATAGCGTGGAAAGAGGTGGTGATATATAATCCGGACTACTCCACGCTGCCTGATCGCCTGGGCGAACTTGCCGGCTCGGCTTCCGGCTGGCTTGGCAGCCACAAACGTTTTCCGGGATACCTCTCCTACTGGCAACGCGGCGGGCAAGAGCCGGAGGCGGAGGCAATATCCGTGCAAATGGAGGCCATAGTGGAAGAGCTGGCCAACTCCAGCCACATCCTTATCCTCAACAAGCTTATGGACTACCCCGTAATGGGCCTGCTCGGCCCGCTCGGACTTAGCCTGGGGCCGCGAACGGGCATTGCCGTGGGCATAGCGCTTCCGGTAGGGCTTCCCCTCTATCTGGTAGCCGTCTACCGAAGGAAATTGCTGAGGCAAGACCTGAAAACTATTAAGAAAGTGAGCCAAGAGCTCATAGAAATGATTGAAAACTTACAGCAAACAGAAAAGCAATGACACAGATTCGCTTAAACACCATAGAAGAAGCAGTGGAAGACTTCCGCCAGGGACGATTCCTGATAGTAGTAGACGATGAAGATCGGGAGAATGAGGGCGACTTTATAATAGCCGCCGAGAAAGTAACCCCCGAAAAGGTAAACTTCATGATGACCTACGGCCGGGGAGTGCTCTGCGCCCCCATAACCGAGGAGCGCTGCGACGAGCTTGAGCTCGATATGCAGGTGAGCGTCAACACCTCAATGCTGGGCACCCCCTTTACCGTCACGGTAGACAAGATAGGCGGCGGCTGCACCACCGGAGTGTCCATGTACGACCGCGCTCAAACCATCCTCGCCCTCGCCGATCCGTTGACGAGGCCATCCGATCTGGCCCGACCCGGCCATATCAACCCGCTCCGAGCCCGCTCTCGCGGAGTACTCCGCCGTAGCGGCCACACTGAGGCAGCCGTCGATCTGGCTCGGCTCGCCGGCCTCTACCCGGCAGGAGCGCTAATCGAGATAATCAAGGATGACGGCACAATGGCCCGCCTGCCGGATCTGGTACGGCTCTCCGAGCGATTCGGCATCAAAATCATCTCCATCCACGACCTCATAGCATACAGGCTGCGAACGGAATCGACCGTCGACCCCGGCGTGGAGGTCGACATGCCTACGGCCTACGGCCACTTCCGCCTCATTCCCTTCAGGCAGAAAAGCAACGGACTGGAGCATATCGCCCTCATCAAAGGAAGCTTCGACAAGGATGAGCCCATACTCGTGCGCGTCCATTCCTCGTGTGCCACCGGCGACATCTTCGGCTCCATGCGATGCGAGTGCGGCGAGCAGCTCCACAAAGCCATGAGCATGATAGAGGAGGAAGGTCGAGGCGTAGTCGTTTACCTCAACCAGGAAGGTCGAGGCATAGGGCTGATGGAGAAGATCAAGGCCTACAAGCTTCAGGAGACAGGCATGGATACAGTGGAGGCCAACCTCCACCTCGGGCACCGGGCCGACGAACGCGACTACGGCGTAGGCGCCCAGATCCTCCGCCATCTCGGCGTTCATCGCATGCGTCTGATGACCAACAATCCCGTGAAGCGCGTCGGGCTCGAAGCCTACGGCCTGTCGGTAACGGAGAACGTGGCGATCGAAGTCCCCGTCAATCCCCATAACGCCTTCTACATGCAAACGAAGAAGGATAAAATGGGGCATGTTCTGGGGGATTGAGTCTTCGGAAAGATGTTTGAGGAGGAACGCTTTGAGGGGATTCAGGTAATCAGAGTCCAAGTTCCAATGTTCAGCGTTCCGGTATTTACGGTTTGGTGGTTGTCTCAGCTTTTCTTCTGTTTCGGTGTCGCCAAGTAACACGGCTAAGTAAGCGTATATTTTGGCTTTCTTATTCGGAATGGTTAGTGTCCTATCGCTATTGCCGAAGATTATAGGGCTCGCATAGTTTCGTAGGCAGTTTTCATACTTGTTCCAGCACTCGAAAATAGGTTTGTTCTTGTCCTTGATGATATTCTCCAGCAGGGTTTCCAAGTCGCCGTCATCTTTGTTGTTCGGGAGAAGGAAGAGACCGTCTTCTTTTAATCCAATCTTTCCAATGACATCCTTTCTTGTTTTAAATCCTCCTTCATCCTGTTTGCTTGTATCTGCATCAATAATAACCAATACTGTTTTGCCTTCATTTTTCAGTATTTCAATAGGTCTTTTCATGTTTTTCAATTCAGTCCAGCCCTTTATTTTATGGACTGTCACCGTTGTGGCTATATTCTCAAGATTTTTAATATGGTCTATATAATCTGAAATAAATTTTACGTCAGCAACGCCTTCGACTATTATATATACGGTCTTTTCCATGAATTATCTCCTTAATTCGAAGTCGTTATTAATAGCAGTTTTGAACTCCTCGTAGGAGTAGTTGTAGGCCTTGAATTTTTCTTCTTTTGTTTTTGCGAGGGCTATAACTTTGGTGTAATCGCGCATATCTTCGTATGTTTCTTCGTCGAGAATGGAGGTTAGGCATTCGAGGGTTTCTATGCTGTGGGTTGAGACGAGTAGTTGAATTTCATGTTGACGGGCAAATGCTAACAGGGCTTTCCACAGGCCTTTATAAGCAGTATAATGGAGGCCATTCTCTATTTCATCTATCAAAACAAAAGGGTTGCTGTTTTCAAATATTACTGTCAGAATGTCTAAAAAGCGGCGAAATCCATCTCCCATTATTTTAATAGGTACGTATTCATTCATATTTTTCATATCAATATAAATACCGTCAGGCATTGAATGTATATTGGATATATTAGAGTCGAAAGTTTCTCGCAAAATCTGAACAATTTCATCTCCTTCTTTCCTTTTAAGTATTTCA